>JBEKYO010000027.1:0-44012 GCA_049510875.1 Steroidobacteraceae bacterium
TGGTCGCTGAGAAGCGAACCGGCGGTTGGCTTGTCGTCGCCTCGCAGAATGACAACTCCTTCCCGGGTTTACCGCCGGAGTTCGAAGGAATTACCTCACCGATTTCAATTCCCGACCAGATCGGTCCCCAGCCGTCCAACAAGTAAGTCGTCAAGACGTCCGCCGGACGGGTTCATTTTTATTACAAGTCCGTCCTCAACAAGTGATCGACTTGCATCAGCTCTACCGGTGCTCCGTTCACTTCAATGAAGGCGACCAGCACCCCCGCGCTCGGACTGTTGGGATCAATGATCACCTTCTGATTCCGGATCGCCTCCGCCAGGTCATCGACCTCGAAAGCAACGTGTGGAACGGTCTTCACCAGGTCAGGAACCGGCGCGCCGTCCCAATATCTTTGCCACTGAATGCCGAACGGGTTGTTCTGGTGATCGCTTACCGTTACCTTCAAATGCGGTAGTGGGATCTCGCCATCGAACGCGGAGGTCGTTGGTATCCCGATGTGGTTGTACTTCATTGTCGGGGTTGCTCCTGCGTCTGATTTTTTCTCTCGAGCGACGGTGCGGCGGGATTCACGGGAGCCCGGTTGCACCGATTCCGGCGACCCCGACGGCGGACCTGAGCATAGCGCGGCGGTCCATGATGAGCGTAACTTCCGAACAATGGCAGGCTGCCGTAGTTTCCACGGTGCCTCTCCAAGGATCTCATATCGATCTCCGCTGTTATTGGGGCCGACAGATGCCTCACGCAGCCTAGCACCGTGATCGCTAGAGCGTCAGCGTGCGACGCATCATGAAACGAGAACGCCGCCCGATTGAACCGAGGTTCACCGAGGTCATGCGAACCGTCTGCGGTCGGAGCGGTTTTCACGTACCAATACCGCTGATTCGAGGAGTGGTACTGTATAATTTTGGGAAGGGCCAAACTCGAGGACCACAATCGTGCGGAAAGCGTTGTCAGTCTTGTCAGTCTTGTCAGTTGTAGTTGTAGCCGTCCTGAGTTCCGCCGTCTCGCCCGCTCAGGATCAGCCGCGCCCCGGCCGTGCCGGACCGAGTGATCAACCCGGCGCGCCACAAGACGAGAATGGGTCGCGCGGCAAACCCGACAGCGGGCGTCCCGGCTCAAACCGCCCACCCGAGTCGTCGCGACCTGGCGGGCCCGCACCCAGCACCCGACCTCCTGCAGCGCGCCCGCCGCCCGGACGGCCCGCCTTGGTCCGTCCGCGTCCATCGCATCGCTTCATGAGCCAGGGCCGTTGGCGTTCGAGCATACGCGGACCCGCGTTCCGTTATCCGCCGGGTTTTCGTTACCAACGCTGGGCGACGGGGGCGATTTTGCCGCCCATCTTTCTAACCGAGCCGTATTTCTACGACCAGTACACGCCTCTGGGCTTGGCGCCGCCACCAGCTGGCTATCGCTGGGTCCGCTTTGGCCCTGACCTGCTGTTGGTCAGTTTGGTGACGGGACGTGTAGCAGACGTTGTGGATGGGGTGTTCTACTGAAGCGCTCACGGCAACGCGGTCGGGTACTCGGCGATCACGGCGTTGCAGTTGCTCGAATCATGCCTGACGGCGAGCATCGGGTTATCGTCGAGGGCGGCTGAGTCGACCGGCTTACCCGGTGTCGGACGCGGCGGAGGACCGCTCATCCCCATCGCCCCGGCGCTTCCCCACGCATGACGAAAGTCACGATTCAGGTCGCGCAGGATCACCGGGTTGCCGAGCTGCCAGCCAATGTGTGCGATCAGCGTACGCTTGAGTCCGCGCAACGGGGCGTCGGAGTGCTCGTCCCGCCACTGGAAGGTCTGCTCGACGAAGAACAGCCAGCGCCCGTTGTAGGTGTTGAGAAGCGTCGGCGCGACGCCGTCGATCTTGATGAATCGCCAATGGTCATCCCGCAGGGACTCGACAATTTGCGTGCTCATGGTGCCGACTGCCCACACATTTTGCCGATCGAGCCGGTTCAGGCACGATCTCACGTCGGCGCTCGCCGACCCCAGGAATACGGTGGGACCGGCGTCGACAAATGGCCGCACACCCGGCGCGCAACGCCGGTTGAGGAAAAACATTTCGTAGGCGGCTTGCGTTCCCGATGTGTCGACGCGGCGGCAGATGTTGACGCGCTCGTCGCTGGGCGCTCGTACTCCGGGGGGCGATATTATCGAGCCGTTGCCGCCGTTCTTGGTCGCGAGGGCATAGCCGTGTGCATTGACGATCTGGCCCCAATCCCTGAGCGTGCCGGCAAAGATTCCCGCCACCTGTGCGCGTGTCAAGCTGGGCATGCACGGTTCCGTTTCGCCACGCTTGACGCGCACGGCCAAATTGGCGTCAACGAGATCGGCGTAATGCGGATTTCCCGGATTGCAGGGATCCTGAGGCGGAAATTTCGCCGCCTGCAAGGCATCCCTCAGACTGAGGCTGACCGGCACGCCGAAAATGAACGCGTTCGCGCTTTGCACATGAAGCACATCCGCGGCGTCCGGCGGGAGATGGTAGGCGCGCAGCAAAAGCCGCGGCTCGACATCGGAGATTCCGGCATCGGGAACCACAAGAACCGGCGTCGGATCGTCGCATTCGTTCTCCGTGTATCCCGACAGGCCGCCGTCCGCCGCATACTGGCTGCGACGCGTCGGCGGACACCGATCGGCGAAATGTGCGCGCAGATCGGCAACGTTCAAAAATGCGACCGGCGTCTTCTCTATCAGCGGACCCACTCCGCTTCCTGAACCTCCGATCGACGACTTGTGCAACGCCACCTTTTGTCCGGGGGCCAATCCCGGCACCGCGTCGGCGCCGCCCGCCCTGGTGCGGCAGAACAGCAAGCGCACGCTGCCATTGTCGGCCGAATAGACGTCAAGGGAATTAGGGGCGCAAATCTGGCGAAACAGGCGCTGCAGCGTATGGTCCTGTTCGGACGATCCGGCAATGAACAAATCCACCGTGTCATCGCCATTGGCATGGTACTCATTCAGGCTGAGCGCACCGCAGAGTTGCGGCAGCATCAAGAGCATCGCCATCCCAATACGCGAAACCAGGTATCCCATCTATCTCCCGCAGATCTCTATCGTTATTGTTTGATTTGCATCCGCGGAAGCGCCCGCCCTGATCGTTCCCTGAGACTAAACCTATCGGCTGATGAGCGCAAAATGTCGCGCGGCGTGCGGTTGATGAGCGCAAACGTCCCGCGTCGCGCGGCTGATGAGCGCAAACGTCCCACGTCGCGCGCTCGCGGATCCACGCGGACACGGCGTATGACATTTGTCATACACGGCGTTCGAGGGTGCAGCACCCTAAGTGCATCAATCACTTAGCGTCGGCGAAGCCTCGAATCCCCGAAGTTCGGTTAGCGTCGGCGGACCCTCGAATCCGCGAATTTCGCCTAGACCTCGCGCAACGGCGCGTGCGCCGACTCACGCGCAATCGAGAGCGCCACCACGGTGACGGCGAGCGCCGTACCGAGATACAGCGACAGCGGCAGGGTCGAGTTGAAGGCGCGGTACAGCGAGCCGAACAGTAACGGCGCCACGCCCCCCGCCACGATCCCCGTGAGGGTGTACGCCATGGAGGAGCCGGCGTATCGGACGCGCGTGGGAAATTGCTCCGCGATGAAGGCCCCCTGGGGACCGTACATCATCGCGTGCAGGGTCATGCCGACGGCAACGGCGATGTCGATGTACAGCGCCTGCCGAGTGTCCATCAGCCGAAAGAAGATGAACACCCATGCGAACGCGAGCAGCGCCCCGGCGATGTACACGGGGCGCCGCCCGATGCGGTCCGACAGCGACGCGAACAGCGGAATGCTTAAGGCATTGCAAACCGACCCGATGACGGTTGCGGTCAGCGCGAGCGGGCGCGTCAGGTGCAGGATTGCCGTGACGTAGGTGAGTGTGAACACGACCAGCAGGGCGTAGAACACGTCCGGGCCCGCACGCGCTGCGATGGATACCAGCAATCCCCGCCAATGGCCGCTCGCAACCTCCTTCAGCGGCGACCGCGCGGTCGTGCCCCGGGCTTTCATCGCCGTGAACGCCGGCGTCTCCTCCACGCCCTGACGCAGCCAAAGGCCGAAGGCGACGAGCACGGCGCTCAAGGCAAACGGCAGACGCCACCCCCAGGCCTCGAAGCTCGCCGTCGGGAGCACCAGCGTGACCAGCGTTACCGCGCCCATGCCAAGGATAGTCCCACAGGCGGGCCCCAGTTGGGCGTAGGAACCATTCCGCCCACGCTTGGCACTGGCGCCATGTTCCAGCGACAACAACACCGCACCCGCCCATTCGCCGCCGATGGCGGCGCCCTGCAGGAAGCGCAAAAGCACGAGCAGGGCCGGACTCCAGAGCCCACCGGCCCGATAGCTGGGAAGCAGACCGATGAAGCAGGTGGCAACCCCCATCAGCATCAGCGTCGTGAACAGCACGAAGCGCCGTCCGAGCAGGTCGCCCAGGCGCCCGAACATGAAGCCGCCGACGGGCCGCGAGAAATAGCCGACCGCGTAGGTCGAGAACGCCAACAACGTGCCAACGAAGGGATCGTAGCTGGGAAAAAAGACGACATTGAAGACCAGCGCCGCCATCACGTTGTAGATGGTGAAGTCGTACCATTCCAGCGTCGTCCCCACGGAACAGGCCGCAGCAAGCCGAGCGATGCTTCGGGTCTTTGGCGCGTTCACGTTGTCCATGGACATCGAGGGTCGTCCGAGCACCGACAGGGCGGCGATGACCTCAGAACTCTCGCCTCTGGGCGAGCCAGGCCGCAATGCGCTTTAGGGATCAACAGATCCGCAGCTCAGCTTGATCTCAACGCCCTCTCCCTGCCCGCAGCTCGCTGTGCCATCGGACACGTGAATACCCGCGCTGAATTTCAATTTGTAGCCGGGATTGCTCGCGAGCCACGTCGGTTCGATTGCCAGCGTGACGCCGGAAATCTTGGCGGAGAACTTGCCCGTGCCGAGGGTTGAAGAGCCGCTGACAATTACCTCCAAGTCGTACAGGGTGTCGGAGAAGTTGTTGGTGAAGACCACCGCATCCAGGCTTCCGGAACTAGGCTCTGTTCCGCACGGCCCGGTGATCGTAGAGGAGCACGTATAAAGATCGCCATCATTGTATTCGATGTACGCCAACCCCTCGGCGTCCGGTCCCTCGGCCGACGTCGACGCACTCCCGGAAATGACCAGAGGCACGACAGTATCCTTCACTGGCCCCTTGATCTCGTAGTACACCGTTATTAGTGCCAGCCCCGAGGCATTCGCCGGGTTGCCGCCGGCGGTCGAGCCCTTTGTGGACACGTTCAGGTTGGCAGCTGCCTTGGAGGTCGTGGTTTCGCATCCCATATCGCCATTGCAGGCACTGCCTGTGACGGTACCGGTGGTGAGTATGGTCGTCCCGCCGGCGGCGGACACTTCGATGTCGGCCGCCGGCACGGCCGCGTAGGTTACGGAGGCAGATAATGCGGCCGCAATTGCGACGGCGGCAGTCACGGCTGCCTGACGGAGCGGGATCGGTAACACGGCGCTGATCTCCTTCGGAATATATTTTACGACGCGGTTAATCGCGGGATGCTGTCCTTGCAGATTTGACCTGAAGCGCCACGTTCCGATTTTGCGCGGCCTCGAATTTCACGACAATATAAATCCCGGGCTCGCCCCATTACAATACTCTGGACATATGTCAACAACTACGCAGCCAGATGCTCCCACATGCGAACCTGGGCGCCGTCCGCCCGGAAACTATGGATAGATGGTCTCGCGTAAAGGCGCAAGATGCTGCTCGAAATGTTTCCAACGCGCCATGGAGCTCGCGTAGATGGGTTTGCGCACCTGGGCCGCGCTCGCGGTTCTGACGGCGCGCTCGGTTGCGTAGAACCGCACACAAGCGGGATTCCATGGGAGTCCCAGATGATCCAGCATCCGTCGCACCTCGCGCTCCGGATCGGAAATGTTGTCCTCGTAGCTCACGCTCAATATCCGCCCCGGAGGAAGCGCGTCGCGCCAATGCTCCATCAGTCTCTCGTAGCGCAGATATTTCCGCCCGAGCGTTCTCAGGTCGTAGCTGTATTCATGTCCCAATGTGAAGCGCAACGCGTAACAGGAGAAGCAGGTGTCCATGGGGTCGCGCAGGGCATGGATTATCTTCGCGTTGGGCAGCGCCAGCTGGATCAACCACAAGTATTGATAGTTGCCGGGCATCTTGTCGGTGATGTAGCGCGCCTGCGGCGCAAGTTTCCCGATGTGCTCGAGATATTGGCGCCCCAGTGCGCGCAGCGTCGCCAGATTGGATTCACGGTCCGACGAGTCGAGAGGCACAAGGCGCGCCTCTTGCGCAAGTTCGCCGAGCTTGGGTAACTCGCCGGCTCCGAAGACGGCCGGATGGCTGGCGAGCATCTGTTCGATCAGCGATGTACCGGAGCGCGGCATTCCCACGATGAAAATCGGGACGCGTTCATCGGGAATCGCGTGACCGGGAATCGCGTGACCGGGAATCGCGTGACCGGGAATCGCCCGCTCGGAAACCGGCGGCGACCGTTCGGCAGCCGCGGCCCAGTCCTCGAACATCTCGCGGGTGAACTCGCCGCAGTCATGCTCCACATCACGTTCGTCGGCGGCTTCATCGTAGGGATGGCCGACGTGGAACAGCCGGTTTGCTTCCTCGTATGCGCCAAAGGATCTGGCGTACTCGCCGATGTCCTCGAGCGCCTTGCCCATGGAAAAACCCAGCTTGATGCGGTCCGCCGGCGCCAGTGATTCGCGCCGGGCGTAAACCGATTCGAGCCGATCGAAGCGGGAGTCATCCTGCCGATACGGAATGAACAGGAGGGCCGCGGCCAACGGCCTTGCATCGCCCAGGGACAGCTCGATGGCCTTGCTCAGTGACGCTTCGGCTTCCTCGACCTTGCCGAGATGCATGAGCACGCTGCCGAGGTTGCTCTGCGCATCGGCGTGATCGGGCTTGACATGCAGCGCACGGCGATAGCTGGCCACGGCGTCATCGAGCAGGCCGAGATCGTGCAGGGCATTGCCCAGGTTGTTGTGCACGTCGGCGAGCGCCGGGTTGATCTCGAGCGCACGGCGATAGCTGGCCACGGCGTCATCGAGCTGACCAAGATCGCGCAAAGCATTGCCCAGATTGCCATGCACGACGGCGAGCCCGGGCCTGATCGCCAGCGCGCGCCGGAAGGCGGCGGCCGCGGCCTGCGGTTGACCGAGGCTGCGCAGGGCGGTGCCCAGGTTGCTGTGCGCCTCTGCATCATCGGGCAGCAGATCTGCCGCGTTCTGCAAAGCCTGCCGGGCGTCCTCCTTTCCCTGCCGGCGGAGGGACTCGCCCAACGCCTTCCAGGCGATACCGGAATCAGGATGCGCTTCGATCAGCGCGCGCGCGCGGCTTTCCAGTTCCGCATCGCGCCCGGCACCCGAGAGCAGGCTGAGTTGCTCGATCTCGGCGGCCGTCGGCTCAGGGGCTGTCGGCCCAGGAGCCACCGGGGAAGCGCGCGCCGCGGGCGATCGGGCCACGGGCCCTGCAAGGCAGCAATTCTTATATTTTTTCCCACTGCCGCAAGAGCACGGATCGTTTCTTCCCGGCTTTGCGTTCAGCCCGCGTGCCATATGTCGATCATGCGCGTTTGATGATGCCGTGGCGCTTCTTGCCCACGGCGACCCGCGCCGTCCCCGTGGAGTCGAGATCGGCGCCGGAGATGGTGGCGTCCGCCGATTGCACGGATTGATCGTTCAGCCTCACGCCGCCCTGCTCGATCAGACGCCTGGCTTCGCTTTTCGATGCGGCCATTCCCAGGGCGACCACCGCCTCCAGCACGGGTATTTGCGCGCCCGAGCGCAGCGACAGGGTGGGCAAACCCTCGGCAGCCGCGCCGGTGAAGGCCGCCGCCGCCGTGGCGGCCGCCGCGCGTGCGGCGTCATCGCCATGGCACAAACGAGTGGCCTCGGTGGCGAGCATCTTTTTGGCCTCGTTGATCTCCGCGCCCTGCAGCAGCTCGAGGCGGGCGATCTCGGCCACGGCCAAGTCCGTGAACATGCGCAGGAACCGGCCCACGTCGGCGTCCTCGGTATTGCGCCAGAACTGCCAGTAATCGTAGGCCGCAAGCCGCTTGGCATTGAGCCACACGGCGCCGCTCGCAGTCTTGCCCATCTTGGCTCCGGACGCGGCGGTTATCAGCGGCGTCGTGAGCCCGAACAGCTCTTGTTCGCGCACGCGACGCCCCAACTCGACCCCCTGCAGGATGTTGCCCCACTGATCCGAGCCGCCCATCTGCAGGATGCAGCCGTAGCGCTTGTTCAGTTCGATGAAGTCGTAGCCCTGCAAGATCATGTAGTTGAATTCGAGAAACGTGAGCGGCTGCTCGCGCTCGAGCCGCAGTTTCACGCTGTCCATGGTCAGCATGCGGTTGATCGAAAAGTGCCTGCCGATGTCGCGCAAGAACGGGATGTATCTCAAGTCCGACAGCCAGTCGTCGTTGTTGACCATCACGGCGCCGGTCGCAGTGTCGTCGAAACGCAGAAATTGGCTGAAGACCTCGCGTATGCCGGCGATGTTGGAGCTGATCTGCTGATCGGTGAGGAGTTGGCGAGTTTCATCGCGCCCCGACGGATCCCCCACCTTGGTCGTGCCGCCGCCCATCAGGACAATCGGGCGATGGCCCGTTTGCTGCAGGTGCCGGAGCACCATGATCGAAACCAGGCTTCCCACGTGCAGGCTGTCGGCCGTGGCGTCGAACCCGATATAGGCAGTGACTACGCCCGCGCGCGCGCGTTGGTCGAGTCCGGCGGCGTCGGTTTGCTGATGGATGTAGCCGCGCTCGGCCAGGGTGCGCAGGAAGTCGGATTGCAATGCGATCACGGTGACGGGTCGGGCCTCAGACGCTGCGGACCGACCTTACTTTCTCCCGGGTCTGCAGGGCCCACCACTGATCCACGCTCGCCGTCAGGCCGGCGAGATCGAGTCCCGCAGCGGCGAGGCAGGTGTCGCGCGAGCCGTGCTCGATGAACAGGTCGGGAATGCCGATTTGCAGCATCGGGATTTGCACACCGGCCGCGGTCAGCGCCTCACCGACGGCCGAGCCCGCGCCGCCCATGATGGCATTCTCTTCGATGGTCACGATCGCGAGGTGCCGGGCCGCCATGGCGACGACCAGCGCCTCATCGAGCGGCTTGACGAAGCGCATGTTGACCAGCGTGGCGTCCAGCCGCTCGGCGATCTTGCGGGCCGACTCGAGCAGAGTGCCGAAAACGAGGAGCGCCAAGCCGCTGCGGCCCTCGCGCCGCACCTGCGCCCGGCCCACGGGGAGCGGCGTCATTTCCGCCGCGACGGGAACGCCGGGTCCCGCGCCGCGCGGGTAGCGCACCGCCGAGGGAGCTGCGAGGGTCGTTCCGGTGTACAGCATCTGCCGGCACTCGTTTTCATCCGCGGGCGTCATGACCACCATGTTCGGGATGCAGCGCAGGAACGAGAGATCATAGCTGCCCTGGTGGGTCGCGCCGTCGCTGCCAACCAGGCCCGCGCGGTCCAACGCGAACACCACGGGAAGTTTCTGCAACGCCACATCGTGAATGAGCTGATCGTAGGCGCGCTGCAAGAAGGTCGAATAGATCGCGACCACGGGCTTGAATCCCTCGCAGGCCAGACCCGCGGCGAACGTGACCGCATGCTGCTCGGCTATCGCGACGTCGAAATATCGGTCCGGAAAGCGCTTCGAGAATTCGACCAGGCCCGAACCCTCGCGCATCGCCGGCGTGATGCCGATGATGTTCGGATCGCTCTGCGCCATGTCGCAGAGCCACTGCCCGAAGATCTGCGAATAAGTCGGGCCGGAGCTGGCTTCCTTGAATATCTTGCCGCTGGCCGGATCGAAGGGACCCGGGCCGTGCCACTTGATCGGATCCGCTTCCGCGGGCGCATAGCCCTTGCCCTTGCGCGTGACGACGTGCAGGAACTGCGGCCCGCGCAGCTTCTTCACGTTGTTGAGCGTGGCAACCAGGGCTTTGACATCGTGACCGTCGACCGGTCCGATGTAATTGAACCCCATTTCCTCGAACAAGGTGCCGGGAAGCACCATGCCCTTCAGGTGCTCCTCCGAGCGGCGCGCGAGTTCCCATACCGTCGGCATCTGCCGCAGTACTTTCTTGCCGCCTTCGCGCAGGTGCGCATACATGCGCCCCGACAGGGCGCGCGCCAGATAATTGGACAGGGCGCCGACATTCTCCGAGATCGACATGTCGTTGTCGTTCAGAATGATCAGCAAGTCGGCCGGCGACGTGCCCGCGTGATTGAGTGCTTCGAATGCCATGCCGGCGGTCAGCGCGCCGTCGCCTATGATGGCCACCGCACGGCGGCCCTCGCCGCGCTTGGCGGCGGCGATGGCCATTCCGAGCGCGGCGCTGATGGACGTGCTCGAATGGCCGACCCCGAAGGTGTCGTATTCGCTCTCGCTACGCGACGGGAACGGCGCCAGACCGTGCGTCTGCTTGATGGTGTGGAGCAGCGCTCGTCGCCCCGTCAGCACCTTGTGCGGGTAGGCCTGATGCCCCACGTCCCAAACCAGCCGGTCGCGGGGGGTATCGAAGACATAGTGCAGGGCGACGGTCAGTTCGACCGTCCCCAAGCCCGCCGCGAAGTGGCCGCCCCGCGTGCTGACGCTTTGGATCAAGAATTGGCGCAATTCGGCGGCCAGCTGCGCAAGTTTGGCCTGTGGCAGGCGGCGCAGATCGGCCGGCGTGTCGATGGACTCGAGGAGCGGATAGGAAGTAGGGTCATCCATCGTACAGAGTTTATACTGTCGTGGCCCTGAACCGCCACGACGCATATAGTTGTAGCAGAATTCCTACAAGCTTGCGGGAGGCGCGCTGACGCTATAGTCTACTGCGGGTTTTCGGGGTTCCGGCGGCCGGAACGCCCGGGTATTTTGCGCCACACCCGGGCCACCCAAATGGTGCTATCCCGTCGATTTTCCGAGATACTGTCCGCATGGATTACGGCGTTTCCGATGCGGTCTATCAAGACCAAATACTTCCTCACGTCTCGCGGACGTTCGCGCTGACGATTCCGCAGCTGCCCGCGGCGCTGCGGATTTCGGTGACCAATGCGTATTTATTGTGCCGCATTGCCGACACCATCGAGGATGAGCCGGCGCTGCCGCCTCCCGAGACTCAGGCCTACATGCAGCGTTTCATGGCCGTACTCGCCGGACGCGGCGATGCGGAGACGCTCGGGGCCGAGCTGGCAAGGCGCCTGTCGGACCGCACCCTGCCCACCGAACGGGATCTGGTGGGCAACATGCGGCGCGTCGTCAACGTGACCGCGTCATTGAGCGAACCGCAGCGCGTCGCGATTCACCGCTGCGTCGAGCTGATGTGCTATGGAATGCCGCGTTTTCAGGCCACAGCCAGCCTGCGCGGAGTGCCGCGGCTGACCGATTTGGACGACTATTGCTACTACGTCGCCGGCGTGGTGGGCGATATGCTCACCGACCTGTTTTGCGAGTACTCGCCGGCGATTGCGCGGCGCCGCGCCCGGCTGCAGGGTCTCGCCGTGTCGTTTGCCCAAGGGCTGCAAATGACCAATATCTTGAAGGATGTGTGGGAGGATCGCAGCCGGGGCGCCTGCTGGCTGCCGCAGGACGTGTTTTCGCGCCAGGGGGTGGATTTGTCGCGCTTGGCGCCCGAACCCCATGACCCGCGGTTTGCGGCCGGCATGCGCGAACTGACCGCGATCGCGCATGCGCATTTGCGCAACGCGCTGGAATACACATTGCTGATACCCGCCGGCGAGGCCGGTATCCGGCGCTTCTGTTTGTGGGCGGTTGGGCTTGCCGTGCTTACATTGCAAAAAATTAATCGGAATCCGAGGTTTACCACTGGTGCTCAAGTGAAGGTTTCGCGCCGAGCGGTCGCATTGACTCGCTCATTGACCGATATCGCCCGCCACAGCGACTGGATGCTGCGGGGCCTGTTTGCGTTCGCCGCGCGGGGACTGCCGCTGGCGGAAATCGGCGAGGTACGACGGCCCTATCCTGCGCATTTGGTCGATGCGCCGCCCGCAGGCTTGGAGCCTTCGCCTGAGCGCGCGGTGCGCCGCTCCTACGGGAGTTCGGCAACGTGACCCGAGCGGTTCAAAAACCCGGCGCCTCGAAGGCGTCAGGCGCCTTCGCGCGCGCGGACATCGTCTCGCATGCGCTGACGAAAACCCCGGTTGTTTCCGCGTTGGACCGCGCGGTATTCACCGCGCGCGACGCCTTGATCGCCAAGCAGAGCGCTCAGGGTTATTGGCTGTTCGAGCTCGAGGCGGACTGCACGATTCCCGCCGAGTACATCATGATGATGCACTTTTTGGACGAGATCGACGCTCCCCTGGAAAAGAAGCTTGCCGTGTACCTGCGCAGCCATCAGGCGGCGCACGGGGGATGGCCCTTGTACCACGGCGGCGACTTCAACATGAGCTGCACCGTCAAGGCGTACTACGCGCTGAAACTGTCCGGCGACGATCCGCAGGCGCCGCACATGGCGCGCGCGCGCGCGGCCATCCTCGAGCGCGGCGGCGCCGCCCGGTGCAACGTGTTCACGCGCATCGCGCTGGCGCTGTTCGGGCAGCTCCCGTGGCGAGGTGTGCCCTACATTCCGGTCGAAATCATGCTGCTGCCGAAGTGGTTTCCATTCCACATCGACAAGGTGGCGTATTGGTCGCGCACCGTCATGGTGCCGCTGTTCATTTTGTGCACCCGCAAGCCCGTCGCCAAGAACCCGCGGCGCGTCTCGGTGCGCGAGTTGTTCACGACGCCGCCGGAAGCGGAGCGGCGCTACTTCCGCGCTGCGGTGAAACAAGGCGGACTGCTGGCACGGGTGTTCTTGTTGGCGGACCGGCTCGGCCGGCTGATCGATCCGTTCATCCCGCGCGGCATGCGCGAACGTGCCACGCGCCGCGCCGAAGAGTGGATGCTCGAGCGGCTGAACGGCGAGGACGGGCTGGGCGCCATTTTTCCCGCCATGGTGAATGCGCTGGAGGCAATGACCATACTCGGGTACGCGAACGACGATCCGCGGCGGGCAACCGCCAAGCGCGCCCTGCAGAAACTGTTGGTGGTGAACCCTTCGAGCGCGTATTGCCAGCCCTGCGTGTCTCCGGTGTGGGATACCGCGTTGGCGACCCTCGCCATGCAGGAGGCCGCGGAACCGGCGGCGATCAATTCCGCCACGCGCGGCCTCGACTGGCTGCAGACCGAGCAAGTGCTGGATGAGCCCGGCGACTGGCAGGTCAATCGCCGTGGACTTGCCGGCGGCGGTTGGGCGTTTCAATTTGCGAATGATTACTACCCCGATCTGGATGACACGGCGGTGGTCGCATGGGCCATGCATCAAGCGCACAACTCGGACGAATACAGCGAAAGCGTACGGCGGGCGCTCGATTGGCTGGTGGGCATGCAAAGCGCCAACGGCGGCTTTGCGGCCTTCGACGCCGACAATACCTATTATTCGCTCAATCGGATTCCGTTCGCCGATCACGGCGCGCTGCTCGATCCGCCGACCAGCGACGTCACGGCGCGCGTCGTGACGGTGCTGGCCAGAGTCGCCCGTCCCCAAGACAAGCCGGCACTGACCCGCGCGATCGCCTTTCTGCGCGCCGAACAGGAGAGCGACGGTTCGTGGTTCGGCCGCTGGGGCACCAACTACATCTACGGCACCTGGTCGGCCTTGACGGCGCTGGCTCAAGCGGGGCTCGGCACGCAGGATCCGGCGGTGCGCAAGGCCGTCGACTGGCTGAAGAGCCGTCAGAGCGCCGACGGCGGGTGGGGGGAGAGTAACGATAGCTATGCGCGCGCGCCGGGCAATGCCGCCAGCACGCCCTATCAAACCGCATGGGCGCTGCTCGCGCTGCTGGCTGCGGGCGAGGTGGGATCGGATGCCGTGCGGTCCGGCATCGAGCATTTGCTGCGAACTCAACGGCCGGATGGCCTATGGAGCGATCCGAGCTTCACGGCGCCGGGCTTTCCACGGGTTTTCTATTTGAAGTATCACGGCTACAGCGGCTATTTCCCGCTGTGGGCACTGGCCGCCTACCGCACGCTCGTCCGCCGCGGAATCACGCATTGAGTGCGGCCGGTGTGGTCGCGGCGCTCAAGCTGGAGGCTCGCACCCTAGGACCGCCGATCCGCCGCAGCGACGGCCTGTTTGCGCTGCGTGACGGTACGCTGGTCGCGGTGAGCGGGATGGGCAGCGCCGCCGCGGCCTCTGCCGCCACCGCGCTGGTCGAGGCCGGTGCGGTCGCCTTGGTGAGCTGGGGATTGGCTGGCGGTCTCGATCCCGCGTTGCGCGCCGGAGCCATCTGCTTGCCGGGCGTCGTCGTCTCCCGCGACGGTACGGTGTTTGCCACCGACCACCATTGGCGCGAACTTCTGACCGCCGCCGTCGCCGCACGGCGCAGCGTCGTGAGCGGCAAACTCTTGAGCAGCGACCTGGCCATCGAAGACATTGCGGGCAAGGCGACGGCCTTTCGGGAGACCTGCGCCGTCGCGGTGGACATGGAAAGCGCGGCGGTTGCCTCGATTGCCGCAATCCACAGGCTGCCGTTCGTCGCGGTGCGCGTGATCGTGGATACGGCCGACGACGCCCTCCCCGGGGCGGTGATGGCGGCCACCCGTGCCGGGAGGGTGCGGATACTGCGGCTCATCCTCGAGGTCGGCCGCCGCCCGAGCGATATTGCCCCCTTGATCCGCCTCGCAACACGCTACCGGAGGGCGCGGCAGGCGCTGACCGCGGTCGCCCGCACCGGTGCCCTGGCCCCCCTCGCCTTGGCGGCATCCCCACGCACCCGAATCGCATGAGAGCGTTGGTGACCGGCGCCTCCGGTTTCGTGGGAGCGGCCGTCGCCAGGGCATTGGTGAGCGCCGGTTGGCAGGTTCGCGTGCTGGTTCGCGCGGCCTCGGACCGCACCAATCTGCGCAACTTGCCGCTCGAAGTCGCCGTCGGCGACTTGACCGTCGCAGAGACATTGCAGCCTGCCCTGGTCGACTGCGGCGCCTTGTTTCATGTTGCCGCCGATTATCGACTGGGCGCCCGGGACCCGTCGCAGCTGTACCGGACCAATGTGGACGGGACCGGTAATTTATTGACCGCCGCCGCCGCCGCAGGAGTCGGGAAGATCGTCTATACCAGCAGCGTGGCGACCATGGGCATACCGGCGGATGGAACGCCGGGCGACGAAGGGACCGCGGTGTCGCTTGGCGTCATGATCGGCCATTACAAGCGCTCGAAATTTCTCGCCGAGCAGCTCGTGCTCGAGGCCGCCCGGGCCGGGACGCCGGCCGTCATCGTCAATCCCTCGACGCCGGTGGGCCCGGGCGACGTGAAGCCCACGCCAACCGGCGGACTGGTGCGCGACGCGGCGGCCGGCCGCATGCCGGCGTATGTCGATACGGGACTGAACATCGTGCATGTCGATGACGTGGCGGCGGGTCATCTGTTGGCCTTTCATCATGGCCGCATCGGTGAACGCTACATTCTCGGCGGCGAGGACATGACGCTGCGCCAAATACTCGGAGTCATCGCGCAGCTCGTCGGCCGCCCGCCGCCCCGGATACGGCTGCCGTATTCCGCCGTGCTACCGATGGCATACGTCGCGGAGGCCGTCGCGTTGCTCACGGGCCGCAGCGGCCGGATTACGCTGGAAGGCGTGCGGATGTCGCGCAAGCGCATGTTTTTCTCGAGTGCCAAGGCGATGCGCGAACTCGGCTACCGCTGGCGGGCGCCGGCGGAGGCGTTCGCCGACGCCGTGCGATGGTTCCGCGAGCACGGGTACATTCCAAGCTAGCTACGTGCGGCAGAGGAGTTCTGCGGTTGGAGCCCAGGAAAGAGATCGGTGACATTTTTCGACTCTGGCGGAGTACAAGGGTCGAAAAATGTCACCGATCTCTCTCCTGGGTCTCCCGATGCTCTTCACCACGAACTCAACCCGATCAAACCCATAGTTGAGATACGACTAAATGCTCCTCGGCAGGATGCGATAGGCAAATCTGGCCAGCACCGGCACCAGCCGCGGTCTTCGCAGGCGCGGGTCATAAGGCGCCATGCGGCGCTCGTTCTCGTGGAGGCACATTCCGAGCAGCTTGTGCAGCGTCAGATCCTCGCCCAACTCCTGGTGTGCGGTGAGCGTGAAATTGTCGCTGGAGTTCTCCGCGGCGTCCCCCATGGTGCGCGCGGTTTTGATGCGGCTTGCCACCTGACGCAGGATGATCCAGCCGCAGCGCAGGCGGAACCACGGCCGCTGCCAGACGCGCAGCTGGGAACGCCGGTACTTCACCCAGTTGACGAAGAACAAGATGTGCCGGGCCTCCTCCTGGATCACCGGTTCGAAAATGGCGGTGAGCGCCGGGGCGAAGTACCCGGAACTCTGCGCAAGCGCGAACAGCCCGAACGCGAAAAACGAATCGAAGCACTCGCCGAAGCCGGCGAACAGGAAATCGGTCTCCAGCGACCGGGGTTCGAACCGCGGCGGTACGTCGACCTCGATGCGGTAATGCGAGGTGAGCGCGAGCAACAGGCGGGCGTGGCGGCTTTCCTCGAAACCCTGCATTTCGATGGCTTTGCGAATGTCGGGATCCGGCTCGAGCTGCGCGGCCGCTGCCACCGTGTTGGACGTGATGTTTTCGGTGGCCACCGCTTCCTGCCAGAACGGCAGGCTCTTCAATCGCTCGCGTGCCGGCTCCGGCAACTGCGGCCACTGGATTTTTTCCGGCACGTAATCGACGTGGGTGTCCAGGAAGAATTGCGCGAGCAGCCGGCGGTGCTCGGATGAGCCGATCGCAACTTGCGCCAATGCGTTCATGTTGGTCGTTCCTTAAGCTGGCACAGGCGTTTCGCGAGCAGCTATCATCAGTGTTCGGGCGTCGACGACGCGGCATGAGTGGAGAGTATGAAGGCCTGCCATAGTGGATAATCCTGCCATCAGACCTGTGAATTCACCGGATGCGCCGGCCGATTCGGATTCGCTGATCCTGGTGGACGGCAGCGACCGGGACGTCGGACATCTGAGCAAGGCGCGCTGCCACGAAGGCAAGGGCATCCTGCACCGGGCCTTTTCGCTGCTGATCTTCAACCGCAGCGGAGAACTGCTCATCCAACAGCGTTCGGCCACCAAGCGGCTATGGCCGTTGTATTGGTCCAACAGCTGTTGCAGCCATCCACGCAGCGGCGAGAGCATGGAGACCGCCACGCGGCGCCGGCTTCGGGAAGAGCTGGGGTTGGTATGCCCGTTGAAGTTCTTGTTCAAATTCCAATATCAGGCGCAATTCGATGCCACCGGCTCGGAGCACGAGCTGTGCTCGGTGTTCATCGGGCATTGCTCTGATCCCGTTGAAGTCAATCGTGACGAAATCTTAGCCTGGCGCTGGGTCGCTCCGGAAGCGCTGCAGGGACAGCTGGCTGCGCAGGGGCCGGTCCGGTTCACCCCGTGGTTTAGGATCGAATGGGCGCGAATTTGGCGCGACCACCGGGACGAGGTGCTCGCGGGGCGATTTTGAGGCCGTCCCGTGCGCTTAAATTTGGTCCAAGGCCGGCTGCGGCGCGGTAAGATACCTTATGGCCATACCATTATTGCAGATGTACCGTGTTGCCCGTTATCTCGCGGGCCGCAAGCTGCGCGGCGACAAGCGCTACCCTTTGGTTCTCATGTTGGAACCCCTTTTCATGTGCAATCTTGCCTGCTCCGGATGCGGCAAGATCGACTACCCGAAGGAGATCCTGCAGAAGCGAGTGAGCGTCGAGGACGCCTTGCGGGCGGTTGACGAATGCGGTGCGCCCATCGTCTCCATCCCGGGCGGCGAACCGTTGATCCATAAGGAAATGCCGCAAATCGTCGCCGGCATCGTGGCACGCAAGAAATTCGTGTATCTGTGCACCAACGCGATCCTCCTCGCCAAGCATATCGACGATTACACTCCGTCGCCCTATTTGACCTTTTCCATCCATCTGGACGGCAACCGGGAACGGCACGACGAGTCGGTCTGCCAGGAAGGAGTGTTCGACAAGGCGGTCGCCGCGATCAATTTGGCGAAGGCCAAGGGTTTTCGCGTCACCGTGAATTGCACGCTGTTCAGCGGGGAAGATCCGGAAGATGTCGCCAGCTTCTTCGACACGGCGATGCAGCTCGGAGTCGAAGGGATCACCGTGTCTCCGGGGTATAGCTACCATCACGCGCCGCGCCAGGACGTGTTCCTCGGCCGTACCGCCAGCAAGCAGCTGTTTCGGGGCATTTTCGGCCGCCGCAAGCACCGGCCCACGGGCAAGTCCTGGTCGTTCAATCACTCGGCCCTGTTCCTCGATTTTCTCGCCGGCAATCAAACCTATCAGTGCACGCCCTGGAGCAACCCCACCTACAACGTGTTCGGGTGGCAACGTCCGTGCTACTTGTTGTCGGATGAGGGGTATGCGGACAGTTACAAATCGTTGATCGAAGACACCGAGTGGGACAAGTACGGCGTCGGCAAGAATCCGCGCTGCGACAATTGCATGGCACATTGCGGATTCGAAGGTACGGCGGTCAATGACGCCTTCAGTCACCCCATCAAGGCTCTCGTGGCGTCGCTGCGCGGGCCGCGCGTTTCCGGTCCGCTGGCGCCCGAGCTTCCCATTCAATACCCGGAGTCGGCGCGTCCCGCGACGGTGACCGCCATTCCCCTGGCCGAGGTGAAACGCGTGCGTCGCGAGACGGAAGACAGCGCGGCGGAACCGCGCTGAGCGCGGCCGTCTGGATGGGAAACGACGCAGCCAATCGTCTAACCGCGGAAGGTCTGGCCGCGGCGGGTCTAGCCACGGCGGGTTTAGCCGCGGAGGGTGTCGCTGGGAAGGGCGCCGCACCCGCGGTCAGGGACGCCTTTGGCGCCCAGCTCGAGTCCTGGCGGATGCGAACGGAGGCCGCGTTGGCGGCGCGCCTGCCGGCGGCCACCACCGTGCCCGCGCGGCTGCATGAGGCGATGCGGTACAGCGTCTTGGGCGGCGGCAAACGCATACGCCCGGCGCTGTTGTTCGCGACCGCGCGCACCCTGGGCTTGACCGAGGACGAGGTCGAAGCGGCCGCCTGTGCAATCGAACTCATCCATGTCTACTCGCTGGTGCACGATGACCTGCCCGCGATGGACGACGACGACCTGCGGCGAGGCCGGCCGACTTGCCACAAGGCCTTCGACGAGGCGACGGCCATTCTGGTGGGCGACGCGCTGCAGCCGCTGGCATTTCAGTTGCTGGCGCGCGACGCGGCGCTGCCGGCCTCGCCGGCGATTCGCCTGCGCCTGGTCGACATGTTGAGCGAAGCCAGCGGCACGTTCGGCATGGCGGGCGGGCAAGCCATCGATCTGGCGGTGCAAGGCCAACAACCGGACATTGAACAGGTCGAGGACATGCACGCGCGCAAGACGGGGGCGGTCATTCGCGCCAGCGTGCTCATGGCGGCCGAGTGCGTGCCGCAACTCGACGCGGAGCTCTACTCGGCACTCAATCATTTTGCGACCGCGATCGGCTTGGCATTCCAGATCCAGGACGATCTGCTCGATGTCTTGGGCGATGTCTCGACGCTGGGCAAAGCGACCGGCGCGGACCGCGAGCGCGATAAGCCCACGCATCCTGCGATCATCGGCATTGAGGCTTCGCAGCTGCGTGTAAACCTGCTGCACCGTGAAGCGCTGGATGCACTCGAGCCGTTCGGGGAGCGCGCAGCGCCGCTGCGGTCGCTGGCCAACTGGTTGCTGTCGCGACGCTATTGAGTTGCACCGAATGGAGCTGAGAATTGGGCAGCAGGATAGGGACATCGCTGTTAGTGCTCGTCATGCACGTCTTTCCGGTGGCCATCGAAGCCGCGGAGCCCGCCTCGGTCGATGCGCCGCTCGATGTGCGTCAGCTTGGCGTCCCGGCCACCAATGCGCCGGCCGAGACCGTGGCGAGCGGGGCGCTTGACCGGGATTTCGAGCCGCCGCGCGACCCGAGGACGAGCGGACCCGGCATCGTCTGGCTGAAAATCGCTGCGCCGAGCGCCGCCCTCCCGGCGGCCGGCGGCGTGCCGGCGCTCATCGTGCATGCCGCCCGCCAAACCCGGATCGAGGTCTTCCCGGCGGGCGCTGCGGTACCTCTCGCCGCCGTGCTCGCGGCCTATCGGGGCCTTCAGGATCGTGTTTTCGTCCTGCCGGCCGGCCTCGAGCGCGGGCAATCGATCTACCTGCGAATCGACACGGGGGTCGAGCCCGACGGCGTGAAATTGTCGGAGGCGACGCTCCGCGACGCGTTGCAGCGCGGCGCAGCGCATGCGCGAATGATTGCCTTGACCGTCGGCGGGCTGTTGGCGATGGCTGCCGCGGCGCTCATGATCTGGTTCGTCATGGCCGAGAAGCTGTTCATTCTGTACGCGACGTTTTTCTTCCTTCAGGGCCTGTATATCGCGTTTTTGTCCGGTCAGGGTTTCGACTGGCCGCTGCTCTCATACGCGCGCCCGCTCAACTCGTTCGCGTGGAACGTGCCGGTCGGTTTGAGCGGCGCGGCCGGCTGCTTGTTCGCGCGCGAGATCGCGGATCTCAAGGATTTCGCTCCGCGCATCTACGGCGCCTTCGGGTGGTTCGCCCTGCTGTTCGTGGCGCTTACCGTCGGCAACGTCGCCAAGTTGTTCGGCTTCGTGTCCTTGGTGAGCGCGATCGGCAACGTCATTTTCTTCGTGGTGTCGGTGTTCACGCTGGTGGTCGCCTTCGTGAGCTGGCGCCGCGGCAATCGCGCCGCCGGCTTCTTCCTGATCGCGTGGGGCGTGCTCAACGGGTTCACGATCACTGCTGCAGTGCGTTTCCTGGTTACGCAGTCCGACCAGAACGAAGCGCTGCTCTATTACGGCCTGCCCCTGTCCATGCTGGCCGCTGCGGTGCTGATCGCGCTCGGCGTGGCCGATCGGCTGCAGCGCCAGCGGGCCGCGCTGACGGATGCGGAGCGGCGCGCGCAAACCGATCCCTTGACCGGCGTGCTGAATCGGCGTTCGCTGGTCGAGCGGCTCGATGCGGGCTGTCTGCGCGCGCGCGCGCGTGGGTTGCCGATAGCGGTCCTGTTTCTCGATCTCGACCATTTCAAGCTCATCAACGATTCGTTCGGGCATCAGGCGGGAGATGCCTGCCTGCGGGCCATCATTGAGCCCATCCACTCGGAGCTGCGTCAGTCCGACGTCATCGGCCGTTATGGCGGGGAGGAGTTCGTCGTGGTCCTGAGCGGCGCGGATGCGGCGGCGGCGAGCCCCATCGCTCAACGCATTCTGGAGCGCGTTGCCGCGGTTCGCGTCGAGGGCTTCGGGCCGCCCATCGGCCTCACGTGCAGCATCGGGGTGGCCGCCAGCGACAAAGTCGGCGTGTGGGGCGAGCAGCTCATCAACCGCGCGGATGCCGCCGTGTACGCGGCCAAACGGTTGGGTCGGAACCAGGTGCAAATGGCCGACGCGTCCGTCGCATAAGCTTCGACATTTTTTGGCTCGGTATTCCTACAGACGCGCGCGGCGGGACGTGATGAGATAGCAACTTGAAGGGCGCGGTGGCGCCTCCGTGCCGGAGCAAAGCGGCCGGACGGGATGTGCAAATGCGGGCGTGGTTGCTGTCTGCAGATGGCAACGCTTTGACACCTCCTCGCATTTGACAGAATCTGGCTTCAAGGGAGGGACGAATGCTCCGTCATGCCATCAGTCACGCGAGACTCATGCGCGAATCTACTGATCGCGTTCAGGCAGCCTTGTCCAGCGCCGACACCAACGAGCAGATGGTGGCGCGCCGGATTCTCGAGAATCCCGAAATTTGGTCGCAATGGGAATACGAACATTCGGGGTTGATGCGGCAGCTCGCCAATTGCGGGGTTCGGCGCGTGCAAGTGGCGGCGTTGAAACACGCGAGCTTCCGGCTGCTGCATGGCAAGGCCCTGTTCCACTACCTGCGCGGCAGCGGGGTGCGCGGGCGCGACCGGAATCAGATCGTCGCGCATTTTCGCCCCGGGCGCAGCTATGAAAATGCGGTAGTCACCGAGCACAACGTCTACCTGCGCAAGGCCTGTAGTTATCTTTGCGCCAGCCATGTCGGGAGCGACGTGATCGAGGACCCCGCGTTTCTCGATCCCATGCAGCGCTACGAGGAGCTGTACGCGGAGTATTTCGCATTGTATTGCTCCACCTTGTTCGATACCGCCGGCGACTCCTCATCCGAAGCGGCTCTGTTGCCGCTGCTCAAGAAACAGCTCAACGAGTACCGTTGGGCGATCCTCGATCCGCGCCGAGCGCAACCCTTCCTGCGGCGGGAGTCGGAATTGCGCGTCCCGACGGGCGATACGGTGCGCATGCCGGCGCTCGGATCGCGGGTGGCGAGCCGCGGCTGACCGTGTAGGATAAACTGCGCCTTCGAACGCGTGCGGTACGGTTGAATCCGCCCCAGCGGCTGAAACGAATAATAATCGAATGAGCAATCAATGAACCCGTCCGTTCTCCAGCGGATTGCCAGCGGTGAAGCCGCGGCTGTGCGCGAATGCATCGACGAATATGGTGCGCTCGTTTGGAGCTTGGCGCGGCGGTTGTCGCGCACGCCCTCCGACGCCGAGGACGCGACGCAGGAAATTTTTCTGGACATTTGGCGCAGCGCCGGCCGGTTCGATGCGGCGCAGGGATCGGACAAGGTGTTCATCGCGATGATTGCGCGCCGTCGCTTGATCGACCGCCTGCGCAAAACGACGAGTGAACCGCCGATGGACCCTGTCGAGGCGCTCGATTCCGTCGCTTGGTCCGATCCCGGCACCGCGTCCGAAACGTCGCTCGAGGCCGAACAAGCGGCGCGCGCGCTTGCGGAGCTGCGTCCCGAGCAACGGCAGGTGTTGGAGCTCGGTTTGCTGCACGGCTTGAGTCAGTCCGAAATCGCCGCCCGCTTGGGGATGCCGCTCGGCACGGTGAAATCCTTCATGCGGCGCGGCCTCATCAAGGTGCGCGAGTTGTTGAATGTGGACGCCAAACGCGTCTCGGAGGGGGTTTGATGCCTGAACCGGGTTCAGAGGACCAGCCCGACGACGCCATGGTGGACTTGCTCGTCAAGCAGGTTACCGAGGGCTTGTCGCCGGCTGAGCAGCGCGCGCTCGACGTATTGGGTGACGCGCGCGCGAGCGGGCATCTGCGCGAATTCGAGCGAGCCGCCGCCGCGATCAGCCTGGCGGCGCCGGTCGAGCCTCTGCCGCCGGCGTTGCGGGCGCGGCTCGAACAACAGGCGCACGGCTATTTCGCCACGGCATCCAACGTGCAACCCTTGCGCGCGAGCGCGCCTGCGGCGGCCCCGCCTCGCCGAGCCGCACTCGGCGCCGCCGCCGGCTGGTTCGCGGCGGCCGCATGCCTCGTATTGGCGATCTTCGGTTGGTACCGTTCCCCGCCCGCCGTGGCGCCCACGGCGGACGTCCATGTGCCCGTGCCGCCGCCGGTGGTCCCCGTTCCGAAGGCGCAGCCCACAGCCGCGGAGGAACGGGCGGCCCTGATGGCCAAGAGCGAGTCGCGCAAGATCACCCTGACTGCCACCAAGGACCCGGCCGCCGCCGGTGTCATGGGCGACGTGGTGTGGGATCCCGGGACGCAGAGCGGTTTTGTGCACTTCGTCGGGTTGGCGCCGAACGACCCGCAGGTCCGTCAATATCAGCTGTGGATCTTCGACGGCGGGCGCGACGCGCGCTATCCCGTGGACGGCGGCGTGTTCGACGTACCCGCGAATGCCGGCGAGGTGGTGATCCCGATCCACGCCGAATTGCCCATTCGCAAGCTCGCCGCGTTTGCCGTGACCGTGGAGAAACCCGGCGGCGCGGTCGTCTCCGCGCGCGATCACGTGATCGTGCTGGGGACCGCCGGTTGAGCGAACGAGTTGTATCGTTCGGCGGATAAAGCCCAGGCGAATTGTTCGGCGGATAAAGCCCAGGCGAAGAATCGGTGGCATTCTTCGGCCCTGGCGGAGTGCAAGGGCCCAAGAATGCCACCGAATTCTCTCCTGGGCCCAAACCGCCGATCTCTCCTGGGCCCAAACCGAACCAACAATCAAGCGTGCTTGCAGCTCAAGCAAGTGCCGGCACTACTACAGTAGCGCCAGTTTGCGCTCCTTGGGCGAGGGCGGCGTCCACTGGTAAATCCAGGTTTCCGTGAGCGGCCGGCCTTCGACTCGCAGATACAGCCGCAAGTCGATCGGTTCCACCGAATCATCCGTGGGTTTGACGTCGAACAGCGCGCGATAGCCGCCCCATTCCTCGACGTAGTGGGCGGTGACATGCTCGGTCTGGCCGCGCGAGGTCGTCACCACGGCTTCCACCGGCGCATCCTTCGCCAGGGCGCCGAGTTCGCCGCCGGCGAAATCGACCGCGAAGTGCCAGGAGTAATATTGCCGCTTGACGCCGACCGTGCCGCCGATCCCGGTGCGCGTCGCAATCGTCTGTGCCAACGGCGATGCGTACGGCATGTGCGTGCCCCAATACAAGCGATAGCCGTAGAGCAGCTCCTGACCCGCCTTGGGCTTGTCGAGCGGGTTCCAGAAAACCACGATGTTGTCGAAGGTTTCGTCGACCGTGGGTATTTCGACCAGCTGCACGGCGCCCCGGCCCCATCCGCCGTTCGGCCCGGCCCTGGGCTCCACCCACAGGCTCGGCCTCTTGTCGTAGTACACCCCGTCGTCCTGGTAGTGATCGAAATTCCGGTCACGCTGCAACAGCCCGAAGCCGCGCGGATTGTCGTCGAAATATGAATTCAAATGCAGCACCGGGGGGTTGATGAGCGGCCGCCAAATCCACTCGCCGGCCCCCGTCCACATCGACACGCCGTCGGAATCATGGATCTCCGGGCGCCAATCGTTGGCCCCGCGGCGGTCGTTCTTTCCGTAGAAGAACATGCTGGTGAGCGGGGCTATTCCCAAGCGCTCGATGGGCTTGCGTGGATACAGCGCCGAATCCACATTCATGATGAGCGTACCGCCCGGCGAGATCTGCATGCGAAACGCGCCGGCAATGCTCGGGCTGTCCAGCAGCGCGTATAGCGTCAGGGTTCCCGAATCCTTCGCGGGCCGCTCGAACCAGAAGGAGGTGAATCGTGGAAACTCCTCGGGACGCGGGAATGCGGTATCCACCGCCAACGCGCGGGCCGACAACCCGTATTGCCGGGTGTCCCCGCCTACCGCGCGGAAATAACTCGCTCCAAGGAAGGCGGCGACGTCGGCTCGCCAATTCGTGACGAACTGAATCCGGAAGCCGGCGAAACCGGCGCGGTCCTTCATGATCGCAGGATCGACTCCGCTCTTGTCCCAATCGAACATGGCGGGGTCGTAGACGATTTCGCGAGCCTGGCCGTCCTGGACCTCGTACAAATGCACCGGCTGGTTGAAGGAGCGGCCGACGTGAAAGAATTGAAGCCGAAACGCCAGGCCGGAATCGCCCCACATCGAATGATCGGTCCGGAATCGGATGGATTGATATTGGTCGTAGCCGAGTTTCCCCATGACGGGCGGCAGCGCGTCCTTCGACTCTTGATAGGGGTTGCTCGCAAGATAATGCGCCTGGCCTTTCAGCCATGCGAAATCGAAGGGCTGGGACGGCCCATTGGCCGCCACCGCCGTTCCCGCGCCCGCTCCCTGCGCTGCCGCGGACCGGTCCGCGAGGGTCATCTGTGCGGCGGCCCAGCCCAGGGCCGATTTCAAAATTACGCGTCGTCGGATCATTCTGTGGGGGACCTCTAAATTGGGAATCCAGGGTGCAGCGCATCGGGCAGCAGCGCGAGCTGATTGAGCAGCCGCGCGTCGGCGGCAATCTCGACGCGTTCGATCGGCGTCAGCCATTCAAGCACTTCTTCCAGGGTTCGTGCGTCGATCAATTTCTGTTCGGCAGTGAACGCGTGCGGATCCGGCTTGCCGCGCGGATCGGACGGCCGCGGCAGATTACCCTCGATGTGTGCGAGGCGCGCCTCGCGGTCGCGGGCCAGATAGCGAAGCCCGTCCTCGGGCAGCGCCCCGGCCTGGGCGAGCAACTGCGCGCGCCTCGCGATCAAGGCAGGCTGGTCGGCCTCTTCGGGCGTACGCAGCAAAGCGACCTTCGACAGCGCGCGCCCCAGCGATTCGCTGCCGCTGGCGCGCGATAACGGCACTGCGAGGAACAATCCCAACAGAGCGGGTGAAACCCAGGCGAGCAGCGACGGCGACAGAAAGTACACGATCACCGCGGTGACGCAGGAGAGCAGCATGTGCCGCTTGTGAAAATGCCACGCGTCGCCCCATGTCGTGCCGCCGCCGCCGCGCCGCTGCGGCTTCCAGCCCGAGTCGCGGCCCATGAACACTTCGATGACGTACCGGCTCTGAACCAGCATCAATACCGGCGCGTACAGGGCCGACAATACGGTTTCCAGCAAAAAGCTCGCGATCACGCCGATCAGGCCGCCGCCGCCCCGCCGGATGCGCGCGGATAGCAGCGCGCGAATCAGCCCGAACATTTTCGGTATCAGCAGGATGAGCATGCTGAACCAGAACAGCGCCATCATCAATTCGACGTCGAATCGCGGCCAGGTGGGAAACATCTGGAAGTCGTGATTGAAATACTCGGGCCGTATCAGGTGCGACTGCACCGCGAGCGCAAACCCGATTCCCAGCATCAGCAGCCACAACGGCGAGGAGAGATAGCTCATGATGCCGATGCCGAGGTGCAGCCGGCTGGTGAAGCTGAGGCCGGCGGCGCCGATGATCTTCATGTGCTGCAAGTTTCCCTGAGCCCAGCGGCGATCGCGGATGGCGACGTCGATCAGCGACGGCGGAGACTCTTCCCAGGAGCCGCCGCAATCGGTGGCCATCCGCACTTTCCAGCCGCTGCGGCGGATCAGCGCCGCTTCGACGAAATCATGCGACAGCACGTGGCCGCCGAACGGCTTGCGGCCTTCGAGCGTGGGCAGGCCGCAGCTCTCGGCGAAAGCGCGGATGCGGATGATGGCGTTGTGGCCCCAGTAATTGCAGCTGTCTCCCGACCAGGCGGCGAGCCCGCGCGTGATGACCGGCCCGTACACGCAGGCGGCGAATTGCTGCAGGCGGCCGAAAAACGTGCGTGCTCCGATGAGTTGCGGGGCGGTCTGCAAGATGCCGAGCGAGGGGTCCGCCTGCATGACCTGCACCAGCCGCAGAAGCGTGGGTGCATCGATCAGGCTGTCGGCATCGAGCACGATCATGTGGTCGTAGCGGCCGCCCCAGCGCGAGACGAACTCCTCGAGATTGCCCGATTTGCGGGCGACATTCTTCCACCGGCGCCGGTACCACACCGGCATGACGGTGGTCAGCGACGCACGTAGCTGGTGCATTACGGCGGTCTCGCGAATCCACGAATCGGCGTGGGTGGAATCCGACAGCACCACGATCTCGAAGCGCAGGTTGGCGCCGATGTCCTGCAGCGCTTCTGCCATCGCCCGCAGCGCGCAGGTGGTGCGTATGGGATCTTCGTTATAGATGGGCATCACCAGCGCCGTCAGGCAGTTCTCCGGCTGGGGCTGCGGCACGGGATCGCGGCGTTTCGAAGCGCCGGCAAGCACCGAGCCCGCCGCGAACGCGATCCATCCCAGCGAGACGGCGAAGAAGGCGATCATCAGGCCCTGCAGCAGCGTCATGCTGGCAAAGCGCACCACTTGCAGCATTTGATAGATGCCGTACGTCGAAACGCCGAGCGTGGTCGCCACCAGGATGAAGCGCGCGTACAGCACCGCGAGCGTCGATCGGTCGCGCGTGCGGCGCGACGGCTTGTAGCGCAAATCCTGAGTCGGCATCTCCAGGGGCGCCTCCGGGGGCATGCCGCCCGAGGCGCCGGCCGGACGATAGGCGACGGCGGAGTTCAAACGGCCGTCCACCGGTAGAGCCACGTTTCGGTGACCGGCTTGTCACCGCGCACGATGCGCAGACGCAACTCGACGAGGTCGGCATCTTTCGGATCGAGCTCGAAACTGGCGCGCAACCCATGCATGGCGCCGTTCGAAACCAGCGTCGCATTGGATATTTTGCCGCGCGAGGCGCCCAGATCGAGCCGCAGGCCGTCCACCTTTTCACCGGCACCCACGAAATCCAAAATGAACACCCGGCGCTTGCCATCGAGGCTCGCGCCCGAGCGGGTCGCAACGATTTCGCCCATCCCCTGCGGCAGGGCGGGTTCCGCCAGCCAGATGATGCGATACTCGAAGTGCGCCGGATGGTTCGGCGCGAGCCCGTGCAGCGGGCGCCAAAACGCCACGATGTTGTCGTTGGTCTCGCGGCCCGAGGGTATCTCCACGAGCTCGACCCCGCCCGGACCCCAGTCGCCCTTCGGTTCGATCCAAGCGCTGGGGCGGCGCTCGTATTGATTCTCGAAGTCTTGAAAATCGCTCTGTTCGCGCGAGCGCTGCACCAGGCCGAAACCCTTGGGCGGCTCGGTCGTGAACGTCGATACCTGGAGCTGAATCGGGTTCGCCAGCTGCCGGAATATCTGCTCGCCGGCGCTCGATTCGATCATGAGGCCGTCCGAATCGTGCACTTCGGGCCGGTAATCATCGAGACGGCCGCGATTGGTTTCGTCGAACAGGAACATGGATGTCAGCGGCGCGATGCCCACGACGCGCATTTCGGCACGGGGAAAGAGCGTCAGTTCCACATCCATCAGGGTCTCGGCGCCGGGTTGGACCGTGAATCGATAGGCGCCGGTCGCCGAGGCGCTTTCGAGCAGCGCATAGATGACGATGGATTTGGCGCGCGCTTCCGGCCGTTCCACCCAGAAATGCGTGAACGCGGGAAATTCCTCGCCCGAGGGTTCCGCCGTGTTGATGGCTAGACCGCGGGCGGAAAGCCCGTAGAGCAGGTGCTGGGCGACGGCTCGAAAATAGCTTGCTCCCTGGAACACCAAGAATTCGTCCCAGACCTTCTTCGAATTGATCTGGCTGCGGACTCTGAAGCCCGACACCGGCAGGGAAACCTGGTTGCCCAGCTGCGCCAAAGTCGATCCCATGTCGAACATGGCCGGGGTTGCCACCACATCCCGGGCCATTCCGTTCTCGACGGTCGAGATGGTCACGGCGACCGATTGCAGGTTGTAGCCGGTTCGCAGCAGCTCGAGCCGGAATGGCACGTCGTCCGAGCGCCAGATCCCGGCATCCGGGTTGAAGTGGATGCTGCGGTATTGCTCCGGACTCAATTTGTCCAGCCCCGCCGGCAGGGTACTGCGCTGCGGTGAATAGGGTTTTTCGGCGCGCCGCTTGGCATCTTCCAGCAGGGTGTCGAAGGAAAACGCATAGCCTTCAGCGGCGGCCGGAGCGGGCACCGGGGCAGCCGGGGGAGGCTCGGCGCTTTTCCCACGCGGCTGGGACGCGCCTTGCGCGCACAGTGCGACCATCGCAAGCGCGAGAACCCAGATCGACTTGGTCATTGTTCGTATTTTAACGCTGCCGACGGCCCGGCAGCGTACCTTGATGAAAGCGGCGGGCTCTGTCAACGGGCAATCCGTCCCGGCGCCCCGCCGCCCCGCTGCCTGGTATAGTTTCATGGGCATGCCGCAGGCCCCCGTCCCCTCCCCCGAACCGCAAGGCGCCGGCGCCGTGCTCATGGTGCGGCCGGCCGCATTTGCCTACAACCCGCAAACGGCGGCCAGCAACGCGTTTCAATCCCACAGCCCCGTGGAACTCGAATCGGCGCAAGCGCTGGCGCTGCGCGAATTCGACCATTTGGCCGAGGCGCTGGCGCGGGCAGGCATCGAAGTCATAGTCGCCGAGGATACGGACTCGCCGGTCAAGCCCGACGCGGTTTTTCCCAATAACTGGGTGAGTTTTCACCGGGACGGCACGGTGGTGCTCTACCCCATGCTGGCGGCCAACCGCCGTACGGAGCGCCGCGAGGACCTGCTGCGGCAAGTCACGCAGCAGGGTGGCTACCGCGCGTCGCGGACGGTGGATTTGAGCTACCGAGAGAACCAGGGCAAGTTTCTCGAGGGAACCGGCAGCATGGTGCTGGACCGGGCCAATCGCCTGGCGTATGCCGCCCTGTCGCCGCGCACCGATCTCGATGTGCTCGGCGAGTTCGCGCAACAGCTCGACTATGAGCTGGTGACGTTCGAGGCATTCGATGCAGGGCCTCAGCCGATCTACCACACCAATGTGCTGATGGCGGTCGGCGCGCGCTTCGCGGTGCTGTGCGGCGAGGCGATCGGCGATCCTGCGCATCGTGCGGCGGTGGCGCAAAGACTGCGCTCCACCGGACACCAAGTGATCGATATCTCCAGGGCCCAAATGCGGCAGTTTGCCGGCAATCTGCTGGAACTCGAGGCCGCGGGCGGACGCGCCATCGCCATGTCGACCAGCGCGTGGCGCAGTTTCGACCGCGCCCAACGCCGGGTTCTCGAGAGTCACGGACAGGTGGTGAGCGCCGATATTCCGGTCATCGAAAGGCTGGGCGGCGGCGGCGTGCGCTGCATGCTGGCGGAAATTCATCTCCCCAAGCGCTGACAGCCGCCACGGGGGTACCGAGACTGAGCTCCTGATGCATAATTCGCCCATGCTGGAATTAGGGCTCAAAACGCTCATCGCTTATCTCCTGGGCACTTTGCTCGGCAGCCTGATTTTGGGCCGGTTGCGGGGGGTGGACATCCGCCGCTTGGGCAGCGGCAACGCCGGTGCGACCAATGCGCTGCGCACGCAGGGCAAGGGCTTCGGGTTGTCGGTTCTGATCCTCGACATCGGCAAGGGAGTGCTGGCGGTATGGTGGGTGCCCGCGCTGGCGCTGCCGGGCGTGGCGACGGATGCGCAACTGTCGCGTCACTGGCTCGCTCTGGCGTGCGGATTCGCCGTGGTCGTGGGCCACGTGTATCCCGTATGGTTCGGCTTTCGCGGCGGCAAGGGGGTGGCGACCATGGTCGGCGTGGTGGGTGCGCTGGAGCCGCGCCTGCTGCTGCCGCTCGTCGTCTGCTGGCTCATCGTGGTACTGCTGACCGGATATGTCGGCCTGGCAAGCATGCTGGCCGGAGCGGGCCTCGTGGTCTCGGTGTACTTTCTCGACCCCGGCGACACGCCGCTGCTGGGGTTTTGCATCCTCATTACCGCCTTCGTGGTCTTCACGCATCGCGCCAATGTCGCGCGCATGTTGGCGGGCACGGAGCATCGCGCACGACTATGGCTGTTTCGATCGCGAGCGGCATAGCCCACCCCGCGCTGCTGATGCTGCTGGCGGACGGCCGGCTGCATTCCGGCGAGTGGTTGGCGCGGGAGCTCGGCGTGAGCCGCGCCGCCGTCTGGAAGGGTATCGAGCGGCTGCGCCGGCGGGGCATCGACATCGACGCCGTGCCGCGGCGCGGCTATGCGTTGCCGGGCGCGGTCGAATTATTGGACCAGAGGGCGATTCGCGCCGCGGTGTCGAGCGAGCGGGCGCCGCGGCTGCGGAGCCTCGATCTTGAATTCGACGTGGATTCGACCAATAGCCGGCTGTTGGCTGCCGTTCCGCCTCCGTACGGACACGCGGACGTCATGTTGAGCGAGTTGCAGAGCGCGGGCCGCGGGCGCCGCGGGCGCCGGTGGGTTGCGCCCTTCGGCGGCGGCATCGCGCTGTCGCTGGGGTGGTCGTTCACCGATGCCGCCCGCGCGAGCCCCACATTGAGCCTCTGCGTGGGGGTGGCCGTGGCGCGGGCCTTGGCGCGGGCCGGCGCCCGGGACATTGGGCTCAAGTGGCCAAACGACATCTGGCTACGCGACCGGAAACTCGGCGGCGTGCTGATCGAACTGCGCGCAGAGGCCAGCGGCCCGGCGCATGTGGTGATCGGTATCGGCATCAACGTCACGTCTGCGCCCGCGGTGCGCGCCCAGCTCGAGGCGTCGGGGATCCGGGCAGCGGCGCTCTCAGATGCCTGCGCGCCGGCGCCGTCGCGCAATTTCATCGCCGGCGCCATCATCGATGAGCTTTTGAGTATGCTGGAGGACTTCGAGCGCGCGGGGTTTGCGGCCTTTCGGGAGGCCTGGTGCGCTCTCGACGTGCTGCGCGATCGACCGGCGCAGGTCGAGGTGGGTGAGGCCCTGTTCGCCGGCACGGCGCGCGGCGTCGACGCCCAGGGCGCATTGCGTCTCGAACAAGATGGCCGGGTACAGGAATTCGTATCCGGCGAGGCGAGTTTACGACCGGGTGAGGTCAATTTGTCGATTCTACAATGACGATCCTGAAAGCCGTTGTCGTGAGCCTCGTGTTGGCGAACGTGGTTTATTTTCTGTGGACGCATGGCATCGGCCAATCGCCGCAAGCGCCGGTGCGGCCGGCGCCCACACGGACGCTCAAGCTGGTCTCCGAAGCGCCCGAGGCGGTGCGCGCGGCGGTGCGCGCGGCGGCGGCCGAGAACAGCGACAGCGCCGCGCCGGGCGGCGGTGCCGACACGCCGGCCGACGGTGCCGCCGCGGGGCCGCTCACCAGCGTGAAACGCTGCATCACCGTGGGGCCGTTCCGCGACGTCTCGGAGACCGCGCATGCCGCCAGCACGCTGCGCGCCGGCGGATACGATCCGCGGCAGCGCGTGGCCGACGGCGACGTGTGGGCCGGCGTATGGGTGTATATCCCGGCTCCGGCGCCTGCCGGCGCCAGCGATCAGCTGATCGCGAAGCTGAAGGCCGCCGGCATCGACGATGCGCTCGAAATGCCGGGACCGACCGACGGGTCGGTGATCTCGCTGGGTCTCTACAGCGAACCGAAGCGTGCGCAGGCTCGGGTGGCGCAGGCGCAGGCGCTCGGCTTGCGTCCAGCGCTGGCCGACCGCAAACGCACCGGCAATGTCTATTGGATCGATGTCGATCTGAAGCCAACCGACAGCCTGCTGAATCCGGCGGACTTGCAGGGCGAGGCGGGACGCATCTCGCGATTGGAAGTCAAGACATGCCCGAACGCGGCGCCGCCCTCATGAGCGGCGCGTCGGGCTTGAGCGGGCTGCACCTGGCATTCCTGCGCACGGTACGCGCCTTGAGCGCGCTCTTGGGCTATGGCTGCCTTGCGGCATTCCTATACCTCATCAGTCTCCAGATCTATCGCTGGTTTCGCGACGGGGAGTGGATGCACTTCGGGGTGAGCGAGGGCCTGCGGGTGGGGTTGCTGCGCTGCTGCGTCAAGGACGGCGATTCCGGCCGGCTCGCCGCGTTGGTGCACTGGTTGGATACCCCCGCCGATTGGCTCGGACTGCACGAGGTGCTCGAGATCCTGCCGGCCTCGCTGGCGTTGTTCGCGTTCAGCATTTTGGGCAACAGTATTTTCATTTATTGCTGCGATCGCATCGACGAGGCGCGCAAACGGCCGCACTGAGCCTCCCGTGGCCGTCGTGCGCGGCAGCGGGCGCAGCGGCGGGTTACTCGGGAAGCTCCGGCGCGGCCCGTACCGCGCCCGGATCGGCGGTCATGCGGCTCGCGATCAGCACCGCCTGGGTCCGGTTGGCGGCGCCGAGCTTGCGCAGGATCACGGTCATGTGGGCCTTCACGGTTGCTTCCATGATCTTCAGATCGTAGGCAATCTGTTTGTTGGGCCGCCCCGAGCACAGCATTCCGAACACGCGGAATTGCTGCGGCGTGAGTTGAGCCATGCGCTGCGCGACCTCGAGGACGTCGAGGTCGATGTCCGCATGCCCGTGGTCCGCGGACCCGGCCGCGGCAATCGCTTCGCCGTGCAGGACGGCCTGCACGTAATGGCCGATGGTGCCCGCGTCGGCCGATTTGGAAATGAACCCTTGGGCGCCGAATGCGATGGCCTTGCGTACGGTGGCGGGATCGTCGGTTGCCGAAACGACGATGACCGGCAATTCGGGATGCGCGCCGCGGCAGTGCGCCAGGGCGCTGAATCCGTATGCCCCCGGGAGGTTCAAGTCGAGCAGCAGCAGGTCGGCGCCCGGGCGCCGCTCGAGGGCGTCCAGCAAGCCCGCGACGCTGTCGGCCTCGAGGAAATTACTGTCGGCGCAGGCGGCCGCGATGGCGCCCTTGAGCGCCGCGCGGTACAGCGGGTGGTCGTCGACTATGAGAAATTCGTAGTGCATTCCGGGCAGGCGATCCTCAAGCCGCGGAGGCGGCGCTGCGCATCCGCCGGAAGGCGCTGAGCAGGGCACGCAGCGCGGCCGGGCGCAGGGGCTTGTGGAGCAGCGGATAACCGGCTGCGCGCGCCGCCAGGGCCAGTTCGGCGCCGTGATCGGCGCTGATCAGCGCCGCGGTGAATGGCTGGGCGCGCAGTTCGCGCAGCCGCTGCAGCAATGCGATGCCGTCGATGCCATTCCCGAGATGATAGTCGGCGAGAATCGTATCGATCTGCGCGCGCTCGCACATGCTCGCCGCCTCGGCGGCGCCGCACGCCTTCATCACGTCCACGCCCCACTGGCCGAGCAATGCTTCCATGCCGTCGAGTATCGCGGCGTCGTTATCCACGCACAGCACGCGCAAGCCGCGCAGGCCGTTCGGGTCGAGCACGGGCAGCGGCGGCTCGATGCGCAGCCGCTGCCGCGCCTTGCCGTCATGCGCCACTCTCACGCCGAAAACGGAGCCGCGTCCCGGCTGACTGGTAAACGTCAAGGTGTGGTTCATGAGCCGGGCGAGCCGGTCGCAAATCGACAGCCCCAGCCCGAGGCCCTTCTCGCCCCACGGCGAATCCTGGTCGAGGCGCATGAATTCGGCGTACATGCGCTGCCGCTGGTGCTGCGCGATTCCGGGGCCGGTGTCGTAGACGGCGACCTCGAGATCGCCGCCGCGCCGCCGGCATCCCACCACGACGCCGCCGCGCTCCGTATAGCGCAGCGCGTTGGAGAGGTAATTCTGGATGATGCGCCGGAGCAGCAAGCGGTCGCTGCGCACCACTTCGCGGCAGCCGACGATGGAGAGCCGCAGATTGCGCCGCTGCGCGAGCGGCGCGTACTGGCGCCGCAGCTCCTCCAACAAGTCGATGACCGAAAAGCTGGTGATATCCGGCTTGAGCGCACCGCTGTCCAGCCGGGCGATGTCGAGCAAGTCGTTGAGCAGCTCTTCGGCGGCGCGCATCGAGGCGTCGATGCGGCTGGTCAATTCCTGCAGTTCCGGATGATCGCGCACGCGCGACTCGAGCGCCGAGACGAACAGGCGCGCCGCATTGAGCGGTTGCAGCAGATCATGGCTGGCAGCGGCGAAAAACCGCGTCTTGCTCACGTTCGCGGCCTCGGCTTCCTGTTTGGCCATGCGCTGGGCCTCGAGGGACGCGGACAGTTCGCGTGTGCGGTGCGCTACCCGCTCCTCCAGGCCCTGCTTGGCCTCGAGCAGCGCCTGCTCATGACGCTTGAAGTCCGTGATGTCGGTGTAGGTCGTGACGAAGCCGCCGCCCGACATCGGCTGCCCATGAATGCTGTAGACCTGACCGTTGCGCCGCACGCGCTGGTAGTCATAGGCGGTGCCGGCGCGCAAGTGCGCCAACCGCTTCTCGACCAGCTCCTCCGGATTGCCATCGCCCAGTTCGCCGCGTTCGGCATTCCAGCGCATGATCTCGGCGACCGGCCGGCCGACGCTCACCATGCCCTCGGGATAGCCGAACAGTTCGAGGTAACGCCGGTTCCAGGCGACGATTCGCAGCTGCGAGTCGACGACGCTGATCCCCTGCGTGACGTTTTCCATGGTCGCCTGCAGCAGCTGCCGGCTGAAGCGCAGCTCCTGCGACGTCTCATCGAGCAGCTCCGCGACTTCGTCGACTGCGAGACCCTTGCGCTGCAACGCGTGCGTGAGCACCACGCGGGCCGACGAGGCGCCGATGGACCCGGCCAGGACCCGCTCGAAATGTTGCAGCAGTCCCCGATCAGCCTGTTCGGCGGGTCTCGGAACGCTTTGGCCGAGCTGCGCCGCGTACTCGTTCAGCGCCTGGCGGGCCGCGGCCGGGCCGATGATTCGAGCGGCTACGGTTTCGAGGTCGCCGATCTTGGAGGTGATCCCGACCAGCCGGGCCGCCGGCCGCTTCGGCGCCACGAAGGCGCGGGCGGCCAGGCGTTCCTGCAAGGTCACGCCGCGGCGCGCGGACACGAGCAGCATCACCAGCACGTTCGCGCCCAGCGCCAACAGCGCCCGCGGCCCGACGGCGTCGAGTCGCGAATAATCCGCGACCGAACCCTGCCACAGCCAACCGAGCCCGAATGGGGATGAGAAGCTGCCCGGCGCGAGCAATCCGGCGTGCAGATTCGGCAGGAACAACAACAGGGCCCAGGCGATGAACCCGGTCAGCATCCCGTAGAACACGCCGGCGCGGCTGGCGCCGCTCCAATAGAGCGCCGCGAAAATGCCGGGCGCGAATTGCGCCACGGCGGCGAAGGCGAGCAGCCCGATTGCGGCGAGGCTGATCGACTCCGACGTGGAGCGATAGTAGGCGAACGCCAGCACCGCGAGGGTCACGATGACCGCGCGCCGCACCCACAATACGCGCCTTCCCAGGCTCGCGCCGTCCTCGAGACGCTGGCGCCACAGCAGCGGCGCGGCGATGTCATTGGAAATCATCGTGGCGAGGGCGGTGCTGGAGACCACCACCATGGCCGTGGCGGCGGACAGTCCGCCCAAAAACACGAGCACGGTGAGCCACGGGGCGTGATAGCTCATCGGCAGCGTCAATATCAAGGAATCGGACGCGGCGTGCAACGTGAGTCCGTCGGTGGTCGCCAGCGCCGCAACGGGCAGCACCACGACGGAGAACACGGCGAGGTAGGCGGGCAGCAGCCAGCGCGCGACTTTCAGGTCGCTGGTGCGCGCGCATTCGATGACACCGACGAGGAACTGCCGCGGCAGGCAGAAAATCGCCGCCGCCGCGAGCGCCGTGCTCATCAGCGCATCGCCGTTCAGCAGGGTGGCCGCGGTCTCCAGCTGCGCAGGCAACACCCACGGACGGCCCTCAAGGTGCAGCCACGCAAAGACACCGACGGCGGCGAAGGCGAGCAGCTTCAGCAGCGATTCGAAGGCGATGGCCAACATCAGGCCTTCGCGGTGCCGCGTGGCATCGACGCGCCTGGCGCCGAACAGCACGGCAAACAGCGCCATCATCAAGGCGACGACGAGCGCCTTGTCCCGGTACCAGGGCACGTGTCCCGCGCCCACATTGGTCAGCGCATCGATGCTCGCGGCGACGGCCTTGTATTGCAGCGCGATGTAGGGGATGGCCGAGGCGAACGCGATCAGCGTCACCAGCACGGCGAGTGCCCGGCTCTTGCCGAAACGAGACGCGATGAAATCGGCGATCGAGCTGACCTTCTGCGCGCGACCGATCGCGACCAGCCGCTCCATGAATGGCAGCGCAAACAGGAACACAAGCGAGGGCCCGAGATAGATGGGCAGGTAACTCCAGCCGTCGCGCACGGCGCTGCCGACCGCGCCGAAGAAGGTCCATGACGTGCAGTACACGCCGAGTGCCAGCGAATAGATGATCGGCCTGAGGCGGCGTTGGTTGGGGTAGAGTGGATTTCGATCGCCGTAGAACGCTATCCCGAATAGGCATCCAAGATAGGTAAACGCCAACAGCGAAAGCATCCAGCTGGAAAACATGGCCCCCCCTAAGGAGCACTGTAAGCTGCCGGGCGCACCAAGACAAACGCTTGCGCGCACCGGCCGCCCGACCGGCCCCCACGCGCCTGCAGTAATATCCGACCAAGGCCGCGCTGCGGCCAGGAGTTCCGCATGCCGACAAAATCCGAAATCATCGAGTTCCTGGCGCGTGAATTTCCGCAGAACAAGTGCATCGTCCTGGACGTGGGCAACGCCTCGGCCACCGTGCAGCACCGCATCGGCGTCGAGGAACTGCGCCCGGGCGGGACCGTCTCCGGGCCGGTGCTCATGACGGTTGCGGACGTTGCCCTCTACGTGGCCGTCCTCGGCGAAATCGGCATCGTTGCGTTGACGGTCACCACCAGCCTCAGCATCAACTTTCTGCGCAAGCCGTCGCCGGACAGAAGCATCGTCGGCGTTTGCAAACTCATGAAGATCGGCCGTTCACTGGCCGTCGGCGAGGTGACCCTGTACTCGGAAGGGAAGCCGGAACCGGTCGCGCACGCGGTGGGCACCTACTCGATTCCTCGAAACTAGGAGCCTGTCCGAGGCGCAGCCCGCCGCGTGGCGGCGCTCACTGTTTGCCGATCCCCGGGCGCATGCCGCGCAGCACGAACTTTTGGATCTTTCCGGTGGCGGTCTTCGGCAGCTCCGCCATGAAGCGAACGGTCTTGGGGCATTTGAAGTGGGCCATGCGCGTCCGCGCGAAATCCCGAAGTTCCGATTCCGTGGCGGTACATCCGGCGCGCAGCACCACGAACGCATGCGGCGCCTCGCCCCATTGTTCATCCGGCATGCCGACGATGGCAACCTCCTGGACGGCCTCGTGGCGCAGGAACACTCCCTCGACCTCGATGCTCGAGATGTTCTCACCGCCGCTGATGATCACATCCTTCAGTCGATCCTTGATTTCCACGTAACCGTCCGGGTGCACGACGGCCGCGTCGCCGGAGTGGAACCAGCCGTCGCGGATGGAGCGCGCGGTCGCCTCGGGGTCATTGTAGTAGCCCTGCATCACGACGTTGCCGCGCACGGTGATTTCCCCCGTCGTCGAACCGTCGGCCGGCACCTCGGCGCCGGACTCGTCGACCACGCGAACCTCCCCCGAGGTAATCAGCTCGACTCCCTGCCGGGCCTTCAATTGGGCGCGCTCGTGCTCCGGACGGGAGGCATGTTCCGGCCGCGGTTCGCACACCGTGATGAACGGGGCGGTCTCGGTGAGTCCGTAGACATGGGTCAGTTCCCAGCCCAACTCGACTTCCAGCCGCTCTATCGTGGCGGCCGCGGGTGGCGCGCCGGCGGTCACCACGCGCACGCCGCGAGGCACGCCGCGGCGCAGCTCCTCGCCCGAGTTGGCGATGCCGATGAGCACGGTCGGCGCCGCGCACAGCATCGTGCCGCGCTCGCGCCTCAGGGTGTCGAAAATCCGCGCCGGGTCCACCCGCCGCACGCACAAATGGGTGCCTCCGGCGGCCGTGACGGTCCAGACGAAGGTCCACCCGTTGGCGTGAAACATGGGCAAGGTCCAGACATATCGATCCGCACACGTCATGGGGTGGTGGATCAGCGTGCCGACGGAATTCATGTACGCATTGCGGTGCGTGATCATGACGCCCTTCGGCTTCGCGGTCGTGCCGCTGGTGTAATTGATGGTGAGCAAGTCGCGTTCCGCAATCGCGGGCCCGGCGAACGCGGGTGGCGCGCGCGCAAGCACTGATTCGTAGTCGAGCCACCCCGGGCGGTCCGCGCCGCCCTCGAGGGCAACGAAGTGCTCGACCCCGCCCAATTGACCTCTTACGGCGTCCAGGCCCTCGAGGTAGTCGGAGTGAGCGCACACGATGCGCGCGCCGCTGTGGTTGATGAGATAGACGAAGTCATCGGCCGTGAGCCGATAGTTGATCGGGACCAGTACGGCGCCGATCTGAGGCACCGCGTAGTAGGCCTCCAGATGCGCGTGCGTGTTGGGCGCAATGTAGGCGACGCGGTCGCCGTGCACGATTCCCATGGATTGCAGCGCCGCTGACCACCGGTCGCATCGATCGAAGAAGCCGGCGTAGGTAAAGCGGCGGTCGCCGTCGACCACGGCCTCGCGATCGGCATACAGGCGCCGCGCGCGGCGGGCGAATTCGAGCGGCGAGAGGGCGATTTCCATGCTGGGGTCCTCATCGACATCCTAGCAAACCTCGACGCCCGCATTCCATGCATATCCAGGGCGGTTCGCCAGCGCGCGCGCCGAGGTTACCCCGGCCCGTCAGCGCGCATTGCCGGGGGCATCCCCGCCTTCCGAGATTCACCCCGACCCGTCGGCGCACGTTGCCGGGGGCATCCCCGCCTTCCGAGATTCACCCCGACCCGTCGGCGCGCGTTGCCGGGGGTTTCTCGCCTTGCCACAAATAGGCAACGCTGCCCTTGGCGCCATGGTGCCCCCCTCGCCGCTCATGTCCATGTAATCCGGCAGGAACGAGGCGATCCGGGCGGCGAGGTCCCGTTGCTCGACTCCGATGAGGTTCGGAACCGAATGGCTCATCGCATTCATGGTGTGATGGCTCTTGTGGCAGTGAAAGGCCCAATCGCCGGGCGCCGCCGCGGTGAACTCGAGGGCCTTCATCTGGCCGACCCCGAGGTCGGTGGTCACTTCCGGCCAGCGGGCGCCGGGAGGGATCCAGCCGCCATCGGTGCCCGTTACGATGAACTCGTGGCCGTGCAGGTGAAACGGATGATTGGTCATGGTGAGATTGCCGATGCGGATGCGTACGCGTTCGCCCTGCCTGGCCACCATCGCGCCGATGCCGGGATACGCCCGGCTGTTCAAGGTCCAGAGGTTGAAGTCGAGCATGGTGCTGATCTTCGGCGTGTAGCTGCCCGGCTCGATGTCGTAGGCATTCACGAGGAACACATAATCGCGGTCCACCGGCATGATCCCTGGGTCGCGCGGGTGGGTCACCCAAAAACCCATCATGCCCAGCGCCATTTGCGTCGACTCGTCCGCGTGCGGGTGATACATGAACGTACCGGAGCGCTGTGCCGTGAACTCGTACACGTAGGTTTCACCCGGCCTGATCGGCGGCTGCGTGAGGCCGGACACTCCATCCATGCCGTTGGGCAGCCGCTGCCCATGCCAGTGGATGCTGGTGTGCTCCGGCAGCCGGTTGGTCACGAACACGCGCACGCGGTCGCCTTCGACCGCCTCGATGGTCGGGCCCGGCGACTGGCCGTTGTAGCCCCAAAGATTGGCTCTCATGCCGGGAGCAATCTCGCGCACCACCGGTTCGGCCACCAAATGGAACTCCTTCACGCCGTTGCGCATGCGCCAGGGGAGCGTCCATCCGTTCAGCGTCGCCACCGGCCGATAGGGCCGGCCGCTCGAAGGATGCAGCGGAGCCTGCGTTTCAGCGGAGCCGCTCGTGACCAGCTCCGGCAGCGCGGCGAGCGACGCCTTGCCGACCGCGGCCGCGGCCACGGCCGCGCCGGCGCTGCTGAAGAAACGTCGTCGGGTAACCATGCTGGAATCCTTTGATCAGAGCTCGCGCGGCGGGTTCGCGATGAGCGCGGTGTCGAGATGGGACTTCGCTATCCAAAAATCACGGACGCTCTCGATGTATTCATTGACGCTCGTGATTTGGTCCCGGGCGTCGGCGAGCAGGTCGAACACGCTCATGAGCGACGCGTTGTAGCGCAGCATTTCCTGGTTCGAAATCAATTGGTGCATCGGGATGATGTCGTCGCGCAGGCGCACCGCCATCTCGAATGCCGTGCGGTATCGAGCAGCGGCCGTGCGCACGTCGGCGCGCGCATCGATTGCCGCTTGCGCGAACCGCTCGACGGAGCGGGCGTAGATGGCCTCGGACCTGCGCACGCGAGCATCGCCCGTATCGAATATCGGAACCACCAGGCTGACCTCGTAGCCCTGCTCGAAGGGATCCTGGCGCGTGCCGTCGAGCACGCGGGTCGGCCCCGCGTCGAGCACGTCGACGAAGCGGGTGGCCTTGGTCAATTTGAGGCGCCGGGCAAGTTCATCCATCGCGGCGCGCATGCGCTGAAGGTCGATCCGGCTCTGCAGGGCGGTGCGCTCGAGGTCGGGGAGCTCGGCGATTCCTTGGGGAAGGTCGGGCAGGTGCGGGGCGAGCGTCACCGCCGGTGCGTCGTCGACGAGGCCCAGCAACCGGCTCAACCCGAAAGTCGCGCTGTCATCCGCCAATTGCGCGCGCGCCAGCTGCTGCAGCGCCTGGTCGTAAAAGCTCTGCTGCCGGACCTGATCGAGCCGATTCCAATTGCCGGCGCTGCGCATGCGCTCGGCGAGCTCGGCGCTGGTTTGCGCGGCGTCCTTGACCTGGCGCGCATAGTGCAGCGAGTCGCGGGCGGCGAGCGCCGTGTAGTAGGCGGTGCGCGTGCGATCCGCGAGCTGTACGACGGCGATGATGACATCGTCCTGAACCTGGGCGAAGCGGCGCTTTTCGGCGGCGTGCGCGTATGGCGCCGCAAGCAGCGACACCACGTTGAAAGTCAACGTTTCCTCGATGTCGTACAAGCCGCCGCCGCTCGAGTGCCGCAGCGTGAAGCGCGGATTCGGCAGCCGGCCGGACTGGACGAGATCCGCTTCGGACACTCCCAGCTCCTGAAACGAGGCTTGCAGCGCATGATTGTTGAGCAGGGCGATCTGGACGGCGTCGTCGGGCGCGAGAGGATGCGCCAGCAACGCGGCGACCTCGGCATCGCGCTTCGCGCGCTCCTCGGCGGACCTCGGCCAACTCACCTCAAGCTTGAGGTCGGTGCGCGCGGCATCGGCGACCTTGGCGAAGCCGCCATCCGGCGAGAACGTGGCGCAGCCCGACAGCACGGCGCAGCCGGACAGCGCCGCGGACATGAGCATCGACGCCGGGGATTTCATGCGATCCGCAATGATCGATGGAAATTCATACCGAAATAATCATACCATTCGGCCATATACTAGGAGCCTGTAGAGGACGCGAGGGTCGCGGTGGGAGTGACAATGCGAAGACCATGGGCATCACTGGGATTGGGCGCCGCGCTGCTCGCGGCCGGTCCCGCGTTCGGGCACGCCAGATTGCTGGGGACGGTGCCGGCCGCGGACGCGCGGCTCACCGCGCCGCCGCCGTCATTGATTCTGAGGTTCAACGAGAACGTGCGGCTGGGCGTGCTCAAGCTCACCACGGCCGGCCGCGAAGTGCCGGTCACGATCGAGCGCAACGCGGCCCCGGCCGAGATGGTGACCGTGCCGCTGCCGCGCCTGGCCGCGGGAAAATACGACGTGCAGTGGAGCGCGTTGACGGACAGCGACGGGCATGCGGTGAAAGGCGGCTACTCCTTCGTGATCGAGTAGCGGGCGCACCGGGCCCCCGGCCATGACGGCCCTTGGCTTCGGGGACGCAGCGCTCGTGGCGGCCAAAGCGGTCACCTATGCCGCGACGTTGAGCGCCTCGGGCGCCGTTTTTTTTCTGTTCTACGCTCACGATCTCATCGAGCCGGCTCACGCGCGCGATATCCGCAGACTGATTCGGATGCTGCTGATCGTGTCGGCGATTGCGAGCTGCGCGAAAGTATCGGCGACGGCGGCGTCGATGAGCGGCGATCTTTCGGGAATGTTCGACCCCGGACTCGCGCGCATGATTCTGCAATCGGGCGAGGGGTGGGCCACCCTCGTGCGGCTGATCGGGCTGCTCCTCATGATCCCGGCCGCGCGGCCGCCGCCGCCCCGGGTGCTGGTCGGAGCGGTTCTCGGCGCGACTTCGTTTGCCTGGACGGGGCACGTCCATGCGCTCGCCGCCGCGTGGGCAGGCGCCGGCGTGCTCGCGGTGCACCTGCTGGCGGCGGCGTTCTGGCTGGGCGGGCTCATCCCGCTGCTCGCGGCGGCCCGCGGCGCTGACCTCGCGCGGGTCGCGGCGACCGCCGCGCGCTTCGGTGCCTATGCGCTCATCGTCGTGGGAATCCTGATCGCCGCGGGCGCCTGCCTGCTCGGGCTGTTGCTGCAGCGGGTTGCCGATTTGTGGTCCACGGGGTACGGCCGCTGCGTGCTGGCGAAGATCTCCCTGGTCGCGTGTTTGCTGGCATTTGCGGCGCTCAACCGCCTTCGATTGACGCCCGGGCTCCTCGCGGGCGATGCGCGTGCGCTGCCGCCCTTGCGCACCTCGATCAAATTCGAGCTCGCCATCGCCGCCCTCATCCTGATCGTCACCGCGGCGATGACCGCCCTGACCGGACCCGCGGGCCTCGATTGATCCAACAGCCGCGCTGCGCGGCCGCGGTCGTATTACAATTGCGGCCGCAAGCCCCGATCCCTTTCAAACCCGTCGCCAGAGGCCCCATGCGCTTAGTTCAAATCATCGGTGCGATCCTGATCGCCGGCGGTCTCTATATTCTGATCAAATCCCCCACCTACTCGAGCGACAAGAGTCTGTTCAAGGTCGGCCAAGTCGAAGCCAAGGTGCAAGAGAGCCACGACATCCCCCCCTGGGTGGGCGGTGCGGCCCTGGCCGCGGGCGTG
>JBEKYO010000028.1:0-39493 GCA_049510875.1 Steroidobacteraceae bacterium
TTTCAATTTCCGTCGGCTTTGCAGTCGCTGTCCGCCACTGTGGCCCAGAGCGGCGCAGTACTCCCGGAGAATTCCACCGGGGTGTTCACGGCCGTTGCGGGCGTGGCCATCGTGCTGGTCAGCGCGGTGGCTCCGCAGAGCGGCAACGGCCTTCGACGTGAACGTCCAGAACACCGACACGCCCGCGACCATCTACCTGGACCAGACCCAGGCCGTGGGCGGCACCTTCACCACGCAGCCGCTCACCGTGCAATCGTCGGGCGGTTACATCGTGACGCTGGCCGACCTGGCATTTCCGGCGAGTTTCGCCAATTTGGCGGTGGTCCTGTCTCAGGGCAGCACGGTGCTGGGCAAGATCTATGATTCGGGCACATTCCCCGTCAGTGTGACGCCGGGGTCCTACGTCCTCACATTCGTGGCGACGCCCGGCACTACCGATTACGGTCTGTACTCGATCAACATATCCTCGGCTCCAGCACCGGTGGTCACTTTCACGGCCAGTGCGAGCTCGGTCACGACGGATCAACCGGTGCAGCTAACCTGGAGCAGCACCAATGCCACGGCTTGCACCGCCGCGGGAGCCACGAGCTGGAGCGGTACCGAGCCCCTCACCGGGACGGCGTCCGTGGTCGTCTCGACGGACTTGACGTTGACGTTGGCCTGCACGGGTCCCGGCGGCTCGACCACGCAAACGGTGAAGGTCACGGCCGCGGCCGCACCCTCGTCGGGCGGCGGGGGCGGAGCCCTGGATTTTGCCGCGCTGATGGGCCTGGCGGCAGTGTTCGGCGAGGGCGTGATGCGCCGGCGGCGGTCGGCGTAGCCCGCGGGCGGCGAGGGCGTGATGCGCCGGCGGCGGTCGGCATAACCCGCCGGCGGTCGTCACCGTTGGACGAATCTGCCGGCAGCGGCATACTCCTTCGATGAAATGCAGTTATCACGCCGGGTATCAGGTATCCCTGCCCGCGGGACACCCCTTTCCCATCTCCAAGTATCCGTTGCTGGCGGCGCTGCTCCTGTGCGAAGGCGTACTCCGGTCCGGCGAGCTTCTGGAGCCCGAGCCCCTCGACATCGAGATCCTGGCGCTGGTGCACACGCGCGAGTACCTGAGCAAGCTCGAATCCTCGGGCCTTTCCGCCGCCGAACAGCGGCGGCTGGGGATGCCCTGGTCCGATGCCCTGTGGCTACGATCCCGCCTCGCAGCGGGCGGCACTCTCCTGGCCGCCAGGCAGGCGCTCGTCGACGGATTGGCCGGCAATCTGGCCGGTGGCACTCATCATGCGTTCGCCGACCACGGCGAGGGATTCTGCGTGCTCAATGACGTGGCAATTGCCGTGGCCAAATTGCGCTTCGAGGGTGCGATCGAGCGCGCGCTCATCGTGGATCTGGACGTGCATCAAGGCAACGGCACCGCGGCGATTTTCCAGAACGTCGACGAGGTGTTCACGTTCTCGATGCACGGCGAGCATAATTATCCTGCCGTGAAAATGCGCTCCTCTCTGGATGTGCCCTTGCCGGACGGCATGGCCGATGCCGAGTACCTGGACACGCTGCACCGGCACCTGCCTGCCGTGCTGGATGCCGCCGGCGCCGGTTTGGCGTTTTATCTGGCCGGCGTCGATGTCGCCGCCGGGGACCGTTACGGCAGGCTTGCGCTCAGCGAGCAGGGAATTCGCCGGCGCGATCGAGCCGTGATCGAGGCCGTGCGGCGACGGAATATCCCGCTGGTGATTGTCCTCGCGGGCGGCTACGCCGCAACCCGGGCCGGCACCGCGCAACTGCACGCCATCACGTTTCGCGAGGCCGTGGACTACGAGCGTTTGCGCAACCGCACGAATCCCGCCAGCGCGGCACATCCGCTGAGGAGCAGCGGCAACGCATGAGGCAGCGGAACCGGCGAGATCGATAGCTGACCTTCATAGGCGCCGCTGGTGGTCCCCTGTTCAAGACCCGCAACCTCGAGGACGTATTCGCCGCCCGCAAGGTTGACGGGCGCCAGTGTGGAGCTGGCCACGTAGCCATTCGAGCTTGCCGTCCAAGTGGCTGCCAAGTCGGTATTGACGGCGCCGGTGACGCCCAGCGTCAGGTTCTGCAGTCCGTTCGCGCTGTACTCATAGAGGCGGGCAGACAAATTCTCGAGCCCGGTACTCGAATCCAAATTGAGCGAGAACAGGTACGCGCCGGCCGTCGAGGCGGATACGTCGATCACGTACGAGGAGATGAAACCGAACGTGTCGCCATTGCTGAGCGGGCCGGTGGCCGCCGCGAACGAGCCGCTCGGGTTGGTAAAGCTTTGGCTGAATAAATAATTCCCTGTCGAGTTGCCGTTGCCGGTCAGGTTGCTGACATCCACCAAGCTCTGACCCGGCGCCGCCGGACCCGGCACGCCGGTGCCCGTGACCGTCGTGGGGGTTTGATCGGGAGCCGTCGACACCCAACTCTGACTGAGGTACAGATTGCCCTCGTCGGCAACCGGCAGCACCGAATCCGCCCGCACCAGCGCCGGCAAGAGTACGGCGATCGCCACGACCGGCGCCGCGTAAACGCTCAATGTCCAGCGCGCGCGCCCGAGCCCGCGATCCATTCTGTCGTTCATATGCCTTCCCCCTGTCCTTAGGCGGCGGCCCGATACGCGGGCTTAAAGTCCGCTGCCTCCCCCGCGCGGGACCATATCAAGATCAACCAATTGTAACAACGATCTCTCAGTAAGATGACATATTGCCGACACGCGAGGGCGACACGCGAGCGGGTGCCCGCCGCGGGTGCGCACGCCTTACCCGATGAGGGCGCGCCGGATGACGGTCAGCAATCCTCCGGCCGGATGCCGCGGCAACACCCGGCGCCGGATGGCGTGATCGGCGATGCCCAGCAGAATCATCAAACCGAACGTGCCGAAGTTGACGAACATCGACCACACGCGCAGCGGCGCCAGGATAAACAGCACCAGGATGGCGATCGTCAGCAGTCCATAGAAAATCGCCCAGGCGAGGGTGGCGCGATGCGTGTAGGCGGTCTCCGCCGGCGTGAGTTCACCGTGGATTTTTTGGGCCAACTGCGTGCACAGGGGCACACGGCCCCCGATGAGTGATCGCGCGAAACTCCCTGCAACCAGGGCGTAGGCGCCGCATTGCTGCACGAGATCGGCCCATTCGAAATGTTTTTCGAAAATCGCCCAATAGCGATACACGGCTGCGCAGAGCGCGGCGGCAATCAGCACGGCGGTGAATGGCCTGGTCCAGCGCCACGCGACCAGGATGGCGATCAGCAGCACCGGGCCTATCGATAGGGCGGCCCCCAACCCGCGCGCATTGGGCGCTTCCGCACTGTAGTGGGAAAGTCCGGCGTAACCGACCACGAGCAGCGCCAGCGCACCCCACTGCAGACGCTGCATCCTGGGTGATCCCGATGCGTGGGTAGCGATGCCCGGCACTCCGGGCGGAGGTGGTGAGGCCAATGCGTGGTCCGTCCGTTCCGGCGGCCCGTTATCGGGCGCGGGCGAGCAGCTTAATGGAACTGCGCCGGCCGCTCCAGCGCCGCACCGCGCCCCTCACGCGAGGTTCTATTCCGCGGCCGCGCGCCCGCGCTCGGCGGCCGTGTCGTGGCGCAGCGCTTAAGCTGCGCTCATCAGCCCCTTGAGCTTGTTGATGGCATTGCTCTCGACCTGGCGCACGCGTTCCGCGGAGATGCCGTACTCGTCGGCCAATTCGTGCAGGGTCGCCTTGTCATCGGTCATCCAGCGCCGCTTCAAAATGCTGCGGCTGCGTTCATCGAGTTTTTCCATCGCCAGGATCAACCGGTCGCTCGAGTCCTCTTCCCATTCTTCGCGTTCCACCTCGAGCGCTGGATCGGCGTTGCTCGCCGGCAAGTACATGGCGGGCGAATAGGCCTCTTCCTCGTCGCTGTCGGGTGTGGGATCGAACGACATGTCGCGCGCCGATAACCGCTGCTCCATCTCGCGCACGTCCCTGACTTCGACGCCCAATTCGCGCGCCACCGCCTTCGTCTCCTCTTCCGACAGCCAGGCCAGATTTTTCTTCATCTTGCGCAGATTGAAGAACAGCTTGCGCTGCGACTTCGTCGTCGCCACCTTCACCAGCCGCCAGTTGCGCAGCACATATTCATGAATCTCGGCGCGAATCCAATGCACCGCGAACGACACCAGACGCACGCCGACATTGGGGTCGAACCGCTTGACCGCCTTCATGAGGCCCACGTTACCCTCTTGCACGAGATCGCCCATGGGCAGGCCATAGCCCAGATAGCCGCGGGCAATGTGCACGACAAATCGCAGGTGCGAGAGCACCAGCTGGCGGGCTGCGTCGAGGTCTTCGTCGGTTCGGAAGCGCGTCGCGAGCGCTACTTCATCCTCTTTCGTCAGCACCGGAATCTGTGAAACGCGATCAATATAAGAATCCAGGCTCCCAACGGGGCCCGCAAAAACCAAACCAGTCTGTTTAGCGACTAAGGCGGCAGTCATTGGCTAAAACCTCCATCAAATCCAGGCTGCAATAGTAGCACTCTCAAGGTATGAGTGCTAATTCCGCCAAGAGTTCCTCGGTTAAATAACGTTAAAAAATCAAATAGTTACCTCACAAATATGGGGGTCGTATCTACCTCGCATCTATGGAGTCGCATCTACGTGGGATCGATCCCTCTGATGTGGCGGGTCGCCGCAAGCCAGGAGCCAAGCCAGCCAAGGCCGACGGAGCAACCCAGCACGGCGGCGCCCAGACCGGCGCTAAGACCCCTCAACCGGAATTCGCTGCCGTAGAGTTCGGCGAGGTGGCCCACCGGCCGGGTCAGGACGCCGATCGCAACTGCGACCACTGCCAAGGACAGAAGGCCCCCGCCCAGCCCGTACCAGACCCCCGCGTATAGAAACGGCCGGCGGGCAAAGCCGTCGGTCGCTCCCACTAGTTTCATGACCTCGATCTCGCCCCGTCGGTTCAATATATCCAATCGAATGGTGTTGCCCACCACCAGAACCACCCCCACGCCCAGGAGTGCCGACGCCAGCCAGATGACGCGGTGCAGTATGTCGAGCAGACCGATCAGGCGCATGACCCATTGCGTGTCGATTTGAACGGCTTGGACGTCGGGAGTACTCGCGATCATCCGCTTCAGCGCCGCAGTACCCTCGGGCGTACTCGCGCCCACCGAGGGCGTGACGATCAAGGTGTCGGGCAAAGGATTGTCGGCGAGCGCATCCAGTGCGGCGCCGAAGCCGGAGGCCGCGCGAAACTCCGCGAGTGCCTGGTCGGCCGTGATGATGCGGACCGCCGCCACGTCCGGCCGCTGGCGCCACTGCTCCGCCAGTGCCGATGCTCGCGTGCCGGCCGCCTTTTTCTCCAGGTAGACGGACAGATCGAAGGCCTGGTTCCAATTGGCGCTCGCGGTTCGGGTGTTTTGCAGAAACACGGTAAGAAACAAGGGCAGGGCGAGCGCCACCGCAATCACCGACATGGTCAGCAGCGCGCCGACCGGCTGCCGCGCGATGCTTCCTAAGGACCCCAAAAGCGTCTGGGCGTGACGCGCAAACCAGGCACGAGGTGTCATGGCCGGCGCCTCAAGGGACGGCGCCGGCGGCCGCGGCGATCCGGCCGTCGCGAAGGCCGAGGCGCCGTGCGCTGAATCGGTCGATGAGGTGAACGTCATGGGTGGCGATCACCACCGTCACGCCCACGTCGTTGAAGCGTTTGAAAAGCTGCATGACTTCGAGCGCCAATTGCGGATCCAGATTGCCGGTCGGCTCATCGGCGATCAGCAGTTCGGGTTTGCCGACCACGGCTCGCGCGATGCCAACGCGTTGCTGCTCGCCGGTGGAGAGCTCCAGCGGCCGACTGTTCTCCTTGCCGAGCAACCCCACCTGATCGAGCGCCGCGCGCACCCGTTTGTCGATCTCCCGCTTGCCCACCCCGGCGATGATGAGCGGCAGTGCAACGTTGTCGGCGACGGGACGGTCATGCAGCAACTTGTGATCCTGAAAAACCACGCCAAGCCGGCGTCGAAAATGCGGGATGCTGCGGGGCTTGATGCCGGCGGTATTTTGCCGGCCGATGAACACCTGGCCTCGTGTGGGGCGCTCGATGAGCGCGATCAATTTCAAGATGCTGCTCTTCCCGGCGCCCGAAGGCCCGGTCAGGAATGCCATCTCGCCATCTTCGATGGCAAACGAGACGCCCGCCAGTGCTTCGCGACCGTTGGCATAGCGCTTGTGAACTTCGTCGAAGCGAATCATTCAGGCCGGCCATCCGCCGGCCTGCGCCCCGCGAGGCGGCCGTCCGCGACCGAGGCGTCCGCGACCCGGCCGTCCCCGTCCTCCTTCAGGAGCGCGGCGACGAACTCGGCGGCGTTGAATACTCCGAAATCTTCGCTTTGTTCTCCCACTCCCACGAAACGAATCGGAATCTTAAGCTTTTGCGCAATCGCGAGCACGATGCCGCCCTTCGCGGTGCCATCCAATTTGGTAATGACCAAACCGGTCACGCCCAGCCCCCGGTTGAACTCTTCTGCCTGGGCGACGGCGTTTTGGCCGATGGTGCCGTCGAGCACCAACAGCACCTCATGGGGCGCCTGTGGGTCGAGCCGCGCGAGCACCCGTTTGACCTTCTTGAGCTCATCCATCAGATGGGTCTGCGTATGGAGCCGGCCGGCCGTGTCGGCGATCAAGACGTCGATGTTGCGCGCCATTGCGGCTTGCAGGCCGTCGTAAATCACGGCGGCGGGCTCCGCGCCGGCCCGCTGCGCAACGACGGGCACCTTATTGCGCTCCGCCCACACCTCGAGCTGTTCGCGCGCGGCCGCGCGAAACGTGTCGCCGGCGGCCAGCAGCACCGTACGTCCGTCGGCGAGCAGCCGCCGCGCCAGTTTTCCGATGGTGGTGGTTTTACCGGCACCGTTGATGCCGACCACCAGGATCACGTAGGGCTTGATCCGGGGGTCGATGATGAGCGGCCGCTCGACGGGCCGCAGAATGTCCAGCATCGCCGCGTGCAGCGCCGTGAGCAGCGCGGATACATCGTTGAGTTCCTTGCGCGCCACTCGCTGACGCAGATCGCCCAAGATGCGCGCCGTCGCCTCGGCGCCCACGTCGGCGGTGATGAGCCGAGTCTCGAGATCCTCCAAGATCTCGGCGTCGATCTTGCGGCCCGGCAGCAATTCGGTGACGTCGGTGGTGAGCCACGCCGGCCCGGTGTTGAGTTTCGCGCGCAGGCGTTTGAAAAAGCCGCGCACGCCCGGCTGATCGGCTTCGTTCGTCATGGGTGCCAGATGTTAACAGAGCGCCCGGGATGGCAGCCGGCATTGCAACTTACGGCGGGGGCGGCGCTCCGCAGCAGGTATGATGCTGCCCGTGCCACCGACAAAACCCGTCAAACCCGCAGCGGAAGGCCGTAATTTCGTGCGCATCATCGCGGGTGGATGGCGCGGCCGGCGGGTCCATTTTCCGGATCTGCCGGGTCTTCGGCCTACCCCGGATCGGGTGCGCGAAACCGTGTTCAATTGGCTGCAGCACGCCATGGTCGGCGCGCGCTGCCTGGATCTTTGCGCAGGGTCCGGGGCGTTGGGACTGGAGGCCCTGTCGCGCGGTGCGACGGCCGTGGTGTTCGTCGAGCAAGCACAGGCTGCGGCGCGGTCGCTGGTCCGTGAACTCGAGCGCTTGGGGGGCACGATGCATGCCCGCGTCGTCGAAATGGGTGCCTCGCGTTTTCTGCGCACGGCGGGAGAGGCTTACGGCAAGCCGTTCGATGTCGCCTTTCTGGACCCGCCGTTCGGGCGCAATGCGTTGGCCGAATTCGTGCCCATGATCGATCAGGGCAATTGGGTCAGGCCGGGGGGGTTGGTTTACCTGGAAAGCGAGAAATCCGCGGGTGTGCCCGGCGTACCGCCGCATTGGGAACTGCTCAAATCGAAGTCGGCCGGCGAGGTGGGGTATCATCTGGCCCGCGTCAATGCGCGCGCTGGCGAATGAATGATCCAAAGGTCATGATTAAAAGAACGGCCGTTTACCCTGGAACCTTCGACCCGATCACCAATGGTCATCATGATCTGGTGCGGCGGGCCGCCAGCATTTTCGATCGATTGGTGGTGGCGGTGGCTGCGAATCCCAACAAGGCGCCCATGTTCACCCTGGAACAACGCGTCGACATGGCGCGCCGCGTGCTCGCCGATGTGCACAACGTCGAAGTGAAGGGCTACGAAGGCCTGACCGTGGATTTTGCGCGGCAGAATGGGCTGGCGGTGGTGGTTCGAGGTCTGCGCGCCGTTTCGGACTTCGAATTCGAGTTTCAATTGGCTAATATGAGCCGGCACCTGACTCCGGAGATCGAGTCGGTGTTCATGACACCCCAGGAACAGTACACATTCATTTCCTCCACTTTGGTGCGCGAGATCGCGGTCTTGGGCGGCAACGTCTCCGAATTCGTGCATCCGATCGTCGAGGTCGAGCTGAAGAAGCACCGCAAGCCTTCGATCGTCGAGGTCGAGCTGAAGAAGCACCGCAAGCCTTGAGCGCGGCTCGCCGGGCACCCTACAGCTCCCGGATTCTCCCGGCAGCGTCGCTGGCCATCTGGGTGGGCCTCGGCGCCGCATCGCTGGGCGCGGCCCCGCAGGCAGCATTCGCCGACGACTCCGCCACGCCGGCCGCGGCGCACCCCAATGTCAACGCCGCGGGCGCACACCGGCGTTCGCCGGCGGCGGCTCACAAGGCGGGCATCGCGAGCGCGTACCCGCTCGCGAGCGAGGCGGGACAGGAAGTTCTGGCCAAGGGCGGCAATGCATTCGATGCGGCGGTGGCCGTGTCCGCGGCGCTCGCCGTGGTTGAACCCACGAGTTCCGGACTGGGCGGCGGCGGTTTCTATCTCCTGCATCGTGAGCAGGATGGCTTCGAGACCCTGTTGGACGCCCGCGAGAAGGCGCCGGCTGCCGCCACCCTAAACATGTATCTGGACCAGGCCGGCAACCCGATCGCGAACGCCTCGCTCGTAGGGCCGTTGGCGGCGGCCATTCCCGGGGAACCCGCAGCATTCGACTATCTGGCGCGCAAGTTCGGGAAATTGCCGCTGAAGGAGAGTTTGGCGCCGGCCATCCGGTTGGCGCGCGACGGATTTCCCCTGTATGCGCGGGTGCAGGGAGCGATCCGCTACAAGCGCGACGAACTGCTGCGCTCCCCGGATGCGGCCAAGGTTTTCTTGACGGCCGACGGCGCAGTTCCGGAGCTGGGAACGCTCATCAAGCAGCCTGACCTCGCGCTCACGCTCGAAGCGATCGCAAGTCAGGGCGCCAGGGGATTCTATGGCGGCCGCGTGGCGCAGGACCTGGTGGCGAGCGTGCGCGCGGGCGGCGGCATATGGACCCTGGCCGATCTCGCGTCGTACCGGGTCATCGAGCGCAAGCCGTTGATCGGCGACTATCACGGTGCACGCATCGTATCCGCGCCACCGCCCTCCTCGGGGGGCGTCGCGGTCGTGGATGCGCTCAACATTCTGTCGGGATACGACTTGCATGCCGTCGATTCCGCCACGCGCAAGCATCTGGTGATCGAGGCGATGCGCCGCGCGTATCGCGATCGGGCCGTCTTTCTCGGCGATCCGGATTTCGTGAGAATGCCGCTGCCCCGGATCGTTACGGCGGACTACGCGGCCGGACAGCGCAGCAGCATCCGCATGGACAAGGCCATGCCGAGCAACCTGTTGCCGGGCGTCGAGGCAGAGCCTGCGGGCACGGACACCACGCATTTCTCGGTGCTGGACGCCGACGGCAATCGCGTGGCCGGCACCATCTCCATCAATCTGTTTTTCGGCGCGGGGTTCATGGCTCCGAAGACCGGCGTGCTGCTCAACGACACCATGGACGATTTTTCGGTAAAACCCGGGACCCCGAATGCGTTTGGACTCGTCGGCAACGCCGCCAACGCCATTTCGCCCAATAAACGTCCCCTGTCGAGTATGGCGCCGAGCTTCATCGAGACGCCAAAGGGCTTGATGATCATCGGGTCTCCGGGCGGAAGCTACATCATCAGCATGGTGCTGTTGGGGACGCTCGATTACTTGGACGGTATGAGCGCCAACGACGTGGTGAAGGATCCGCGGTATCACCATCAGTACTTGCCCGACGTCGTCGACTACGAAAAAAATGCCTTCACGGATGCCGAGAAGGCGAGCCTGCAGGCGATGGGTCACACGCTCAAGGAAGGCAGCCGGCTGTGGGGCAACATGGAAGTCATCACGTGGGACTATGCCAGCGGAAAGGTCGAAGCGGCCTCGGATCCCCGGGGCGAGGGCGAGGGATTGGTGTACTAAGAGCCTGTCTGAGTAATCTGCGTGGCTGTGCGCGCCGGCGCCGGCAATCGCGCGGCGGCCTCAGCGCTGGCACACGGCACACCAGTAGGTCGAGCGCTGGCCCTGCGCGAATTGCTTCACCGGGGTGCTGCACACGCGGCAGGGCTGACCGCCGCGCTCGTATACGAAGAGTTTCTGTCGAAAATATCCGGGCAGGCCGTCCGCATTCACATAGTCGCGCAGTGTGGTGCCGCCGATTTCGATCGCTTCGGCGAGCACGTCCTTGATGGCGCGGCACAGCGCCGAGGCTTGCGCCCGGGTGATGCGCCGCGCCGCGCGGCGCGGCGAGATGCCGGCGCGAAACAGCGCCTCGCTCGCGTAGATGTTGCCCACGCCCACGACCAGCTGCGAATTCATGATGAAGTGTTTGACCGCGACGCTGCGATTGCGGGTCGCACCGAACAAATACGCGTCGTTGAACTGGTCGGAGAGCGGTTCCGGAGCGAGTTTCGACAGCAGCTTGTGCTCGAGCGGATCGTCCATGGTCCAGTGAGCGCTGCCGAAGCGGCGTGGATCGTGAAAGCGCAGTGCCTTGCCGGAATCGAAACGCACGTCCCAATGATCGTGTGCCTGGGGCGGGGCGTCGGCATCCACGATGCGCAGGCTGCCGGACATGCCGAGATGCAGGATGAGGGTGCCGCCGTCGAACACGATCAAGATGTATTTGGCCCGGCGCTCGATGCGGCGCACGGTACGATGCATCATGGCCGCCTCGAAGTGGCGGGCAATCGGCCAGCGCAGCCGCCGATTGCGCACGATCACGGCGGTGACGCGCCGGCCGATGAGCGCGGGCGCAATGCCGCGCCGGGTGGTCTCTACTTCAGGCAGCTCGGGCACGCCCGAGAAAACTCGCGGCGGCTACTTGATCTTGGATTCTTTGTAAGGAACGTGCTTGCGCGCCACCGGGTCGAATTTCTTGGTTTCCATCTTGTCGGGATGAAGACGCTTGTTCTTCGTGGTGGTGTAATAATGGCCGGTCCCGGCCGACGAGACCAATTTGATTTTATCGCGCATGTGGAACGCTCCTTAAACCTTGACGCCCTGGGCGCGCAGATCGGCGACGACCACGTCCACGCCGCGCTTCTCGATGGTGCGCAGGCCGCGCGTGGTCACGCGCAGGCTGACGAATCGCTTTTCGGTCTCGAGCCAAAAGCGGTGGGTGTGCAAATTGGGCAAAAATCGGCGACGCTTGCGATTGTTCGCGTGGGAGACGGTATTTCCCGTTTTCGGGCCCTTCCCCGTGACTTGGCAGACTCGCGACATGGCATGAACCTTTGGACTTAAACTAGAAGAGAGCAGCCGCGCTTTATACCAGGGTGCTCGAGGCGAGGCAATGAAGTTTACCGCACAGCAGTGGCTTGGTCCGTCTCCCAACACCGCGTGGCGTGAATAAGCTATGTTTTTCAATTACTTATATTCCCGATTCAGGACGTGTCCCCTTGGCTAGTCAGGCTCAAGCTGTTCAAAGGGGGTTTCTCGCCGGCGGCGGGGAAATGGGCGCGCTGCTGCGCGACCGCGATTGGACCAATACACCGCTGGGGGAGCCGGGGCGCTGGCCGCGAAGCTTGAAGACGGCCGTCCGGATCATGTTGACCTCCCGGCAGCCGATTTGGGTCGGTTGGGGCAGCGACCTGACCTTTTTCTACAACGATGCCTACAGGGCCATCATCGGCGGCAAGCACCCCTGGGCCCTGGGTCGCCCGACCGCGGAGGTCTGGCGGGAAATTTGGACCGACATCGAAACCATGTTGGCCACGGCCATGGGCGGCATCGAAGGCACCTACGTGGAAGAGCAGCTCCTCATCATGGAGCGCAACGGCTACCCGGAGGAGACCTACTACACATTTTCATACAGCCCCATCCCCGATGACGACGGGCGCCCGGGCGGCATCATTTGCGCGAACACGGACGACACCACCCGGGTCATCGGGGAGCGTCAACTCGGGCTATTGCGCGACCTGTCCGCCGCAACCGCCGATGCACGCGCGTGGCGTGACGTCTGCCGCAACGCGGCTGCGGCATTCGGCAGCAATCCGCACGATTTGCCGTTTGCCATGATCTACATGGCGGAACCGGGCGGGCGGTCGCTGTCGCTCGTCGGCTGCTCCGGCATCCGGGCCGGACACCGGGTGGCGCCGGCCACGGCGGCGATCGACGGCTCGGCACCGTGGCCGATCGAAGGCGTGCTGCGCACCCATGAGATTCATCTGGTGACGGATCTGCGCAACGACGATTCGGAATCGCTGCCCGCCGGCGCCTGGGACCAACCGCCCTCGCGAATCGCCTTGCTGCCGGTGCTGCCGGCCGGTGAAACCGGCCGCAGCGGCGTGCTGATCGTCGGCCTGAATCGCTACCGGCTGTTCGACGGCAACTACCGCGATTTTCTGGGATTGGCGGCGGGCCAATTGGCGGCAGCGGTGGCCCACGCCGATGCCTACGAACAGGAGCGGCGCCGTGCGGAGTCCTTGGCCGAGATCGACCGCGCCAAAACGAATTTCTTCTCCAATATCAGCCACGAGTTCCGCACGCCGCTCACGCTGATGCTCGGCCCTCTCGAAGAATCGATGGCGGAGGCCGACCTGCTCATGCCGCGCGCCCGCGAGCGCTTGAAAGTGGTGCACCGAAACGCGATGCGGCTCCTGAAGCTGGTCAACTCGCTGCTCGACTTCTCGCGGATCGAGGCCGGCCGGGCCCGCGCCTGTTTCGAACCGACCAATCTGGCGGCGTTGACGGCGGACATCGCGAGCAATTTCCGGTCCGCGACCGAGAAGGCTGGATTGACGCTGCAGATCCAGTCTTCGGGCAACCTCGATCCCGTGCATGTCGACCGCGACATGTGGGAGAAGATCGTGCTCAACCTGCTGTCGAACGCCTTCAAGTTCACGTTTGAAGGCGGAATCATGGTCTCGATGAAACAGGCCGGCAACGCCGTGGAGTTGGCCGTGCAAGACACCGGTACCGGCATCGCGCCGGTGGAATTGCCGCGACTGTTCGAGCGCTTTCACCGCATCGAGGGCGCCCGGGGCCGCAGCTTCGAAGGCAGCGGCATCGGGCTCGCGCTCGTCAAGGAATTGGTCGAGGCGCACGCGGGATCGATTCGCGTCGACAGTCAGGAAGGAGTCGGGACGACGTTCCGCATCACCCTGCCGCTGGGCGCGGCGCATCTGCCGCAGGACCAGGTGCGTGGTGAACGCTCCCTCGCTTCCTCGAGCGTTGCCGCGCAGGCTTTCGTCGAAGAGGCGTTGCGCTGGCTGCCGAGCGGCACGCCCGCGCCGCAAGATCTCGCCGAGACCCAGATCATCGCCGCGGACTCCTTTCGCTGGGACGCCCAGACACGCTCGCGGATTCTGGTGGCCGACGACAATGCCGACATGCGCGACTACATCCTGCAGCTGCTCGGCGCGCGCCATGACTGCATTGCCACGCACGATGGCGAGTTGGCGCTGGAGTCGATCCGCGAGAGACGGCCGGATCTGGTGCTCACCGACATCATGATGCCGCGCATGAGCGGCTTCGCCCTCATCAAGGCCATTCGCGACGACCCCCAGTTGCGCGACCTGCCCATCATCGTGATTTCGGCGCGGGCAGGGGAAGAATCGAGCGTCGAGGGATTGGCGGCCGGCGCGGACGACTATCTGGTCAAGCCGTTTTCCGCCCGGGAACTGATTGCCCGGGTGGACGGTGCGTTGGCGATGGCGCGCGTGCGCCATGAGATGGGTGAAGCGCTGCGTGAGGAAGCCCGCTCCCTGGAGATCTTGAACCGGGTGGGTGCTACGGTGGCGGCGGAACTCGATCTGGATCTGGTGACGCAGTTGGTCACGGACGCGGCCACCGAACTGACCGGGGCCGCGTACGGCGCGTTTTTCTACAACGCAACCGGCGAGGGTGAGGAGAGCTTCAACGCGTACGCGCTGTCGGGCGCCGCCCGGGAGGTTTTCGCCAATCTTCCGATGCCGCAACACAAGGCGTTGTTCCCGTCGGCGTTCGCGGGGGAGTGCGTCGTTCGGTCCGACGATGTGTTGGACGATCCGCGCTACGATCCGACGGATCCGCCGTTCGGCATGCCTCAGGGGCGGTTGCCGGTAAGGAGCTATCTGACCTCGCGCGTGGTGTCGCGATCGGGCGAGATTTTGGGCGCCTTGTTCTTCGGGCACCCGGAGCCCCGCCTGTTCACGGCCCGATCGGAACGCCTGCTCGCCGGCATCGCCGCGCAGGCCGCCATCGCCATCGATAATGCGCGGCTTTACCAGGCCGCACAGAACGAAATCGCGGTGCGCGCGCGTACCGCGACGGCGTTGCGCGAGAGCGAAGAGCGCCAGATCAAGCTCAATCAATCGTTGGAGAGCCTGGTGGCGGCGCGCACGGCGGAGCTCGAGGCGGCCAACGTGGAGCTGCGCGCGGAAGCGGAGCAGCGCGAAAAGATCGAGCAGGCTCTGCGGCAGTCGCAAAAAATGGAGGCGGTGGGCAAGCTCACGGGCGGAGTCGCGCACGATTTCAACAACCTGCTCCAGGTGATCGGCGGGAATCTGCAGCTATTGGGCATGGATGTCGCCGGCAATGAAAAAGCCGAACAACGTCTGCACAACGCACTCGCCGGCGTGTCGCGCGGCTCCAAGCTTGCCTCGCAATTGCTCTCCTTCGCCAGACGCCAGCCGCTGGCGCCCAAGGCGATCAATCTCGGCCGCGCCATCCGCGGCCTCGACGATCTGCTGCGTCGTGCGCTGGGTGACGGAGTGGACATTGAAACCGTGATCGCGGGCGGCCTGTGGAACACCCTCGTCGACCCGTCGCAGGTCGAAAACGCGCTGCTCAACCTCGCCATCAACGCGCGCGACGCCATGAATGCGCATGGCAAGCTCACGATCGAGGCGGGCAATGCGGCGCTCACCGACGACTACGTGGCGCATCACGCGGATGTGAGCCCCGGGCAATACGTCATGTTGGCGGTGACCGATACGGGCTGCGGGATGACGCCGGACGTCATCGAGCATGTCTTCGAACCTTTCTTCACCACCAAGCCGGAGGGCCAGGGGACCGGATTGGGGCTCAGCATGGTGTATGGGTTCGTCAAGCAATCGGACGGCCACATCAAGATCTACAGTGAACCCGGTCAGGGTACGACGGTGAGAATTTATCTGCCGCGCGCGTACGGCAGGGAAGACGTCGCCACCGAGGTCGACGCCGGGCCCATCGCCGGGGGCACGGAAACCATTCTCGTGGTGGAGGATGACGAGCAGGTCCGCGCCACCGTGGTCGAACTCCTGCTCGACCTCGGGTACCGGGTCCTCAAAGCCGCCAATGCCCAGAGTGCGCTCGCCATCGTCGAAAGCGGCGCCGCCATCGATCTGCTCTTCACCGACGTGGTGATGCCGGGACCCGTGCGCAGTCCCGAACTTGCCCGCCAAGCGCGCGCCCGATTACCCGCGGTCGCCGTGCTGTTCACCTCCGGGTACACCGACAATGCCATCGTACACGGCGGCCGGTTGGACCAGGGGATCGAGCTGTTGAGCAAGCCCTACACTCGCGAAGCGCTGGCTCGGAAGATTCGCCACGTGCTGCGCGAGCGGAGGGAGCGGCCCTCCGGATCCTCGGAGGCGACGCCGACGCTCCAATCCGCGCCGACTGGCGAAACCCGGGTGCGCAGTTTCAAAATATTGTTCGTGGAGGACGATGAGCTCATCCGCATTGCGACCGCCGATCTTCTGGAAAGTCTCGGACATGCGGTGTTCGAAGCGGCCGACGCCGACAAGGCGCTCAGCATTCTGGAAGGCACCGAGGTCGACATTTTGATGACCGATATCGGCTTGCCCGGCATGTCGGGCAGCGTCCTTGCCGCGGAGGCACGGCGCGCGAATCCCGAGCTCAAGGTGATCTTTGCCACCGGCGCCGGCGGCGCGTCCGTGGGCAACGGGGACGATGCGACGCACGGAGCATTTCTGCTCCGCAAACCCTATGACGCCGATGCCCTCAATGCGGTGCTGCGGGCGGCCGGCAGCAGCTAGGCTCGGCGGACGGGCCGCGGACTGCGGCCGAACCGGCAGTCACGCGGCGCGCAAACCACTCGGGTATAGGTACCGCCGGTGCGCCCGTAGTAGACGACGGCGCCGGGCGGGCGCCTTTACAGCGGCGCTTGACAACATTATTATCAATATAGTTAAATATTGCCGTTTTCGACAATCACCAAGGAGCACTCGATGGCTACCACGGCCCCCCGGCGACCGGCATTCATTTCTTCGATCATCTACCAGGATAATCGCGCTGCACTCAAGTGGCTGCAAAACGCCTTCGGTTTTGAAGCGAGCGAGGTGCTCACCGCCGCGAACGGCGACATTGTGCACGCGGAAATGAGCCATGATGACGGCGTCATCATGATTGGCAGCGAGTTCGCAGAGTGGGCCGCGAGCCCCGCGTCGATAGGTGGAAAGAACACGCAGCGCGTGCACGTGCGTCTTGGGCGCGGCATCGATGAGCATTGCGCCCGGGCGCGGCAGGCAGGAGCGAAAATCGTCATGGAGCCGGCCGATCAGTTCTATGGGGATCGCACGTATATGGCCGTCGACGTCGAAGGCCATCATTGGACGTTCGCACAGCCGATCAGATACGCGTCCAAGGAAGAAATGGAGCAAGCAAGCGGATTCAAGCATGAAACACTGACGTGAGTGCCGACAATCTCGACCGCACCCTCGCGGCACTCGCGGACCCCCATCGGCGCCGCGTCGTGGACCTGCTGCGTGATCGGCCGCGGCGCGCGGGCGAACTCGCCGAGGCGACCCGTATTTCCTTCCCGGCAATGAGTCGCCACCTGAGGACTCTGCGCAGCAGCGGACTGGTGGAGGAAGAGCGCGACGAATTCGATGCGCGAGTGCGTATTTATCGCTTACGGAACGAGCCCATGGCGGCGTTGAAGGCGTGGCTTGAAGCGACCGAGACCATGTGGACACGCCAGCTTGTTGCCTTGAAGACGCATCTGAACAAGACGAAGCGATGACGTCGGCGGTGTATGTTGCGCTACGGGTGCCCGCCAGTCCTTTGCGGGCCTTCGAGGCGTTCACGGACGAGATCGCGCTATGGTGGCAGCCCGGCAGTCTTTTCCAGCTGACGCCATACGGTGACGGGAGGCTCGCATTCGAGCCTGGCGTCGGAGGCCGTTTGTCGACCACGCTTGCGAATGGTGAGCAATTCGAGATCGGGCGAATTTCGATTTGGGAGCCCGGGAGGCGACTCGTCTTCACCTGGCGCCCCGCAAGCTTCACGCCGGAACAGTCAACGGAGGTGGAAGTACGATTTGAAGAGGTCGGCGATGAAACGCGCATTGCGATCGAGCACCGGGCGTGGGACACGATTCCGCAGCGGCATGTGGCTCGACATGGCTTTCCCGAGCACGTCACGCTTCAGCGTGCCGCAGATTGGTGGCGCGCCTCGCTGGCCAGGCTCAAGAAGACGCTTCCGGCCTGACGCCTCGCCCATCAAAGGAGTCCACGTTCGGCCAGCGACACGCTCACTCCGTCGCCGACGATGATGTGATCGAGCAGGCGTATGTCGACCAAGGCAAGCGCTTCCTTCACGCGCTGGGTGATGAGCTCATCGGCCTGGCTGGGTTCGGCGATGCCGGACGGATGATTGTGCGCGACGATGATCGCGGCGGAATTGCGCTGCAGCGCCAATTTCACGATCTCGCGCGGATGGACGCTCGCGCCGTCGATGGTGCCGCGAAACAACTCCTGGAAGTCGATCAAGCGGTGACGTTTATCGAGATACAGGCAGCAAAACACTTCGTGTTCGAGATCGCGGAGTCTTGCCGTCAGGAAATCGCAGGTGGCACGCGGGCTGCCGAGCGAAGGCCCCGCCTTGAGGGATTCGGCGAGTTGCCGCCGGCCGATTTCGATGGCCGCCTGCAACTCGGCGAAACGCGCGGGCCCGAGTCCCGGCTCGGCGCAGAAACGCTGCCGGTTCGCGGCCAGCAGCTTGCGCAGCGACGAGAAGCTCTTGAGCACGCCGCGCGCCAGGTCGAGAGCGGAGCGGCCGGGCGTGCCGGTGCGCAGCAGGATGGCCAGCAGTTCCGCGTCGGACAGCGCCGCCGCACCTTTCTCCAGAAGCTTCTCGCGCGGTCGTTCATCGCTCGGCCAATCCCGGATTGCCATGCGCCCCAGCATGCGTGCATGCACCGCGGCACACTAGCTGCATTTCTCGGGCGAGCGTCGAGATTGGAAGGGGGCGTGGGACGCGGCGCCTAATCCGCCGCCGCCCTGGAAGCGCTCGCGGCCACGGGGAAACCCAGACAGGCCCCCGAGGGTTACGTTTACGTTACGTGTGCCCCGAACTACCGAAGCCGCCCCCGCCGCGGCGGGACTCGGTGAAGTCATCCACGATGTCGAAATCCACGTGCACCACGGGAACGATCACCATTTGCGCGATTCGATCGCCGGGAGCAATCGTGAACGGCGCCGAGCCGCGGTTCCAGCACGACACCATCAGCGGGCCTTGATAATCGGAGTCGATCAGGCCCACGAGATTGCCGAGCACGATCCCGTTCTTGTGGCCGAGGCCCGAGCGTGGCAACAACATCGCCGCAAGCCCCGTGTCTTCGAGGTATATCGAAATACCGGTATGAATCAACTCGGCGTCGCCCGGCGCCAGCACCAACGGCGCGTCGATGCAGGCGCGCAGGTCCATGCCGGCGGAGCCCGCGGTGGCGCGCTCGGGCATGGGAAACTCCCGGCCGAGTCGCGCGTCGAGAATCCGTACCTTGATGATGCGCTTCCTGGCGACCATCAGCGGCGCACTCGACGGCTGCGCAGCCGCGTACGCGGGTCGGCGGAATTCGCGCGGCGCTTGCGCGCACCGCGGCGCGGGCCGTCGGCCGGCGGCAGGCGCTCCGCGATGATCGCGATCAGAGCCCGCGCCACGTCGAGCTTGGGGGCCCGTGCGACCTCTATCTTGCCGCCCGGCCATAGCACGGTGAGCGCATTGTCTTCGCAGTCGAAGGCTATGCCGTCGCCGACGTGGTTCGCCGCGATCATATCGAGCTTCTTGCGCTTGAGTTTGCTGCGGGCGTTGTCCTCGACATCGTTGGTTTCGGCGGCAAAGCCGACGACGAACGGCCGCTTGGCCATATCGGCGACGGATTTGACGATGTCCGGCGCAGGCTCGAGATCGAGTTTGACCGCCACGCCCTGTTTCTTGATTTTCTGCTTCGCCACGGTCACGGGCTGAAAGTCGGCGACCGCCGCGGCGGCGATGAATATATCCGCTTCGGCCACGTGCCGGTGCACGGCGGCATACATGTCGCGTGCGCTTTCCACGTTGATGCGCGTGACGCCGGGAGGAGTCGGGATCTGCACGGGACCGCTCACCACGGTGACGTGTGCGCCCGCCTCCCGGGCGGCCGCCGCGACGGCAAATCCCATCTTTCCCGAACTGCGATTGGTCAGATAGCGCACGGGATCTATCCGCTCGCGGGTAGGGCCGGCCGTAATCAACACATTGAGGCCGGCCAGCAAACCGGCATTCGCGGGCGGCTGGAGCAGGCTGTCCGCGAGCTCGACCGGTTCCCACATGCGCCCGGCGCCGATCTCCCCGCAGGCCTGACTGCCCGAGCCGGGCCCCAGGATGCGCACGCCACGCCCGATCAACGTCTCCACATTCGCCTGCGTGGCCTTGTTCGCCCACATGACGCGGTTCATGGAGGGGGCAAGCGCAATGGGCGCCTCGGTGGCCACGCACAGCGTCGCCAATAGATCATCCGCACGGCCGCCCGCCAGCCGCGCGATGAAGTCGGCGCTGGCCGGCGCGATCAACACGAGTTGCGCCCAGCGCGCCAGCTCGATGTGGCCCATGGCGGCTTCCGCGGCGCTGTCCCATAAATCGCAGCGCGCCGGCCGACCCGACACGGCCTGGAAACTCATCGGGGTGATGAACTTCTGTGCGGCGGCGGTCATGACCACCTGCACTTCGGCGCCGCGCTCGCTCAGCCGGCGCACCAGCTCCGGACTCTTGTAGGCGGCGATGCCGCCGGTGACCCCGAGCACAATTCGCGTCTTGGGCGTCAATGGATGCCCTTTAGCTCTTTGAATCGCCCGATGTCGCTGTCGAATTGCTTTTGCATCGCCGCTTCTTCGCTGCGCTTCTCGCGAAGATTCTCTTCCTGAGTGCGCATATCGTTGCCCACCCTCACCAAATCCTCCGCCACCTGATCCGGCATGGTCGGCGCCTTCGGATCGCTGCTGTAGGGCTTGAAGTGCATGCTATTGACGCGCAGTTTCTTCATGCGTCCGTCGAGAATCTCGAGGAACTGTCCGGTGACCTTGATCTGATCCGTCAGCAGCGCGACCCGCTGATCGCGCAGCCGTTCGATTTCCGACACCGAGCTGTACGTGTTCAGCAAATTCTTGTCGCGGCTCGCGCGCTGTTCGGCATCGAGCTTCTTTTGTTCCTCGGCCGCCAATTGCTCCGGGCTCTTCTGGGCATCGATGTGCTCGGTCTCGATGCCCAGCGAGTTGACGACGTGCTGTTCCTGGTTGGCATACTCCGGCGGGATGTGGTCGCCATAATGGGTTACACCCTGTTCGTCCACCCACTTGTACAATTTGCGCCCGTTCGATTCCGCGGCGTGCGTGGGGAACGACCATGCCGCGAGCAGCACTACCGCACAGAGAACCCAGGCGAGTTTCTTCAAAGGCATTCCCTTAGTTTAGCCTAAGCCATTCTGAGTCGCGGGCCACCCCTTTTCCATGGGCTATTCCTCAATCCGCAAGCCCGTTTGCCCCGCCCCCGCCCGTTGCGCCCGGACTACACCCCGTGACGCTCCCGATAGGCCTGCATGCTGGACAATTCGGCGTGCCGGCCCTGGCCGTGCATATATTGCATGAGTTCCGCGAGCCCGATCACGGCGATGACTGGAATTTCGAACTGGTCGCGAACCTCCTGTACCGCCGACAGGCCGGTGTCGCTGCCGCGCTCCTGGCGATCCAGGGCAAGCAGCACCCCCGCGGGGGTCGCCCCGGCGTTCTTGATGATGTCGATGGACTCGCGGATGGCTGTGCCGGCGGTGATGACGTCATCCACGATCAGAACCCTGCCCTCGAGCGGGCTGCCGACGATGTTGCCGCCCTCGCCGTGAACCTTGGTTTCCTTGCGATTGAAGGCGAACCCGACGCTCCGTTGCTGGGTCTCCGCCAGCGCGACCGCGGTTGCGGTGACCAGGGGAATACCCTTATAGGCGGGGCCGAACAGCATGTCGAACGAGACGCCGGAGGCCGCGACGGCGGCCGCGTAAGCGCGGCCGACCGCAGCAATGGCCGCGCCCGTGCTGAACAGCCCGGCATTGAAGAAATAGGGGCTTTCGCGGCCGGACTTCAGCCTGAAACTGCCGAACTTCAATACGCCCAGTTGCATGCACAATTCGATGAAATCGCATTGGTAGGGCTGGGGCCGCGCCGGCTGTGTCATGGGCGAAGTCTCGCAAGGGAGGCGCCGGGCCGCAAGCGCCGCCGGTGGGGGGCTGGTAAGATCGCGCGCCATGCGCATGCCCCACCTGCCAAATCCGAGGTTCGGCGTTTGACCGCGGCCGAAAGGCCGACGCTCCTGCAGGCGTTGGCGGACAAGCGAATGGTGGTCATTTTGTTCCTGAGCTTCGCCTCGGGCCTGCCGTTCAACCTGACCAATTTTTCGCTGCAGGCGTGGCTCGCGTCCGAGGGTTTGAGCATCAAGACCATCGGCCTTTTTTCCCTTGCGGCGCTCCCCTACAACATCAAATTCCTCTGGGCACCGCTCTTGGATCGCTATCTGCCGCCGATTCTAGGCCGGCGCCGCGGGTGGATCCTGATCTATCAGGTGTGTCTCGCCGTGTGCATCGGCATCATGGGATTCTGTTCCCCCACCAAGGCGCCGTATGTGCTGGCAAGCATCGCTGTGTTGGTGGCTTTTTTGTCCGCCTCACAGGACATCGTCATCGACGCCTATCGCGTGGATGCGATTCCCGCGAGCGAACGCGCGCTCGCTGCGGCGGCCGCAGCCTTCGGCTATCGCACGGCGGCGATGCTCGCCGGCACGGTCCTGGTGTTGATTGCGGCCACGGTGGGATGGCGGCTTGCCTTTCTGTTCGTCGCCTGCCTCATGGCCGCCACCACGATCGCGACGCTTTGGGCGCCGGAGCCGCTGGTGCCCGGTCATCCGCCCCGCACGCTGGCAGACGCGGTGTGGCAGCCGCTGCGTGCGCTCATCAATCAGAAGGGCATGTGGGGATTTCTGGTCCTGGTGCTGCTATACAAGGTGGGCGATGCGCTCGCCCTCAGCCTCTACAGCACCTTCATGATCCAAGGTGTCGGATTCTCATTGGAGGAATTGAGCATCGCCGGAAAGCTCAACATGACCGTCTCCACCATGATTGGCGTGGCATTCGGCGGCTGGGTCTACCTGCGCTGGGGCACGTTTCGGTCCCTGCTGATATTCGGCATCGGCCAGGCGCTTACCAATTTGCTGTATGTGTGGCTGGCGTTGGCGGGCAAGAAGGTGTGGCTGCTGGCGCTTGCCACCTGCTTGGATACCATGATCGGCGGCATGGGCCAGGCGGCCTTCGTGGCCTTCTTGGTCTCGCTGTGCTCCGCGGATTTCAGCGCCACGCAGTATGCGCTGCTGTCCGCGCTCGCCGTGCTGCCCAGGAATGTGACGGGCGCCATCGCCGGGGCCCTCGTTCCGATCATCGGTTGGCCGAAGTTCTTCGTGGTTACTTGTGTGAGCGCGGTGCCCGGGCTGGTGGTGCTCGTGATCCTGCGCGGTGCATTGAACGAGCTTGCCGCCCGCGAATCCGCCAAGGCCGCGGGCTAGTTGTGCGGGAATCCCTGCGCGCCGATTCAGCGCCGCAGCGATCGATCCTGGGGGGTCGACCACGCCATGCGCGCATTGTCCTCGAAGTCGCGGTCCAAATCCTCGCTTTCGACGTCGATCGCACCCGACCAATCCTCCGGCGCATCCGCGGCGTCGAGCATACGATCCAGCAGCTGCTCGTTCCAGGAGTCGAAATCCATTTCGGTGACGGTGCCGTCGAAATATTGGATTTCGATGGTCTCGTCCTCGTCGTCGATCGCGACCACTTCGAACAGTTCGTTGGTGACGCCTCGGTACCATTGACCTACGATCGGCTTCATCGCATTCATCGCCGTCTCCGTCTGATATGCTCGCCACCATTCAACTCTCATCGAAACCTTCGTGCAATATTTAAATTTTGCGCGCAGCAACATGGTCATGGCCGAACAACTCTTCAAATTCTTCGTCGTCTTCTTCGTCGTGGTCGAACCCATCTCGCTGATTCCGCTGTTCGCCGGCCTGACCGAAGGGGCCACCGATACCTATCAAAAGACCATGGCTGGCAAGGCCGCCGGCATTGCGCTCGGCATCTGCGTCCTATTCGCAATCGCAGGCGCAAAATTCCTCGACCTCATGGGGATCGCGCTGAGTTCGTTCAGAATTGCGGGGGGAACGCTGTTGTTCCTGATCTCGCTCGACATGGTGTTCGCGCGTCCGTCGGGCACTCGCTCGACCTCGCCGGAACGCGAGGAAGCGCTGAAGCGTGAGGATATTTCGGTTTTTCCGCTGGCGTTTCCCTTCATCGCGGGACCCGGCGCGCTGGCGACGATCCTGCTGACCGCCGGGGAAACCTGGGGAAAGCCGGTGCTGTTCGCCGGATTCCTCGGGGTGGTTGCCGTGGTCGTCGTGATTTGCTGGTGCTTGATGATGACCGCCCCGCGGCTGATGAAGGTGCTTGGCGTGACCGGCGCCAACGTGATGAGCCGCTTGTCGGGCGTGGTGCTGGCGGCGCTCGCCGTGCAATTCATCATCGACGGAATCCGCGGCAGCTTCTTCAGCGGAAGCTAGCCCGCGGCGCCGCGCTTGCGGTAGGCAAGGTCCCACACGCCGTGCCCCAGGCGCACGCCGCGATTTTCGTAGCGCGACATCGGGCGAAAAGCGGGCCGCGTGACGAAAGTGCCGTCCGGACTCAGCGATTCGAGCCGCGCGCTCGAGTTGCCCACCGCGAGCATCTGCTCGGCGTAGTCCTGCCAGTCGGTGGCGAGCCGCAGTATCGCTCCGTCTCGCATTTTTTCCGCGAGCAGCGCGACGAACTCGGTGTCGATCAAGCGGCGTTTGTGGTGCCGTTTCTTGTGCCACGGATCCGGGAAGAACACGAGAATCTCGTCAAATGAGCCATCCTTGATCGCGGTGCCGAGCACCTCGACCGCATCGTGGCATACGACCCGCAGGTTCTCGAGTTTGGCCCGCGCGGCGCGCAGCAGCAGCCGGCCCACGCCCGAGCGATGCACGTCGATGCCGAGGTAGTCGATGCCGGGATTGGCCTCCGCCAATGCGCCGATGACTTCTCCCGCGCCGAATCCAATTTCCAGGCACCGCGGGCCGGCGCCGCGCGCAGGCGAGCGCCGAAAAGCGGCATCCAAGTCGATCGGGCCCTGGGTGAAATCGAGCCCGTACGCGGGCCAGAGTTCGGCGAGCGCGCGTTCCTGCGCGTCCGTGACTCGGCCGGCGCGCAACACGAAGCTGCGAATGCGGCGTTGGGGATGCATGGACGCAAAGTGTGCCTGATATGATGACGCGATGCGCAAAGCCCGCATCGCAGCTTACGCGTGCGCCGCCCTATGGCTCGCCGGCTGCGTCAGTCTGCCTCAACATGTGCAGAAGTACCCGAGCGAGGCACTGGCCCGGCCGGACATCACGACCCTCGGGCGCAGGGTGGAACACGCCGCCGGGGGCCGCAACTTGTCCGGCATACGTCTGTTGACCTCCGGCGACGAGGCATTGGCCAGCTTGATCGCGCTCGCGGATCACGCCGAGCGCACCCTCGACATCCAGTACTACATCATCCATGAGGACGATTCGGCACGGCTGTTGCTGCATCATTTACGGCTCGCCGCGGGGCGCGGCGTGCGCGTTCGCGTCCTGGTCGACGACCTGAACACGGCGGGCGAGGATCGGCGCTTCATGCATTTGAGCCAGCAAGCCAATGTCGAAGTGCGCGTCTTCAACCCGTTCCCCGGCGGCCGATTCGCCACGTGGACCAGATTCCTGGCATCGGCGTCCGACATACCGCGCATCAATCACCGCATGCACAACAAGCTGTTCGTGGCGGACAACACCCTTGCCATCACCGGCGGCCGAAATATCGGCGATCAATATTTCACGCGGGACCCGCACAGCAATTTCATCGACCTCGACGTGGTCGCGGCCGGCTCGATCGTGCCGCAGTTGTCCGCGTCGTTCGATGCGTTTTGGAACAGCAAGTATGCCTATCCCATCGCGTCGCTGGCCGCGCCCGTGCAAGCCGAGCAGGTGCCTCGGTCTCTCGAGGACAGCGCCATTGCGGGGGACGCGAACTGGCTGGCGCACGAACTCGACGCCGACGATTTGCAGCTCGCCTGGGTCCCGGCCACGGTGCTGGCGGACCGGCCCGGCAAGATCGCGAGCGACGTCGCGCCCGACCAAGAGATCACGATCGCCAATAACCTCGAGACGCTGATGCGTTCGGCGACTCAGGAAGTGATCGTCATCTCGCCCTATTTCGTACCCGGCGCCGACGGAGTCGCCTTGATGAGGGAACTGGTGGACCGGGGCGTGCACGTCAGGATACTCACCAATTCCCTGGCATCCACCGATTCGCCGCTGGTGCACAACGGCTATTCCCACTACCGCGTGGACCTGTTGAAACTCGGTGTCGAGCTCTCCGAAGTGAGGCCCAAGCTCGGCACGAAGCGCAAGCGCTTCCATCCGTTCCGCAGCGCCAACGCCAGCCTGCACGCCAAGGCGCTGGTGATCGATCAGAAAACCGTGTTCATCGGCTCGATGAACATGGATGCCAGATCGGCGCGCACCAACAGCGAGATGGGCATCGTGATCCGCAGCCCCGAGATCGCCCGCCAGGTCACGAGTCTGCTCGACGACATCAGCGCGGACGGAAGCTATACGCTGGCGCTCGACCGCCGTAACCGCGTCGTGTGGTCGAGCGGAGAGCCGGGCGCGGAAACGATCTGGCACACGGATCCGGAGACCACGCACTGGCAGCGATTCCTGTTGAGGATGCTCGCGCCGTTCGCCCCGGAAGAGCTGTTGTAGCGCCGCGCATCCGTCAGGCGCGCTCCTTGGGCGCAAGCGCTCACGCGGGCGAGATGCGCAGCGACGTCAAATATTCCTTGACCTTGGCCCGGTACCCTTCGCTGCTGGTCACGGTGGCGCCCCCCGCCAACACGAGGATGAAATCCCCGCGCAAGGTGCGGTTCACTTCCTTCACGTAATTGACGTTGACCAGACAGGACCGGCTGATCCGCAGCATGGGTTGCGCGCGCAACACTTGTTCGGCCTGGCTCAAGGTGCTGCGCGCATGAAAGGTCTGCTGTCCGACGCGTATGGACACGTAATTGCGGTCCGCCTCGATCATTTCCACGGAAGCCGCGTCGAGCACGTGGAAGTGGCCGTTGAACTCCGCGAGCAGGCGCGGCCGCTCCTCACGCGCATCGCGGGCGTCCCGCTCGAGCCGCGCCAGCAGCTCGGCGAGCAGGGCATGCCGGTCGCCAGCCCCCGTGGCCGCGTGCCGCGGCCGCACCCGGCTCAGCATCTTGCGAAAGCGCTGCTGATCGAACGGCTTCAGCAGGTAATCGATGGCGCACACCTCAAAGGCCTCGAGCGCGTAGCTGTCGTAGGCCGTGACGAATACCAGCGACGGGAGCTCGGCCGGGTCCAACGCGCGCGCGAGTTCAATGCCGTTCAACGGATCCATTTGGATGTCGAGGAACAAGAGCTGCGGACGCAGGCGGCGAATTGCCGCCAGCGCGGCGACGCCGTCGCCGTATTCACCCACGACATTGAGATCGCCCTCGGCTTCGCACAGCTCCTTGAGAGTACGCCGCCCGGCGAGTTCATCGTCCACGATGATGACGTCCATCAGACGGCGCTCAACGCCTTGGGGCGGCGCGGGGCGCGCACCTCCGGCGAGTTGAGAAGCACCGGCATGGTGATCTCGCTGATCCACTCGGACCCCTCGGGGCCGATGGTGAGGGCCGCCCGTCCAGCGAATTGTACGGTCAGCCGTTCGCGCACGTTCTTGATACCGATGCCTTCCTCGCCGGTCGCCTTGTGCGGATGAATGGTGTTGCTCACCCGCAAAGTCAGCATGTCGCGGTCCGTTCGTATGGCGACGCGGACCGTCACCGGTCCTTGGTGACCGGCGAGCCCATGGACTACCGCGTTCTCGACCAGGGGCTGCATGATCAAGCTCGGCACCCAAAGGGCAGGAATGTCGTCGGGTTCCGGCAGGATGACGGTGAGCCGGTCCGCGAAGCGCCGCTGCTGCAACTCCAGGTAGTGCCGGACGAACTGCAGTTCATCCGCCAACCGGCTGAAGTCGCGTTCGCCCGCGCTCAACAGCCGGCGCAGCAGGTCGGCGAGCTGGACCACCATCGACTGCGCTCCCTGCGGGTCCCACTCGATGTGGCCGCGGATCGTATGCAGCAGGTTGAAAAGCGTGTGCGGGGATAATTGCATGCGCAGGGCGGCGAGCCGGGCGGCGCTCCACTCCCGCTCGAGAGCGGTCACGCGCAGTTCGGAATCGCGAAAGCGCATGTAGAGCGACAGGCCCGTCACCAGCGCAAGGCCGAACCCGTAGGCGGGAATGAAGCTCACGAAGCTCGCCATCCATAGTGACAAGTCGCTGCTATCGAGAAGAAATGGGTTGGTGTCGTGGTGCATGGTGTGCTCGTGCCACGCGGCGCCGGTCACCGTCATTTCCGCCACGATCATGGCGGGATAAGCGACGGCTGCGAACACTATGCCGAGGAGGATTTGCAGTGGAATCGCCACCCACAGCGGCCGCCACTGCACGCGCAGCGAGGCCCAGAACGACACCGTGAGGAACGGCAGCAACAAGAGGTGCTGCAGCACGCGGGCATCCCAGGGGGCGAACAGCCGTGCGTCCGTGATCCGCGCGATGCCCATCCGCATGCTGTACGCATACAGGACGTTCGACAGCGTCACGTATAGCCAGAACAAACCGACGATCGCAAAGAACTGTCCGCGGCTCAAGCCGTCGGCATAGGTATTGGCCGATGTGGGGTCGTTTTCCGCCATGCCAGGAGAGCCTAACGCAATCGGGGCCAAATTGCGGCGCTCACGGCTCCCGCCAGGGACGAAACCGTATCCCCCGGGGACGACCTCGAAGCGGTGCCGCAGACGCCAACCGCGCGCGGGGTGTCTCATAGCGCCGTCGTCATTAACGCATTCCGAGGAGCATCCCGATGAGCAGTCATGAGTCGATTCACGATGCGGCCGTGTCCCGCCCGGCCGTCACACTGATGATGATCCTATGCGGCGTTGCCGCCGCCGCCGCCGCGGGTGCGGTCAGCGCCGCGACCCCGGGGGACGACGCGCCGCGCATCGTCGTTCGCTACAGTGCGGACAGTCTCGCGACGGACAGCGGCGCTCGCCAGTTGTACTCGCGGCTGGTCCATGCCGCCGAGCAGGTGTGTCCCGCGGAGTTCACCGGGAGCCGGTTGTTGAGCCCGGCGGTTCTGCGCTGCCGCGAGCAGTCGATTGCCCGCGCGGTGCACCAAATCGATAATCCGCGTTTGGCGGAGGTGTATGCCACCAGCGCGAAACGCGGCTGATGGCCTTTAATGATGGCCTTTAAGCTGGAAGACCGGCTGCAGACGACCGCGCGCGGCGCGCCACGGTCAGTCTGCAGTCCGGCGATCATCGCCGGCGCGGCGATCCGCTTGTTCGGCGAACCGCTTCACGCCGTCCATTAGTTCGGCATGGGCCACGTCGACGCCCGCCCAGCCCAAGACCTTTACCCACTTGCCGGCCTCGAGATCCTTGTAGTGCTCGAAGAAATGTTGAATCTGCTTCAAACGAATCTCGGGCACGTCGTCGATCGTCTTCCAATGAACGAATAGTGGGCAGATGGCATCCGTGGGGACGGCCAGCAGCTTTGCATCGCTCCCCGACTCATCGTCCATGCGCAGGACGCCGAGCGGCCGGCACCGCACCACCACTCCCGGCAGCAGCGGAAACGGCGTATGCACCAGCACGTCCACCGGGTCGTCGTCGTCCGCTATGGTCTGCGGCACGTAGCCGTAATTGGCCGGATAATGCATGGCCGTCATCATGAAGCGGTCCACGAATAGCGCGCCGGAGGCCTTGTCAACCTCATATTTCACGGGATCAGCGTTAACGGGAATTTCGATGATCACGTTGAATTCGTGCGGCAGGCGATCGCCGGCCGTGACTTTACTGATGCTCATTCGCTTCCTTGTGGGGGGTCGGTGCGGATACGGATGTCGGTGCGCGTGCGCCAACAGCCGCACTATACCGTCGGCGTACCCCGCCGGGCGTGCATCGTCTCGATTTTTTCGCGATCAGTAGATGGCGATCGAGCGCGCTCCGGCGCCCGCGGGGAACGGCGTTCCCACCGCGGTGAGCGCGCCGCTGGTCGCATTGACGGTGTACACGGAGATGCTGTCGGAAGTGTCGTTGGCGGCGTACACGAATTGACCCATCGGATCGACGACGACGGAGAGCGGAAAGGTCCCGGCGCCGATCGTGCTTCCCAAGGAGATGCTGCCGGTACTCGGGGCGATGGTATAGGTGGCGATGTCGTTCTTGGCGGTCACGTTCGCCGCATACAGAAAATTCCCCGCCGGGTTGACGGCGAGCGACTCGGGACTGGTGCTGGTTCCGAATGGCGAGCCGGCGACGGGCACGAGCGCGCCCGTGGTCGAATTGAGCGAGAAGGAGGAAATCGTGGCGGCGGTCTCATTCGCGACGAAGGCCAGGGTGCCCGTCGGATCGATGGCGATCGCCACCGACCCGGCGCCAGCGCCGAACGGCGATCCGGAAATTTCAGCCAACTCGCCGCTGCCCTGGATGATCGCAAACGCGCTCACCGTGCCGTCGGTGAAGTTCGTCACGTACAAAAAATTCCCGCCGGGATCGGTCTTTGCGGCGAAGGGCGTATTTCCCACGATGTACGGCGATCCCGCTATGGCGGTCGCCGTCCCGTCGCTCAGCGTGTAGGCGGAGAGGGTGTTGTCGGACGAGTTGGTGACATACAGATATTGGTCGGAGGGATCGATGACCACGGCCGTGGGCGCGGTCCCGGTCGCGATCGACACCCCGGCTGAGGTCAATGCGCCGGTCAAGTAATCGATGGAGTACACCGAGACGTCGTTGGAACTGTTGTCGACGACGTATAGGTAGGTCTCGTTGGGATCGATGGCCACGGCCACCGGTCCGGTACCGGTCGATGCAAACGGCGATCCGGCGATGGGCACCAGTACGCCCGTGGTCTGATCGATCGCATAGGCGGAGATAGTGTTGGACCCCTGGTTGGCCACATAGGCGAACCGCCCGGCCTGGGTGCAGTTGACCACGACGTTGGTGATGTCCGCCTCATCGATGGTGCCGGAGCCGTTGTGCACCGTGCAGGTTTGCACCGGATCGGACGGCTGGGTGCTCACGGTCACTGAATACGCATCGCCGTTGGTGACGCCGTCGGTGAATACGAAGGCGCCGTTGGCCGTTACGTTCAGCGCATTGCCCGAGTTATCCTCGATGACCAGCCCGGTGCTCAGCAATCCGGTGACGTTTCCGCCCACCGTGTACTTTGCATCGAGCTTGCACGAGGAGATGCCGATAATCGCCGCCAGAATGGCCAGGTACCTGAGCGCTTGCACCGAAATCACCCCCGAGCCGTGAACTTGAGTCCCCATTCGACCTCGCCCGCACCGGATCATTCCACGCCTGAGCGTTAAGTTCGGTCAAGACTCTTGACATCCGCACCACAAACCAAGGGGTCGCAGGTCCCGAACATGCGGTTGCGGCCGGCCGCATAGATTGTATGCTTCGCACACGGAACTTGACCATCGTCTTCTCGACAACCGGAGACTAGCATGCGTTACCGTTTATTGGGCCAAACCGGCTTACACGTCTCGGAACTGTGCCTGGGCACCATGACGTACGGCGGCGGCGGCGGCATCTGGGAGAGCATCGGCAAGTTGCAGCAGGGCGCGGTCGACGAGCAGTTGACGGCGGCAGTCGATGCCGGCATCAATTTCATCGACACGGCCAACGTCTACTCCCTTGGACAGTCCGAGATTCTGGTGGGGCAGTCGCTCCGGAATCTCAAACTGCGGCGCGATCAACTCATCATTGCGACCAAGGCCACGGGCGCGATGAACGAGACGCCGAACGGCCGCGGGCAGTCCCGACACCACCTGTTCAACGAGGTCGACGCGAGCTTGAAGCGCCTGCAGCTCGACTATATCGACTTGTATCAATTGCACGCCTTTGATCCGCTGACGCCGTTCGAGGAGTCGCTCTCGGCCCTCAACGATCTGGTCCGCTCCGGCAGGGTGCGCTACATCGGGTTGTGCAACATGTCGGCATGGCAAATCATGAAGGCGCTCGCCATGTCGGACGCACGAGGCTGGGCAAGATTCAGCAGCGTGCAGGCTTATTACACCGTTGCCGGGCGCGATCTGGAGCGCGAGCTCGTCCCGCTGCTGCTGGATCAAAAACTGGGACTCATGGTGTGGAGTCCCCTGGCCGGCGGCTTGCTGAGCGGCAAGTTCAAGAGCGCGGACGACAAGGGTCCCGCCGGTGCGCGGCGCGCCACCTTCGATTTCCCGGTGGTGAACAAAGAGCGTGCATTCGCCTGCGTCGATGCCATGCGTCCGATGGCCGCAGCGCGTCAAGTCTCGGTGGCGCAGATCGCGTTGGCGTGGCTGTTGGCCAAGCCTTTCGTGTCCACGGTCATCATCGGTGCGAAGACGCTGGATCAGCTGCGGGACAACATCGCATCGACCCGCGTGCAGCTCACGGAGGAGGAGCTCAAGTTGCTCGATGAGGCGAGTGAGCTGCCGGCGGAATACCCGGGGTGGATGCTGGCCATGCAGAGCGGGATGAGAACGAAGCCGCCGGTCAAGGTATGATTTCTCAATTTTCAGCATTCATTCGCGCGCTCTGTCGCGGGATCCCGACACGCTTATTTGTTGAACCATTCTTGGGATAATCGCTCTATTGCCTCAACGCGACGGCGCGGGAAACGGAACACGCCAGCATGCTCACTCCACCGGGATTCGGCCCGAGATATCTCTGTCTTACGGCGATGCTGCTGGTCATGCTGGCGCCGCGTGCTGCACACGCCACCCTGGGCGAGCCCGAGACGACGGTTGCGTCCGATGTGGCGGAACTCAAAGGGTCGGTCAAGTCGACGCAGCTGACGAACTACCGAGTCCACGAGATTCAATTGCCGTCCGGCACCGTGCTGCGCGAATTTGCCGCGCCGGGCGGCAGCGTTTTCGCAGTCGCCTGGAGCGGGCCGTCCCTGCCGAACCTGCAGCAGGCCCTGGGCAGCTATTTCAATGCGTTCGTGGCCGCGGCGAAGTCGCCGCATGGCGGGCACCACATGCTGCAGGTACAACAGGACAATTTCGTCATGCAATCGAGCGGACACATGCGCGCGTTTTCCGGCCGCGCCTACTTGCCCCATGCCATACCGGCCGGCGTCTCCCTGGATGAGTTGCACTAATGGATAAGATCAAGCGGGCGTCGTGTGGCGCGTTGGCCTTGCTGTTGAGTCTCGCCACGGTTTCGTGCGGAGGAGGCAACCCACCGGGCGACGATACGTCCAGCACCCCCCCCGCGCCGGTTTCCGGGTCGAATGTCGTAGCGGTCACCGTCGACCCAGGTCCTTCCGCGCTGACCAGTCCGGCGGTCAATACCCTGTTCACCACGGTCACGGTGTGCGTGCCGGGCAGCACCACCGCCTGCCAGACCATCGATAACATACAGGTCGACACGGGGTCGTACGGGCTGCGGATTCTGTCCCAGGTGTTGACGCTCACCCTGCCCGTGTTGGCCGCTTCGGACGGCAATGCGTTGGTCGAATGCACGCAGTTCGTCGACGGCTACAGTTGGGGTCCGGTGGCGAGCGCAGATGTGCAAATTTCAAGTGAAGCGGCGTCGTCCGTGCCGGTTCAGGTCATTGGCGCGTCGAATTTTTCCACCGTCCCCTCCACTTGCTCGAGCACCGGCCCCGCCGAAAACACGGTGACGCAATTCGGCGCGAACGGAATCCTGGGCATTGGCGTTTTCGCGCAGGATTGCGGCGCAGGCTGCGTGCAGGATGCCACGCCGGGCTACTATTATTCATGCTCAACAACGACCTGCGGGCCGATCATCGTGTCGCTGGCCGACCAGGTGCAAAATCCGGTACCGCTCTTTACCACCGACAACAACGGCACCATTTTGGAATTGCCGAGCGTCGCCGCCGGCGGGGCCGCGACGGTGTCCGGGTCGTTGATCTTCGGGATCGACACCGAATCGAACAATGCCTCGGGCACTCAAACCGTCCTGACCCTGGATCCGAGCACCGGTTATTTCACGACCGCGTACAACGGCACGACATTGATCGACAGCTTCATCGATTCAGGCACCAACGGCATATTCTTCAACGACAGCAGCATCGCGGCCTGCACCAACAGCGACTTCACGGGCTTTTACTGTCCCGCGACCACGCTGAATCTCAGCGCGACGCTCACCGGCGAGAACGCCATCAGCACCACCGTGGATTTCAGCATCGGCAACGCCCAAACGCTGGCCACCAATAACCCGACATTCGCGGCGTTCTCGACGTTGGGGGGCTCCTACCCCTCTTCGACGACGACGTTTGATTGGGGACTGCCGTTTTTCTACGGCCGCCGGGTGGCCACGGCCATTCAGGGATATACGACCTCGGTGGCGACCGGGCCCTACGTAGCCTTCTGATTCGATCTACCCCGCGGCAGGTCGGCAGGATAGACTGCCGGTCGATGTCCACGGCAACCCTACACCTCGACTACGTTTCGTCGGATGAACTCGCCCGGCAGCCCGCCTCCTGGTGGGGCACGGTCTTGGGCGTCGTGGGTTTCGACAGACCGCCGCACGTCGACCTCGTGCACGTACCCGTGACGGCAAGCATGACGCCCCCGCTGGGTTCGACCGACAATTTATGCGAAGTATGGCGGGTGGCAGGCGGCCGGAACCTCGAATTGTCCACGGCGTCGCTGCGGCAAGGTCGGGTCCATTATCGGCATTGCGGCGAGTTTCTGTTTGGGTCGATCGCCATCGACGAAGATGCGGTCGACGGCGAAGGTTCGGCGGCGCTGTTGCGCGCGACCGCGACCGCGTACCGAGAGATTTTCGCCGTGCTCGAGCGAACCCGGCACCCCCACTTGATTCGAGTGTGGAATTATTTGCCGGAGATCAATCGCGAAGCCGACGGCGACGAGCGGTATCGGCACTTCAATTCCGCGCGCCAGACCGCGTTTCGCGACTCCGGCCGCAGTACGGTGGATACGGTGCCGGCCGCGTGCGCGCTGGGCTCACCCGCCGGCAGCCCGATCTCGATTTACTTTCTGGCCGCGCATCGGGCTCCGCGCATGATCGAGAATCCGCGCCAAACCAGCGCCTATCATTACCCGCCGAAGTTCGGCGCGCACCCCCCGACGTTCTCCAGAGCGTGCCTGCTGAGCGAAGCGCTGGGAACCAGCTTGTTCGTGTCCGGAACCGCCAGCATCGTGGGTCACGAGACGATACACCAAGGCGACGTGACGGCGCAGACCCGCGAGACGATGGCGAACATCAACGCGTTGCTGGATGAGGCGAATCGCGTCGCCGGGTCGGAGCTGTATTCGCTCGACGAACTGAAATTCAAGGTGTACGTCCGGCGCCCGGCCGACCTTGCGGCCATCGAGCGTGCGCTGTCGACGACGGTGCGCGCATCGACGCCCATCGTCTATCTCCGCGCCGACGTTTGCCGCGAGGATCTTCTCGTGGAGATCGAGGCCACCGGTGCGGCCGCATGTTAGTCTTTGGAGTTCAAGTCTAGGCGGGTACCGCCCGAGGGAGATCGAGGATGCGTGTTTGGGTTCGAGGCCTCTGTGTCGTTGCGGCATTGGCCGCGAGCGCGGTCGCCGCAACCGCGGCGCCGACCGATGACAGGTCGTTGACCGATGCGTTGGCGGTGTTGAAGTCCCATCGCTTCGTCGATTTGACGCACGCATTCGGTCCCGGGATCCCTCATTGGAAGGGTGCGCCGAATGAGCGTGTGAAGACGCTCTACACGGTGGAGAAGGACGGATTCCGGATCAACGAATACTGTCACATCGGCCAGTGGGGCACTCATGTGGATCCGCCGGCGCATTTTCACACCGGATTGCACACCGTGGATCAGATCGACCCCAAGGACATGCTGATGCCTCTGGTGGTTCTCGACGTGCATGACAAGGTCGCCAAGAATCCCGACTACGTATTGACCTTGGACGACATTGCCGCCTGGGAGTCCAGGCACGGAACCATCCCGAAGGGGGCATTCGTCGCGATGCGGACAGATTGGGCGAAGCGCTGGCCCGATGATGCGAAGCTCGCGAACAAGGATCCGTCCGGCGTGTTTCACTACCCGGGATGGAGCAAGGAGGTGCTGCAGCTCCTGTACGAGAAGCGCGGTATCGCCGCGTCCGGGCATGAGACCACCGACACCGACCCGGGTTCGTCGACCACCAAGGACGACTACTCGCTCGAGTCCTACATACTCGGGCTCAATCACTATCAGATCGAGCTGTTGGCCAATTTGGATCAAGTGCCGGAGGCGGGCGCCCTGGTCTGGGTCACCTTTCCCAAGGTGCTGGACGGCTCGGGTTTCCCGGCGCGCGTCGTCGCGGTCGTCCCATGAGCGCGGGCGCTGCGGCACCAGCAAGCGCGACGGCGGCTCCGATCGAATACGCCGACGCATCGGCCGAGGTGCGTGCGGTATACGACGACATCATGGCGACCCGCAAGACGGATTGGATCAACAACTACTGGAAGGTCCTGGCGCATCATCCGCCCACGCTCAAGCGCATGTGGGCAAATTCCAAGGAAGTCATGGGCCCCGGCGCGCTCGATCCGCTCACCAAGGAACTCATTTATATGGCGGTCAGCGTTACCAACGGGTGCAGGTACTGCATCGCCTCCCATGGCGCCGCCGCGCGCGCCAAGGGTCTGACCGCTCAGCAGCATGCCGAACTCGTGGCGATCATCGGACTTGCGAACGAGACGAACCGGCACGCGGCGGCATTGGATTTACAGATCGACGAGAGATTCAAATGAGCACCATTGAAACCCCACGAACTACGGCCGAGACCCAATTGGATACCGCCGGCGCCAAACACTACCGCTGGGACGACATGACGGCGGAGCCATTGAAGGAAGGGTTGTCGCGCCGGCTGATCACGAGTGAGCGCATGATGATCGCGCACGTTTATCTGAAGAAAGGCGCCGATGTACCGCGTCATTCGCATGAGAACGAACAGATCACGTACGTCCTCGAGGGCGTGCTGCATTTTTGGCTGGGCGCAAACGATGATCGCGAGTTGACGGTGCGCGCCGGCGAGGTGCTGGTGATCCCGTCGAACCTGCCGCACCGTGCGCTCGCACTCGAGGATACGCTCGATGTAGACGTGTTCAACCCGCCGCGGCAGGATTGGCTCGACCGCAGCGATGCTTACCTCCGTCGCTGATCGGACTCCCTTCGAGGTCGCCCCGGGCGTGGCGGCCGCGTTGAGCGCCTTCGAGCTTCCCGAGCGGCTGGGATTCGGCGCGGTCGCTGCGCCGGTCATGTTCGCCGCCGATTGGGCCGACGGACGGTGGGGTCGCGGCCGGCTCGCACCCTACGGAGCCATCGGCATCCTGCCGGGCGCCCGTGCGCTGCAATACGCCGAAGTGGTTTTCGAGGGACTCAAGGCATACCGGGTGGGCGGCGAGGGGCCGAATCTATTCCGGCCGCGGGAAAACTGGCTGCGTCTGGCGCGCTCCGCGGAACGGTTGTCGATGCCACGGGTTCCCGAGGCTTTGTTCTTTCAGGCAATCGACGCCGTCGTAGCTGCATGCAGCGACATCATTCCCCGGCAGTCCGGCCGCTCGCTGTACTTGCGGCCGTTTCTGTTCGGCACCGAGGCGGGATACCTGCTGCGCAATTCCAACGCGTTCACGTTCATGGTCATCGGGAACCCGGTCGAGATCTACTCCTCCGGAGCCATGCGCGTCGCCGTCGAACGCGATGACGTCCGGGCCGCCGTGGGCGGCTTAGGGGCGGCCAAAACCCCGGCGAACTATGCAGCCTCGCTGCGCGCATCGAACGCGGCGGTCGCACGTGGGATGACGGTGGCGCTATGGCTCGACGCCCGCGATCAGCGCTGGATCCAGGAACTCTCGGGAATGAATCTATTCGCGGTGATCGACGGCGATTTGCACACACCGTCGCTCGATGGGGCCATACTTCCGGGAGTCACGCGCGACTCGCTGGTCACGCTGGGCCTGCACCTCGGCTTCAAGGTCATCGAGCGGCGGATGGCGATCGACGAACTATTGGCGCAGATCGCGAGCGGCGAGTGCTCGGAGCTGTTCGCGTGCGGAACGGCCGCGATCGTCAGCCCGATCGCGGCGCTGGTGGAGGCTCGGGCCGCGGATCCGGCCCCCGGCGTCCCGCCTCGCGAGTACGCGCCACGGCGGCTCGACGCCGTGGCGGCGCAATTGCGAGAGGCGCTCTTGGCCATTCAAGAACGCCGCGCGGCCGATGTTTTCGGCTGGACGCGCGACGTGGCGCCGCTGCCCGCCGGTGCGCTCGCCGAAGCCCGGCGTTGATCCCCGATTTTGCCCCCCACGCCGCCTGACGACCGCGCCATGACAATGCTCCGGATGCCGGTTGCCGGGCAGCGGCGAACGAATGGCCGTCCAAGGTTGCCGAGCCGGTGCCAACGCGACTAGAATCCAAGGCCGCGGCGGGCGTCGTATAATGGTAATACCCAAGCTTCCCAAGCTTGAGCCGTGGGTTCGATTCCCATCGCCCGCTCCACTTCCAGCCATCGCTGGCCAATGCCAGCCAATGAGTTCCGCTTGCAGTGCCGTGCAATAAGTTAGCGGACGTTCGCTGGCATTGGCTGTGGCTTCACACGCACTTGGTGCCCGATCAGAGCACCGTCAGCTGATCCGATGATCAGCATTCCGGACGACTTTCGGCCTTGAGCGCCGGTGCATGAGGAGCAGCGGCGGCTACTCGTCGAACTTGGCGGTGAAGCCAATACCGCGCGTGCGTCGGATGGGCGGATTCATCAGCTCCCGGATCGCGGACATTATTGCGACTATAGCTTTATCCTGTACCGCGGCTTTCTTGTCTAACCGGGTCTCGAGTTCGGCAAAACGTTGCGCGAGTTCCTTGTTTGCTGCAAGAACCCTGCGCATCCGCACGAACGCCCTCATGATCTCAATGTTTACGGCAACCGCGCGTTCAGTTGATAACACTGAAGAGAGCATCGCCACGCCCTGTTCGGTAAACGCGTAGGGTAAATACCGCCGCCCGCCACGATTTGGTGCTGGCTTTTTTGAGGTCGCAAAATGCGACCTCAATGCGGTTTCCTCCTCGGCTGTCAGCTGAAACATGAAGTCGATCGGAAATCGCGCAAGGTTGCGCTTGACCTGTTCATTGAGTCGTTTGGTCGTCACTCCGTAGAGGGCCGCCAGGTCGCGATCGAGAAGAACATTCTGATCTCGGAGCACCAGAATGGACTTCGCAACCCCATCTACGCCGAGCGTCGCACTTGTATCGATCCTCGATGTCATCATGAAGCCCATGAATCCGACCCGTTGCACTGTCAGCCCGCGAGGATGGGCAATCAATCCCGAAATACTGCGTGGTTACCCAGATATGGCTGCAGTGTGTCCATGGGTGATGCGGAGGGTTGGCGTCGGCGAAAATCCTCATTCTCAATCCGTTCTAATGAGCCAGGGAGGAGGAGAGTTCGCGATATGCGTTTGCTTGAGTGAGCAAGGCATTGGCCTTGGTCTCGAGGGTTTGCACGGCATCGGCACCAGCGGCGAAGCGGGCTGGAGGTTCTTTGAGCCCAGCGAGATGAACGAGTGCGTCGGCGAGCTTGGCCGGGTCGCCCCCCTGCTTTCCGTCCATGCTGGTCCAAGCGGCGACGATCTCCCGGGTTTGCTTGGCGTAGTCGTCGATGTCGGGCTTGGCGTAGGTGGTCGAGTTGTGACTAAGGAGTTCAGTGCGGAAGAAACCAGGCTCGACCAGCATCGTG
>JBEKYO010000029.1:0-39482 GCA_049510875.1 Steroidobacteraceae bacterium
CAGGGCGCGATCGCCGGACGGGTCACGAGCGTCGCGCATTCGCGCACGCTAAAGAGGTCGATCGGCCTCGCGATGCTGGCGCCGGATCTGGCGCGGGGCGGCGGCGAGATCGAGATTCGCGGTGAGCTCGGTGCCCTGTTGAAGGCGCGCATCGTGCCCACCCCGTTCTACGACCCGGGACACGCGCGCCAGCGCGCGGCGCCCGCCGAACGCACGCCCGCCGAACGCACGCCGGCCGCCGGATGAGCGGGCTCGACTTCACACCGCGGGGCGCGCTCGACCGCCTTGGGCTCAAGGGTCCGGCTGCGGCCGACTGGTTGGCGGCGCAGGGCATCGTGGTGCCGTCCGCGCCCAACACCTGGGCGGGCGCCGCCGACGCCGACGAGGAGGCGATCCTGGTCGCGCGGCTCGGCGCGGGGGAATTCTTGGTCGAGGATTGCTTGGGCGGCAGCGCGCTGCGCGGCGCGCTGCCGGCGCTCGAGGCGAGCCCCGGGGTGTATCCGGTATTGCGCGAGGACGCGGCCTTTCTGCTCTCCGGCGAGGGTTCGCTCGATGTGCTCGCACAGGTTTGCAACGTGAACTTCGGGGACCTCGACTTGGATGCGCATCCCGTGATCCTGACCTCGATGATCGGCGTCTCGGTGCTCGTAATTCCGCAGGACCCGGGAACGCTGCGGCAGTACCGGATCTGGTGCGACCCGACGTTCGGAGCCTATCTGCAGGAGTCCTTGGGATTGGTGGTGAGCGAGTGCGGCGGCAACTACAGGGGAGGGTCGGCATGATTCGGGAACAGGCTCAAGCGTTTTTCGACGAGAACAATATTCGCTACGTGTTGGCGCAGTTCGTCGACATTCACGGCTCCGCCAAGGCGAAGGCCGTGCCGGTGCAGCACCTCGACATGGTGTTGACGGAGGGCGCGGGATTCGCCGGATTCGCGCTGTGGGGATTCGGCATGGGTCCGGAAGGGCCGGACTACATGGCGGTCGGCGATCTGGCGACGCTGCAGAATATCCCGTGGATGCCGGGATATGCGCGGATCATCTGCAACGGCGTGGTGAACAAGAAGCCGTATCCGTATTGTTCGCGCGTGGCGCTGCAGGCCCAGATCGAGCGGCTCACGCAGCGCGGACTCACCATGTTCACCGGCATCGAGCCGGAGTTCATGCTGCTCAGACGCCGCGCCGACGGCAGCCTGGGGCCGGCCGATCCGACCGACGATCTGGACAAACCGTGCTACGACTACAAGGGCCTGTACCGCACGCGCGATGCGCTCGATCATATGGTAAGCGGATTGCGCAGCGTCGGCATCGACGTCTATCAAATCGATCATGAGGACGGCAACGGCCAGTTCGAGATCAATTTCACCTACGCCGATGCGCTCAAGTCCGCCGATAACTTCACCTTCGTGAAAATGGCGGCGAGCGAGATCGCGCACAAGCACGGCATGATCGCGACCTTCATGCCGAAGCCTTTTTCGAACCGCACCGGCAGCGGCGCGCACTTTCACGTCTCCCTGGGTACGGCCGCGCAGAGAAACGCGTTCCACGACCCGGGCGACAAGTCCGGCATGGGCTTGTCGACCATGGCGTACCAGTTTCTCGCTGGTGTGTTGGCGCATGCGCGCGCCTTCTGCGCAGTCGCGGCGCCCACCGTGAATTCGTACAAACGCCTGGTCGTCGGGCGATCGCTGTCGGGCGCCACGTGGGCTCCGGCCTACATCGCATACGGCGACAACAATCGAACCGCCTGCGTGCGCATTCCGCATGGACGCCTCGAGGTGCGCCTGCCCGATTCCGGCTGCAATCCGTACCTGGTATCGGCAGCGCTGATCGCGGCCGGGCTCGACGGCATCGACCGCAAGCTCGATCCGGGCCCGGCGCAGAACCTCAACCTGTACGAACTGTCGATGGACGAGCTGGCCGCCAAGGGCATCAAGCTGTTGCCGCAGTCCTTGCATGAGGCCATCGATGCGCTGGAAGGGGACCCGGTGATCTGCAACGGACTGGGGGTGGACCTCGCGCGCGAGTTCATTCGCTTGAAGCGCATGGAATGGACCGAGTACTCGCGCCACGTCTCGGATTGGGAATCGAAACGTTATCTCGAATTTTTCTAAAGCGAAGTCTTCAAGGAGCCGCCCATGTGTGGAATCGTCGGTCTATTGGTGAAGAAACCCGCCCTGCGCGCATCGCTCGGGGCGCTCATGGTGCCGATGCTCACCGGCATGACCGAGCGCGGCCCCGACTCGGCCGGTTTGGCGGTGTACACCACGCCGGTGGCGGACCGGGAACACAAGCTCAGCCTGTACAGCGGTGCGCATGCGGTGGACTGGTCGCTGCTTCTCGGCAGCATCGCCGGCGAGTTCAGCGAGCGCCACGACATCGCGGTGCACGGCAACCAGGCGGTGCTCACCACTGCGGCCGATCCCGACCGGCTGGTGACATGGCTCAAGCGCCATGCGCAGAACGTGGCGGTCCTCTCCGTGGGCCGCTGCATCGATCTCTACAAGGACGTGGGCGCGCCGGCCGACATCGCCCGGCGCTACCAATTCGCCGAATTGCGCGGCACGCACCTGGTGGGCCATACCCGCATGGCCACCGAATCGGCGGTCACTCCGGCGCACGCGCATCCGTTCACGGCCGGCCGCGATTTCTGCCTGGTGCACAACGGCTCATTGTCGAATCCGCACCTGGTGCGCAAGCGCCTCGAGCCCCTCGGCATCGTGTTCGAAACGGACAATGACACCGAAGCCGCCTGCCGATTCTTCGAGTGGCGATTGCGCGAGGGCGATGAGCTGGAGACGGCCGTGGAACGCGGCTTCAGCGAACTGGACGGTTTCTTCACCTTCTTGATGGGCACGGACACGGAGATGCTCATCGTGCGCGACGCGTTCGCGTGCAAGCCGGCGGTGGTCGCCGAGACGGACGATTACGTCGCCATCGCCTCCGAGTTCCGCTCGCTCGCGCGTCTGCCCGACATCGGCCACGCCACTTTGTTCGAGCCCAAGCCGGAGGAGATCTATTCATGGCGAATCTGAAGCCGGTGCCGCCGGAACGCGAGTTCGATCTGGCCCGCGATTCGCTGCGCCAGATGAACCTGTATCTGCACCGGCGGGCGGTGGCCGAAGGCGTGTCGCATATCCGGGTGCAGAATCCCGACGGGGCGCATTCCATCGCGTGCGGCCTCGATGCCGCCCTGGAGGTCGACATCCATGGCCACGTCGGCTATTACGTCGCCGGCATGAATCAACATGCCCGGGTCACCGTGCACGGCAACGCAGGTCCGGGCGCCGGGGAAAACATGATGTCGGGACGCGTGCACATCAAGGGCTTCGCGTCCACCGCCGCGGGCGCGTCCGCGCATGGGGGACTGTTGATCGTCGACGGCGACGCGTCCCTGCGCTGCGGAATTTCGCTGAAGGGCGCGGACATCGTGGTCGGCGGCAGCGTGGGAAGTTTCTCGGCATTCATGGCGCAGGCGGGGCGCATCGTCATTTGCGGCGATGCCGAGGATGCGCTCGGCGATTCCCTGTACGAGGCCGTGATTTACGTGCGCGGCCAGGTCCGCTCGCTGGGCGCCGACGCGCGCTTCGAGCCGATGACGGACATCGACCGCGAGGCCGTCAAGGGATTGCTGGGCGCCGCCGGCCGCAGCGAGGATGCGCGCGAATTCAAGCGCGTGGCCTCCGCCAAAAGTCTGTATCACTGGCATGCCGATGCCAACCAGGAGTATTGATTCCATGACTGCCCTGCAGCTCGAAGAATCGGCGGGCTTCGACCGCCACACCATCGATTACATTCAGCGCGCGGCGGCGAGCGGCTTGTACGAAATCCGCGGACTGGGCGCGAAGCGGCGCGTGCCGAACTTCGACGACCTGCTGTTCCTCGCCGCCTCGCTGTCGCGCTACCCGCTCGAGGGCTATCGGGAGCGGTGCGCGACCAAAACGGTGCTTGGGACCCGCTTCGCGTCCAAGCCCATCGAGCTCGCCATTCCGATCACGGTCGCCGGCATGAGCTTCGGCGCGCTGTCCGCGCGCGTCAAGGACGCGCTCGGCCGGGCCGCCACGGACGTGGGCACCTCGACCACCACGGGCGACGGCGGCATGACCGCCGAAGAGCGCGCCTCGTCGAAGACCCTGGTGTACCAGTGCCTGCCGTCGCGCTACGGTTTCAACCCCGACGATGTACGGCGCGCCGACGCCATCGAAATCGTCATTGGCCAGGGCGCCAAACCCGGCGGCGGCGGCATGCTGCTCGGGCAGAAGGTCAATCCGCGCGTGGCGCGCATGCGCACCTTGCCGGAAGGCGTGGACCAGCGCTCCGCCTCGCGCCATCCCGACTGGACGGGTCCGGATGACCTCGTCATCAAGATCAAGGAACTGCGCGAAATCACCGATTGGGAGAAGCCGATCTACGTCAAGGTCGGCGCGACCCGGACGTTCCATGACGTGAAGTTGGCGGTGCACGCCGGTGCGGACGTGGTCGTGGTCGACGGCATGCAGGGCGGCACCGCCGCCACGCAGACCGTGTTCATCGAGCACGTGGGCATTCCGACCTTGGCGGCGCTGCGCCAGGCGGTCGAGGCGCTGGATGACCTCAACATGCGGGGAACGGTTCAACTGGTGATCTCGGGCGGCATCCGCAGCGGCGCCGATGTGGCGAAGGCGCTGGCGATGGGCGCCGATGCGGTGGCCATCGGCCAGGGCGTTCTGGTCGCGCTGGGGTGCAACAGCGACAGCTATGTCATGGATGGACAGCACGTGTCCGCCCGCGAGGATTACGCCGCGCTCGGCACGGCGCCCGGATTCTGCCATCACTGCCATACGGGCCGGTGTCCGGTCGGCGTCACGACGCAGGATGCAGCGCTCGAATTGCGGCTCGAGCCGGCGGTGGGCGCGAAACGCTTGAGAAATTATCTGAAGACCGTGAATATGGAACTCACCACGATTGCCCGGGCCTGCGGCAAACAGGATGTGCACCACTTGGAAAAAGAGGACTTGGTCGCGCTGACCGTCGAAGCCGCCGCCATGGCCGGCGTGCCGCTCGCCGGCACCTCCTGGATTCCGGGCCAGGGACCGAAGCCATGATCGTCGAACTCGCGCAGTTGACCATTACGCCGGGACGGGAACTGGAGTTCGAGGCGGCGTTCATGGACGCCGTCAAGTGGGCTGCGGGCAGCAAAGGGTACCTCGCGCATGAATTACGCCGCTCGGTGGAGAATCCCAACCGCTATATGCTGCGAATCGAGTGGGAAACGCTCGAGGCCCACACGACAGGATTTCGCGGCTCGCCGGCCTTCGGGCAGTGGCGTGCCGGCGTGGGGCCCTTCTTCGCCGCCGCGCCGGTGGTCGAGCACTATCAGCCGGTCGCGGGTGAGGACACCTAAAGTCCGGTGCGGGGGCGTATCCTATAGCCCCCTCAGCAAGGGATCACGCTGAATCTTTAAGACGGGTTCCTAGCTCATGCCACTCATTCAGAGCATCGGCGACCTTCGGGAACTTGCCCGGCGGCGCGTCCCGCGGGCCATTTTCGACTACGCGGACGGGGGCTCCTACGAGGAGCAAACCTTGCGGCGCAACGCGGCGGATCTCGATGCCCTGTCGTTCCGGCAGCGCGTCATGGTCGACGTGTCGGGCGTTTCTCTGGCGACCACCCTGCTCGGGAGTCCGGTTGCGCTGCCGCTCGCCATCGCGCCCACCGGGCTCGCGGGATTTTTTCACGCCGACGGGGAAATTTTGGGCGCGCGCGCCGCGGCCGCGTTCGGCATCCCCTTCTGCCTCAGCACGATGTCCATCTGTTCGATCGAGGATGTGCGCGCCGCGACGACTCAGCCGTTCTGGTTCCAGCAATATCTCATGCGCGATCGTGGGTTCAACCAGGATCTGATCGACCGGGCGATCGCCGCTCGATGTTCGGCGCTGATGCTCACCCTGGATCTGCAGGTACTCGGCGAGCGGCGCCGCGATCCGCGCAACGGGCTCACCATTCCGCCGCGCCTCACCGTGCGCAACTTCATCGACATGGCCACGAAGCCACGCTGGGCCCTGGGCGTGTTGTTCGGCAAGCGGCGCACCTTCGGGAATCTGGCCGGCCGCATCGGCGGCTCGAGCGGAATTCGAACCTTGGCCGAGTGGACCGCGACGCAGTTCGATCCGACCGCCAACTGGCGCGACGTCGAGTGGGTGCGAAGCCGTTGGCCGGGAAAATTGATCCTGAAGGGCGTGCTCGATCCCGAGGATGCGCGCTTAGGGGTCGCCGCGGGGGCCGATGCCATCGTGGTCTCCAATCACGGCGGCCGGCAACTCGACGGTGCCTCCTCGTCCATCTCGGCGCTGCCCAAGATCGTCGATGCCATCGACGGCAGATGCGAAGTGCTGTTCGACGGCGGCATTCGTTCAGGGCAGGACATCGCCAGGGCCCTGGCGCTCGGCGCCCGCGCCGGGTTGATCGGCAAGTCGTTTCTGTTCGCGCTGGCGGCCGGCGGCGAGGCGGGGGTGACCCGCGCGCTGTCGATACTGCGCGATGAACTCAAAGTGACCCTGGCGCTCACGGGCACCACGAGCGCGGCGGCGGCCGGACCGCATATTCTCATCTGAGGGACCCAGGCCGCGGCCGCTCGCGACCGGCAAGGTCGGGCTGACCCACTATTCCAACCGATTGCGCGTTGTGCTGGAAGTGCGAGGTGGAATCAAACCCGGGGGCGACACATGAACGCGACATCGAAATGGCTGGTGCCGCTGGCGCTGGCGGCCGTGCTGGTACCAGTGGTCATTACGACCCAATCGGCGCAGGCGCAGACTTTCACCACCCTGCGCAGCTTCGACGGCTCGAACGGCTCCGGCCCCTACGCCGGGCTGGTCCAGGCCACCGATGGGAACTTGTACGGGACCACGGAAAATGGGGGGCTACCCTACGATGTGGGCACGGTTTTCAGAATCAGCCCCGAGGGCACTTTCAAGACGGTGTACAACTTCGGCGCCGCGGACACCACCGGCTACTACCCCAATGCCGGGCTGATCCTGGGCTCCGATGGGAACTTGTACGGGACCACGCATAGCGGCGGCATCAACTTCGGTGGGACGGTCTTTAAACTCACCCTAAAAGGCAAGCTGACGACGCTCTATGAGTTTTGCTCCCATAACACGGCCGGCTCTGGGTCCGCGGGTTGCACAGACGGCTATCAGCCGAACGCCGGGCTGGTCGAGGGCACCAACGGGGATTTCTACGGGACAACGTCTGAAGGCGGGGCCACGGCTTCAGAAGACGAAACCGGCGGTGGCACGGTCTTCAAAGTCACCTCAAAGGGTGTCCTGACCACGCTCTACAGCTTTTGCTCGAAAACCGAGTGCACGGACGGGGCCCTCCCCAATGCGGGGCTGGTGCAAGCCACCGACGGGAACTTTTACGGGACCACCGACTCGGGGGGCACCCCGGTCATGGACACCGACTATGGCACGGTTTTCAAAATCACCCCGGAGGGCACGCTGACCACGCTCCACAGCTTCAGTTACACGGACGGCGGCCAGCCCGACGGGGCGCTGATCCAGGCCGGTGATGGGAACTTGTATGGGACCACGAGCGAGGGCGGGCCCAACCTCTATGGGACCGTGTTCAAAATCACGCTACCCGGCGGCACGCTGACGACGCTGAACAGCTTCGACAACACGGACGGCGCCACCCCCTGGGCGGGGCTGGTCGAGGGCAGCGATGGGAGCTTGTACGGGACCACGCTCGAAGGCGGGACCAGCACGAACGGTGACGGCACGATCTTCAAGATCACCACGAGTGGCACGCTGACCAGCCTTTACAGTTTTTGCTCAAAGACCGATTGCCGGGACGGCGATCTCCCTTACGCGGGGTTGGTCCAGGCCACCAATGGAAGCTTCTATGGGACAACGGATTTGGGCGGCACGTCCGGCGACGGTACGGTCTTCAGCCTGTCTGTGGGCCTGGGCCCGTTTGTGGAAACGCTGCCCACCCTCGGCAAGGTGGGAGCGGCCATCAAGATTCTCGGCACCGATTTGACCGGCGCAAGCGGCGTCGACTTCAACGGCACTGCGGCTGTCTTCGATGTGGTCTCGGCGTCCGAGATCACGGCTACGCTACCGGCGGGGGCCACCTCCGGCAACGTCAGCGTGACCACGCCGAGCGGCACACTGACCAGCAACAAGGCATTCCTCGTCACGCCGCAGATCACGGGTTTCACTCCACCGAGCGGCCCCGTAGGAACGTCGGTGACCATCACCGGCGTGAGTCTCATGCAGACGTCAAAGGTCACCTTTGGTGGAGCGAGTGCAATCACTTTCGCCGCGAACTCGGATACGCAGGTAACCGCAACCGTGCCCAAAAAGGCCAAGACGGGGAAAATCGCGATCACCACGCCAGGTGGGACCGCGACGAGCGCCACGGAATTTACCGTGACAGAGTGATGCTGCGACCTGGCTCGGCCCGGCAAGGTTCAGGTGACGATGCCGGGCGGCACTGAGTACGCCGCTGCGCAATCGGGTGCGGCCATGTCCTGCTGGAGTGCCTGCGGGTGTTTGCGCTACGGCTTGCAAGCGTTGTACGAAGTGCCGTCGTGACAATCGTCCAATTGGTAGTCGATGTCCGGCCGCACTTGCAACTCTAGGCCGACACGGCGAAGACTGTTAGTCTCCTTGTGAATTATTGCCCGCTGACGCGCCGCGGGCCAATCCAGCCGTAGTAAAGGAGAGTATCAATGCTCCGATCCCTTATAGCGGCACTGCTTGCGTCTGCACCAATTTCGGTTGGTTTGCACGATCGCTACCCGCGACCTTGCCAATTAGCGCGCCTGCCGTGAAGATGGCCTCACGGTAGTGACCTTGCGTGAGACCGTCATGGACAGACTGAGGATCTTGGTGGTGTTCTTGGTTCGACGCTTGAGAGCGTCGATGAGGGGGTCGCTTAGTGGCAACTGATGCCGTCGCCGTCGCCCCGACAGCGCGGTTCGCGAACGGTCGCGATCTACTTGGGCAACCCCGCGGACTGTTCTTTATTGGCGCCACCGAATTGTGGGAGCGGATCTCCTTCCACGGCATGCAGGCGCTTCTCGTCCTTTATATGGTCGAACAGCTGCTGCTACCCGGCCACGTCGAAAACATTGTGGGATTTACAGGATTTCGAGCGGCCATTGAGGGCGTGACCGGACCACTCTCGTCACAAGCGCTTGCGTCCCAGATCTTCGGCCTTTATGTCGGCTTCGTATACCTCGTGCCCGTGTTTGGCGGACTGCTTGGCGATCGAGTACTAGGTCGACGACGTTCTGTAGCGCTTGGTGCGCTCCTGATGACGGCGGGCCATTTCTGCATGGCGTTCGAGGCGTCGTTTCTCGCGGCGCTCCTATTACTGATCCTGGGTGCAGGCGTGCTGCGTGGCAACCTGGCGTCACAGGTCGGCGATCTTTATTCCGCCGATGATCGCCGCCGCGAAACCGCTTTTCAGATTTACTACGGAGCCCTGAACTCCGGGGCCTTCGTTGCACCCTTGATCACCGGTGTGCTGGCGCAGACATATGGATGGCATTACGGTTTCGGATTCGCGGGATTCGGTATGCTTCTAGGTCTTTTGGTCTACTTGTCGGGCGGGCGAGATCTCCCGCCCGATGCTGTGCGAGGCGCGAGCGCGGTGCGTCGGAAGCTCAGCGCCAAGGAGCGTCGGGTCGCTCTGGTCATGGCGCTAATGCTGCCTGTCTTTACCCTATTCTGGATCGCGCAATCACAAATCTGGAATACCTATAACCTTTGGGTCAGGGATCACGTGGACCTGGCGGTCGGCAGCTGGAAAATGCCAGTCCCATGGTTGCAGGCCGTCGACTCTCTCGGCGTCGTCGTGCTGCTTCTGCCAATCCTGCAATTCTGGCGTTGGCAGGCTAGTCGTTCGAGAGAACCGGATGATCTGACGAAACTCGCCATCGGTTTCTTGCTGTTCGGCGCCGCGATTGCGTCGCGAGCTGATGCCATGTCCGAACCGAATTCAAACACAGGCCAGCATCAGTTGCGCCGTTTCGGATTGAAAGTGCACATCCCACCAACGCACTACTCATAGTGACCCTGGCGCTCACGGGCACGACGAGCGCGGCGGCAGCCGGACCGCATATTCTCACCTGATGGGACGAGACTCGGCATCTATTGGGCGGTGCTCAAGTCGGTCTTGGCAAAGTCCTTTCCCTTGAACAGAAGGGGTTCCCGCGTCGTCTTCGAAAGGGCATAGGAAAAGCAGTCCCCATAGTTGAGGCCGGCGGGGTGCCGGCCCTTACCAAAATCGATGAACGCCTGGCGTGCAATGTGCGCTTGCTCCTCGGTCACAGACTCAATCGCGATGCCTGCCCGGCGAATGAATGCGTCGAGTTGGCGGCCGCCGTTGTTCTTGGTTTGGACCTCCACAACGATCGCCGTTTCAACGAACGTTGCCGCTGATATGCGGCACGAATCTGCCCGCGTGATCGCCCTAGCGTAAGTCTCCGCGTCATCCTCGTCGAAAAGAATCGCGATAATCGCCGAAGTATCGATGATCATTTTGGCAGACCGCGGTCGTCATACAGCAAGGCTCCGTGGTCCACGGGCGTCCCCTTTAGGGTTGCCGCGCAACGGCGCCCAATGGCAAGCAGGTCGTCCGCCGCAGTTTCTGGCCTGCGAGCGCGGTTCACCCGGGCGAGGCGTTCTCGCAATGCTTCGGTGACCGCGCGAGTCATGGTCTCCCCGGTTTGATCTGCGAGTTTCCGGGCAAGCTTGTGGGCTTCAGGGTCTTTGATGTTCAAGGTCATGAATCTACCTCGGTAGAATTAATTCTACCATAGAACACCCGTGCGATCTACGGCCTGACCGGCCGCAACGCCCAGGTCCTTCGGGTCGGCAATCCGTTCTGGCGCGTGCCAAACAAGCTTCTCAAAGGGTCCCCGGCTGCTGCCGGGATTGCGCCGGCCAGATCGGCGCAAGTGGCGGTTTCTCTGGACTCTCGTTGACATTTAAACTCCGATGTATAGACTTGTTGATACATTGGAGAGCGGATCATGGCGAAGAGTGCGACGTTGACTGTTCAGCAGTGGGGAAACAGTCTTGCTGTACGGATTCCTGCGGCTGTCGCACGGTCGGCTCGATTTAGGGTCGGCCAACCCGTCGAAGTATCAGCTCAGGACTCGAACATTCTGGTCAAGGCGCTTGGTGAGCCCAAGCTGACGCTCGCCCAGAAGCTAGCGGCATTTGATCCCGCGCTGCACGGTGGCGAGGTTATGGCCACCGGGCTAGTTGGCAAGGAAGTGCTCTAGTGGCCGCCAGGAAGTCATGGTGCCCCGACCGGCGAGACATGATTTGGATTGATTGCAATCCCCAGGCGGGTCGCGAATTGGGGGACGTACACCCTTTGGTCGTTCTATCCCCGCGTGAATTCAATGAGAGAACTGGGATCGTTATCGGTTTGCCGATGACCACCGCCTCTTACAACGAAACCAATCCATTCGCGGTAAAGTTCACGGGCGCGAAAGGCGTGGCCAGCTTTATCCTCAGCCATCAGCCAAAGTCATTCGATTGGCGAGCAAGAAAGGCAAAGCCCCATCCCCTTAGGAAAGTTCCTGAGGATCCCTACGCTCGAGCCTGCGAAAGCCTTAATCAGATCATCGACATTGCCAGTTGACGGCAGCAACGCGCAACCGACGTCAGATGAAATCTTCATTCCCTTTTGTGTGCGTGTCACCCGTTGCCAGGCGGCTCGCTGCCGTTTTAATCGGGCTTACGCTCGTCGGTGGAAGTGCCTTGGTGCGAGCCGCGGCGAATGCCCCTCCCGCCTACGATCTCATCATTGAGCATGGCCGGGTCGTCGATGGCACCGGTGCGCCCTGGTTTGCAGCCGATGTGGGCGTGCGCGCGGGTCGGGTCGCCGCGATCGGCAGGCTCGATCATGCCTCGGCGAAACGGCGCATCGATGCCGCCGGGCGAATCGTTGCGCCGGGGTTCATCGACATGCTGGGTCAATCGGAACTCACCCTGCTGGTGAATCCGCATGTTCCGTCCAAGATCTTCCAGGGAATCACCACGGAAATCACCGGCGAAGGCCAATCCGTCGCTCCTGTCAATGCAGCGATCGCCCAGGAGCAAGCGCCGCATTTCCGCCATTACGGAATTTCCCGGGACTGGAGCGACTTCTCGGGGTATTTTGCCCGCCTCGAGAAGCAGGGTCTGGGCATCAATATCGGGTCCTACGTCGGCGCGACCACGGTTCGTGAGATGGTCATAGGATTTGCAGACAGGGCGGCGACAGCTGAGGAATTGGCCCGGATGCAGGATCTCGTGGCGGCGTCCATGCGTCAGGGTGCACTAGGGTTATCGAGCGCCTTGGAATACGCTCCGGCGCCGTACGCGAGCACGGAGGAATTGATCGCCCTTGCGAGCACGGCGGCTCAGTTCGGCGGCATCTATGCAACTCACATGCGATCGGAACAGGAAGCCATCATGGCCGCGATCGATGAAACGATCCGCATCGGCCGTGAGGCACATGTTCCGGTCGAGATCTGGCATCTGAAGGCCGGTGGCGTCGCCAACTTCGGCCTGATGCCGGAGATCGTCGCGCGCATTGGCCGCGCTCGCGCGGCGGGTGTGGACATCGCGGCCGACACCTACGCCTATACCGCATGGTACAACGACCTCTCAGCGTTCATTCCTCCCTGGGCACATGAGGGCGGCAACGCAAAGCTGATTGACCGGCTACGAGACCCGGCCGTACGTGCACGCCTCAAGAGAGAACTCGCGACCCCGGCACACGACTGGGACAACGAATGGCAGTCCGTGCCCGGTCCGGAGGCGATTCTTATCACCACCGTTCTCAATCCGAAGCTGCTCGGCCTGCAGGGCCGCAACCTCGCGGAGATTGCCAAGGAGCGCAGCACCGATCCCATGGACACGCTTTTCGACATTCTCGTCGAGGACGGGGCGCAAACCTCCGTGGCGGTCTTCGCCATGAGCGAGTCCGACGTGGCGCTGGCAGCGATACAGCCGTGGGTATCGTTCTGCAACGACAGCGAAGGCACGGCGCCTGACGGCGTGCTTGGCTCCGAGTTTCCGCATCCCCGCGCCTATGGAACCTTTCCGCGCGTACTGCGTAAGTACGTGCGCGAGGAGCGCCGAATGCCCCTCGAGGAGGCCATCCGGAAATTCACCAGCCTTCCGGCGTCGCGTTTACGGCTCGCCGATCGCGGCGTACTCAAGGTTGGATTGTGGGCCGATATCGTCGTGTTCGATCCTGAGCAGATCACCGACAAGGCGACCTTCAGCGCGCCCAAGCAGCTTTCGGTCGGCATGCAATGGGTGTTGATCAATGGGGTGCCGGTAATCGCCGACGGCGCGGCGACCAATGAGCTGCCGGGAAAGGTCCTGCGAGGGCAGGGCTATCAGCCGCCGCATTGACGAGCAGCAGCACTGCGAATCATCCGGGACTTGAGGATTGCGTACAGCGTTCATCGCGGCGCATCCTCTGCTAGAGTGGCGCCATGAAATCCCTGGGCAACCGCGCGGAGGGTGCGCGCCTCGAACGCATGAAAGCATCGCCTTTATGGGCGGGTGATCGCTTTCAAAACGTGCATCCGATACCGCCTAATCTGCGCGACCACACGATGCCCATGCCGTCGATCAAGGATTTTATCTGCGGCGGGGAACGGCGCGTACCCCGCGAGCCGTTGCCGTCGATGACCCCGCTCGGCACGTGGGTCAAGAAGCCTCAAAGTGGCTTGCGAGTCACGTGGCTCGGACACTCCTCGATGTTGATCGAGATCGACGGTGTACGCATTTTGACCGATCCAGTGTGGGGACCGCGTGCGTCTCCCTCCGCGCTGGTCGGACCGAAACGTTTTCAACCGGTACCCGTATCGCTACGCGAAATGCCGCCCGTCGATATCGTGATGGTCTCGCACGATCACTATGACCATCTCGACTACGCAACCATCCGTGCCCTCGCCAAGACCAGCGTGCCGTTCGTCACGTCACTCGGCGTCGGCGCGCATCTGGAATATTGGGGTGTGCAGGCGGAGCGCATCACGGAACTGAGTTGGTGGGAGTCGTATACGTTGCCAAATACCGGTACCGTGTTCACGGCCGCGCCGTCGCAGCATTTTTCGGGGCGCGGGTTGAAGGATCGCAATGCAACGCTGTGGTCGTCATTTGCGATTCGCTCTCCAAGACACTCCGTGTTCTTCAGCGGGGACACCGGGTTGACGACAGAGTATCGATCAATTCGCGATAAACTTGGACCATTCGACGTGGTGATGCTGGAAATCGGCGCCTTTCATCCGGCGTGGGGCGATATCCATTTGGGGCCCGACAATGCCCTCAAGGCGCATGCCATGCTCGGCGGCATATTCATGCCCGTGCACTGGGGCACGTTTGCATTGGCCATGCATGCGTGGGATCAGCCCGCGGAGAGATTGCTGGAACTTGCGCCTCACACCGGTGCACAGCTGCTCATGCCATTGCTCGGTCAGCCCGTCGAGCCCGCTCATGCTGAGAGCGTCAAACCCTGGTGGCGGGACGTTGAAAACGCCACGGTCGAGCCTCCGCCGGAAACAGGCGGTGAAGTCACGCTCCCCGGGTCCGTACCCTGGCCGTTGGATTAGTGCGTGAGCGGGAACGCCCTGTGGGCGGCGTTTCGATGAGATGAGCGATGCACCGTGACGACGGATCAGCCGCCCTGTCCATCGAAGAAGGACTTCACAGCCGCAAGACAAAAGGGCGGCACCAGCCGCGCGTGGTAATCCTCGAGCACCGCGGCACGTCCGCCATCGGTGGCACCGCCCGCGATTGCGGCCACCTCCGTGGCCGTGACGGCCGCGTCGAATGCGTCCTTCTCGCTCGTATAGGGATCGTTCGCCGTCGGCGCGGAGGCGATGTCCAAGATGGTCACGGGCGCGCTCGGCGCATTCTTCGACCAATATCCCTGCATGAGCTGCGTGTTGAAGAAAAAAACGACAGGGTCCTCATCTCCGCCGCACAGCAGCGTCGGCATGGACGGCGTCCAGTTGCGCAGATCGTTCGTCTTAAGATCCTGCCGTAAGCTGTTCCCGGGCTGTGAGGCGGGCAACCCCGTGGTCAGCGCCGGAAAGCCGCCGTCGGGATTGGCCTGTTCATCCTGGAGATAGGCCAGGCGGTAGCTGTTGAGGATGAGGTAATCGCTGCTCGCAAAGCCCATTGCAAAAATGCTGGCAAGTTCGGAGGGCGCGGTCGCCGGCGTGATCGAGGCATACTGCGGGGCGGGCGGTGCGCTGCTGAAGAGCGCGTCACTCGGCAGCAGACCCTCGGAGTAGATGGCGCTGATCGGCGTCGTGCTCGGCAGCAGGCCGGCGATGTCGCCGGCGTACGGTGCGGCGAAGATATCGATGGGCTCCGAATAGAGATTGCCGTATGCGTTCTGGTAACCGTTCGCCAGGAGCGCCACGCTTTCCGTCGCGCTGGCGTCCACCTCCCCAAGAAAGAGGGCGTCACCGAACGCGGCGAGCGCGTAGGGCCCGGACATCGGCGCCGCGGCGGTTACGGTTTGGCCGGCCGCTTGCATCGCGCTGGCCGCGGCCATCGCCACGTAGCCGCCCTGGGAATAACCGGTGACAAAGAGCTTGCGGTTGTCGGTGACGGTCGGTGCGAGCGCGACGGGCAGGGCGCTGCGCGCGGCCGTCAGCACATCCATCATCTCCGCCGCCTGCTGTGTGCCGACCAGGTACGGATGGTAGCTGAGCGTCGATGTGTCATAGCCCGCATAGTTCGGCGCGACGACAATGTAACCCTGGGCGGCGAAGAGCGCCGCAAGAATGAGTCCCTCACTGCTGGCGTTCGCGCCCGACAGCTGCGCGATGTCGAAGTTCTTGATCGGCGAGGTGCCGTGGGCGTATTCGACGATGGGACGCGGACCCTGACAGCCGTTCGCGGATCCGCCCGGCACCATGAGGGCACCGGTGGACGTGGTCGCCTCGGACTTCGCCCCCACCGTCTCGTAACTCAACTCGTAGACATTCACGGTGCAGATGGGCGAGTAGGCGAGCGTGAGCAACTCTTGTCCGAGCGGATCGAGACCAAGTGACGACAGCAAATCCGACGTGCCATAGGTGGCGACCAGGGTCGGCGGATTGACCAGCAATTGCCCGCGCTGCGGCGTTGAGGATCCGGTTGTCGAGGTGTCGGAGGTCGAGCCGCCATTCATACCCGAGCTGCAGCCCGAGCCCGCAAGCATAACGAGCGCCGTCATTCCGGCAATCACGGCGGTAATTCGGTGATCCATGAAATCCCCTCGGGCCGACCGGCGACTGCACAAGAAGTCACCCAGTAGGAACCCCCGACGCGGGGAAAGTTTCACACCTCAAGCGTGCGGCGACGCTTCCCGCGCTTAACTTTGCAGTTGTCTCAATGCGCGCATAGACTTATGGGGCGCACGCCCTGAGGACGGGTTATTGGGCGGCCGGGCTGCGCGATCGCTTACCGGACCTTGATTCATCCTCTTAGGAGCGAGCCATGGCGACCTGGAAACCCGACCCGACGTTCTATCCGTCAGCGCGCATGGCGATGCAGGCCACGCCGGAGAAGCTTGCGTATGTCGCCATCTTGCACGTGGCCGGCGACAAGCCCGACGCGCTCGGCGTGGTCGATCTCGATCCCGGATCATCGACCTACGGCAAGCTCGTCGGCCGAACGCCGATGCCCAATGCCGGCGACGAGCTGCATCACTTTGGCTGGAACGCCTGCAGCACGGCGCTATGCCCATACGCGCCGCATCCGCACGTCGAGCGGCGCTATTTGATCGTGCCCGGCCTGCGCTCCTCGCGCATCCATGTCCTCGACACCAAGCCCGATCCGCACGCCCCGAAGATCGTCAAGGTGATCGAGCCCGCCGAGGTGCACAAGCGTGCGGGATACTCGCGTCCGCACACGTTGCACTGCGGGCCGGAAGGCATCTACGTGAGCGCCCTGGGTGCACCCAACGGTGACGGCCCGGGTGGAATCTTCATGCTCGACCACGATGCATTCGATGTGCTCGGCCGCTGGGAGGTTGATCGCGGGCCGCAGTACTTCGCCTACGACTTTGCCTGGCATCTGGGCCATGATGTGCAGATCACGAGCGAATGGGGCACGCCCAACATGATCGAGAACGGGCTGGTGCCGGAACTGCTGCTCAACTCGAAGTACGGGCATCAGTTGCACGTGTGGGACCTGCGGCGGCGCAAGCATCTGCAGGCGATCGATCTCGGCGCGGAGCAGCAGTTGATTCTCGAGCTGCGGCAGGCGCGCGATCCGACCAAGACTTATGGGTTCGTCGGCGTGGTGATCAGCCTGAAGGACTTGTCCGCGTCGGTGTGGCTGTGGCACCGCCCCAACGGTCAATGGGCGGTCAAGAAGGTCATCGAGATTCCGGCGGAGCCCGCCGAGGCGGAGCAGCTGCCGCCGCTGCTGCAGGGCTTCAAGGCGGTGCCGCCGCTGATCGCCGACATCAACCTCTCGCTCGACGACCGCTTCCTCTATGTTTCCTGCTGGGGAACGGGCGAGATGCGGCAGTATGACGTATCGGACCCCCACAATCCGAAGCTCACCGGGTCGGTGCGCCTCGGCGGCATCGTCAAGCGATCGCCACACCCGGCCGCCGGGCCGGTGAACGGCGGCCCGCAGATGGTGGAAGTGAGCCGCGATGGCCGGCGTGTCTACTTCACCAACGGACTCTATCGTGCCTGGGACGCGCAGTTCTATCCCGAGGGCATCAACGGCTGGATGGTGAAGTGCGACGTGGAGCCAAACGGTGGCTTGAAGCTCGATCCGAATTTTTTCCTGCCAGCCGAAGCCGGTTATCGCACGCATCAAATCCGCCTGGAAGGCGGCGATTCGTCGTCGGACACATTCTGTTATCCGTGACCGGCGCTGGGCCGCACTGTAGTCCGGACGCTGCCTCGCAACGCCGGCCGTGACGGCGTGGCCGTGGCTGGCGCTCGCCGGACTGGGCGCCTTTCACGGAATCAATCCGGCGATGGGCTGGTTGTTCGCCGTGGCGCTCGGCCTGCAACGCAAGAGCCGGGCGGCCTTGCTGTGGTCGCTGTTGCCGATCGCCGCCGGCCATGCGTTGTCGGTCGCGCTCATCATCGGTGCAGCGGGCGCGCTGCGCGCCGTGATCGACCCCGTAGCGCTGCAAATCGGCGCGGCGGTCATACTCATCGCCTTCGGTGTGTATCGGCTGCTCGCCCGCCATCGCGCGCGAGTCGGCATGCAGGTCGGCGCCGCCGATCTGATGCTCTGGTCATTTCTGATGGCGACGGCGCACGGTGCGGGCCTCATGCTCCTGCCGGTGCTGCTGGGAATGCCGACCGGCATCTTGCATCACGACCATGCGCACATGGCGATTGCGGCGGCGGTCGGCAGCTCTGCGGTTACCGCGCTTGCCGCCGTGGCCGTGCATACGGCTGCGATGTTGACGGTCGCGGGTGCCATCGCGATTGCGGTCTACGAGTGGGTGGGACTTGCGTTCCTGCGGCGTGGCTGGATCAATCTTGATCTGGTGTGGGTGCTGGCGTTGATCGGTGCGGGAGCGATCCTGCTGGTCATTGCGGTCCGGTGATGCGTCGCTACCTCACACCGCCGACATCTATCGGGCATGCGGGGCTAGGCGGGCCTCCAGAATGTGACGATCGCGCCGCCGGCAATCACGAACGTGCCTCCGATCAAAATCGGCATCGTCGGCAACACTCGAAAGACGATGATGTTAATCACCTGCCACACGACAAACAGAGTCGCAATATAGAGGCCGACTATTCGGCCAAACTGGATCGGCGCGATGTTGAGAAAAGATCCGTACCCGAACAGCAGGGCCGCTCCCGCGAGAAACAGTCCTAAGCGGATCGGCCCCGCATGCTTGTAGATCGCGATTCGAATCACTGCATCACCGCTCACCTCCAGCACGGTGGCGATCACGAGTAGGATCAAAGGATTGACGCTTTGCAGGGCTTTTAGCATTTGCTGCGATTCCATCAGAGGGTAGGTTCAGTACGAGGATACCCTCTCGAGCGTCGATATCCCGAGTTTCAGGCATGGCGAGCCATGGGAACCTGAGGGCGATCTAAATCATCGGCAGCCCGCGGCGCGGCTTGCCGCGCGGGAACGCGGCATCGATGCGCGCCACCTCCGCGTCGCTGAGGCGCAGTGCGGCGGCGCCGGCATTCTCCGTCACATGATCGAGGCCGGCGGCCTTGGGGATGACGAAGGTGTTTCGATGCCGCAGCAGGAATGCCAGCGCCACCTGACGCGCCGTGCCGCCATGCGCCGCCGCGATCGAGTGGAGCAGCGCGCCTTGGGTATTGCGCGCCGCGAAAAGGGCCGGAGTTTGGCCGAACGGCGTATAGGCCACCACGGCGGTCCCGTGGGCCTCGCACCAGGGCAACACGGCGTGTTCGATCGCCCGTTCCTTCAGGTGGTACAGGACCTGGTTGCACGCGGGGTGTCCCGCGCCGGCGATCGCCGCCACTTCCTCCAGGTCCTCGACGTCGAAGTTGCTCACGCCCCAGGAGAGAATCTTGCCCTCGCCCACCAGCGTCTCGAAGGCCGCGATGGTTTCCGACAGCGGATGGCTGCCGCGCCAATGCAGCAGGTAGCAGTCCAAGCGATCGGTCTTGAGTCTCGCCAGGGATTTCTCGCAGGCGGCAATGGTGCCGCGCCGGGAGGCGTTGCCCGGCAGCACCTTCGACACCAGGAATACCTCCGCGCGCCGCCCGGCGATCGCGGTGCCCAGCAGGGCTTCGGCGGCGCCCGACCCGTACATCTCCGCGGTATCGATATGCGTCATGCCGAGGTCGAGGCCGCGGCGCAGGGAGGCGATCGCCGCCGCGGGCGTCGCCTCGTTTGAGCGCCAGGAGCCTTGACCGACCGCGGCGACCGCGCGGCCCGTGGGTCCGAATTCACGCAGCGTGCCGAGAGGCGCCACGGGGCTCAACCGGGCGCGGTTCCGAGGCGCCGCGACATCCGCAGCGCCGCCTCGCGCCCTTGGTAATAGCCCTGCACCACGCCGAGTTCGTCGAACCCCAGGCGCTCATAGAAAGCGCGGGCGTCGCCGTTATGCGTACGCAACTCGAGATTGATGCGGAACACGCCGGCCACGATCGCGGTGCCGGTAAGCCAATCCATGAGCTGGCGTCCCAGGCCTTGCCGCCGGTGCTCGGGCGCCACCGCCAGCAGATTCAAGTGAGCCACTTCATCGCCAAAGTGCATGATGGCGAAGGCCGCGATCCGGGGGGCGGCCGTGCGCCGCGCGTCGCCGCGCCGGGCATCCATCGGCTGGGCGCCGCCCCGATCGCACCGCGCGACGACCACGGAGGAGTCCGACCCGGTGATGAAATGCTGCACGCGGGCCGGTGTCCACGACCAGGTCAAGCCGTGTTCGATCAGATCGCGCGACATCTCCGCGATCTCGCGCGCGTCCGCGGGTTCGGCCAGGCCCAAGGTCGACAGTTCGGACATCTAGGAGGCTCCTAGGGCGTCTCGGTTTTGATCGGGGGCGACGGCCGATCGGGAAGCCCGGTAGGTGTCGCCGGCAAGAGCTGCATGAGTTCCTCGACGCCGCGTTCCAATTGCGGGTCGCGGCCGTTGCCGACCTCGACCGGATTCTGTTCGACCATGACGTCCGGGTCGACGCCATGACCTTCGATGATCCAGTGGCCGTCCGCGTCCGCCGTGCCGAACTCTGGCACAAAAACGGTCCCGCCGTCGAGCAGCGGTCCGTGATCGGTGATGCCGACCACGCCGCCCCAGGTGCGCTTGCCGATCAGCCGGCCGATTTTCCATTGGCGGAACGCATTGGCGAAGAGATCGCCGTCCGACCCCGTGTCCTCGTTGATGAGCGCGATTTTCGGCCCGGTCTGCACCACGCCGGGGTAGGTACCGGCGGTTTCGCGGTTGCGTGCGAAGTTCGTACCGTGCAGCGTCAGGGCCAAGCGCTCGATCAGCATCTGGGAGATGTTGCCGCCGCTGTTGTCCCGCACGTCGACGATGAGCCCTTCCTTGCGTACCTGCGGATACCACCACTTGATGAATTCGCGCAATCCGCCCTCGCCCATGTCAGGAAGGTGGATGTAGGCAAGCCGCCCGTGGCTCAAGGCATCGACGCGCTCGCGATTCGCCGCAACCCATGCCAGATAGAGCAGGGAGGTTTCGCTGGCGAGCGGCTGGTACCGGATGGTGCGCGCGCTCTTGCCGTCCGCGCCGGCCGAGACGCGCCATTCCACGGGCTGGTTGGGCGGGGCTTGCAATAATTCGTAGGGATCGGTGCCGGCTTCGAGCTCGCGGCCGTTGATCGCCAGGAGGTAATCGCCGGCGTGCACGTCCACGCCCACTTCGGTGAGCGGCGAGCGATAGCGGTCTTCCTCGTTCTGTCCGGCGAAGATTTTGGCGATCCGGTAGCGGCCGGACGCGGCGTCGAGCTCGAACCGGGCCCCGGGCAACGCGACGAACGGGCGCTTCGGCAGTCCGAGATCTCCGCCCTCGATGTAGGCATGCTGGACGACGAGTTCGGAGATCATTTCGGCGATCACGTAGTTCAGATCCGCGCGGTGTGCCACGGCGTCGGCCAGCGGCTGGTATTTGCCGCGCAGCGCCTGCCAATCGTAGCCATGCATGTTCGCGACGTAGAAGTAATCCCGGTAGCGGCGCCACACCTCCGCGAAGATCTCATGCCACTCCTCGGCCGGCACGCGCGTGGTCACGAGGCCCGCCAAGGACACGCTCTTGGCGTCATCGCTCTTGCCGATCTCGAGATATTTGAATTCCTTGGACGTGAGCTCGGCGAGCAGGTGCTTGCCGTCGGCGGTGATCGACCATGCCGCGACGTCCTCGATGACACTCTTCGCCTCCCGGTCCTTGATGGAATAGGCCATCACCGTGGGCTTGAGGGACGATTCACGACCGTAATAGAAAGGCCCGTCGCGCTGGTAGATCAAATTCTCGGCGGTGACGTGCAGGCGGCTCAAATCGTCCGCGTCCACCGGCACGCGGATGGCGCGCGCCGCGATGCCGTCGAAGTCGATCTTGACCGCGACTTTGGATTTCCCCTTATCCTTGCCTTTGTCCGGGCCTTTGTCGTGGCCTGTGTCCGGGCCTTTGTCCTCGTCGGCGTCCGCCTTCTCGTCGCCCGGTTCGTCGTCGCGAATGCCGAACGGGTTCTTGACGCCGCGGTGCAGGGCGAGCGCGAAAATCCCCGTTTGGCGGTCGGTGGCGAAGTTGGATTCGATGCTGCTCATCACGGGTGCATACTCGCGCGCGCTCAGGAAATACAACAGCTCGCCGTCGGGCGACCACGCCGGAGATTGCGCATTGAAATCCTCGGGCGTCACGCGGCGCGATTGCCCGTCCGCCGCGGACCAGATGTACACGCTGGAAAATCTATTCCGGCCGTTCAGCGAGTAGCTCAGGTATTGTCCGTCCGGCGACCATTGGTAGTCGAGCGCCAAGTCGGCCGGGTCCTTCGCCACGACGATGCGCCGCTGACCGGCGACGTCGATCACATGCAGGCGTCCGGTCTGATCGGCGAACGCAATGCGCCGGTCGTCGGCCGACCAGCGCGGTGCGAAGTAGCGGGCCGCCGATCCCGAGGTCAACGCTCGAGCCGGGGCGGCGCCGTCCTGCGCCTGCACGTACAGTTCATCCTCGCCGCTGCGATCCGAGACGTAGGCCAGGCGTTTGCCGTCGCTCGACCAGGCCGCGTCGCGCTCGTGAGCATTCGATGAATGAGTCAGGTTGCGCGTGACGCCGTGCTCGACCGGCACCGAGAACACATCGCCGCGCGCCACGATCGCGACGCGTTCCCCGCCGGGGCTCAGTGCCTGGCTCTCGATGTTGTCGGCCGCGTTGACGGTCTGCGGACGCGACGCGGTGGCGTCGGCGGGCACGGCGATCGACAGCGCGCGATCCTCGCCGCTGCGCGCGTCGTAGAGATGCAGCTCGCCGTCCAGTTCATACACGATCTGACCGTCGGCATCGGCGCTCGGCCAGCGCACGTCCCAGTCCTTATAGTGAGTGATCTGCCGGGTCTCGCCCGAGGCGACGTCGTACCGGTACAGATTGAACACGCCGCTGCGATCCGAGTTGAAAAACACGGCGTTGCCGATCCACATGGGATCGCGGTCGGTGCGCGGATCGTCGGTGACCCGAACCAGCGCGGGGTGGGCCAGATCATAGATGAATAGATCGTTGGCCCATCCGCCTCGGTAGCGCTTCTCGCTGCGGAAGTCGCGCCACAGGGGCGAATAGACGATGCGCTTGCCGTCCGGGGAGAAATGTCCGGCGCCCGACACCGGCATCGGCAGCGGGGTGGCGGCGCCGCCGCCCCCCGGCACGGTGTAGAGCTTCGAGCCGGCGAGGAAGTGGCTGTCGCGGGCCGATCGGAACAGCACGGCGTCGCCGCCGGGGGTCCACCCGTACACCTGATTGTCGTAGCCCCAGCGATCGGGCAGGGGCCCGGCCGCGGGATAGAAGGTGAGCTGTCGCGGCGCGCCGCCGCCGGAGGGCATGACATACACCTGTTCGTCGCCGCCATACTGGGCCGTGAATGCGATGCGCTGCCCGTCCGGCGAGAACTTGGCGAACAGTTCGAGCCCCGGGCTCGAGGTGAGGCGCAGCGCCGTGCCGCCGTGCGCGTCCACGGTCCACAGGTCGCCCGCGTAGCTGAACACGATCCGGTCGTGCCAGACGTCGGGAAAGCGCAGCAGCTTGGTGCCCGCCAGCGCCGACCCCGAGACCCACAGCGAGACCGTCGCGGCGAGCACGAGTCGGCGCATGGCCTGGAAACGCATCAGCGGCTGCGGTAGCGGTCCGTCGCGGATACCAATTCGTGAATGTTGCCGGGTTCGAACGCCGAATGTCCCGCGTCGGGCACCATGCGAAATTCCGCTTCGGGCCATACCCGGTGCAGATTCCAGGCGCTGGTCGCGGGACACACGATGTCGTAGCGTCCCTGCACGATGGTGGCGGGAATGTTTCGGATCCGCTCCACGTCGTCGAGCAACTGGCTCTCGCTGCGCAGAAAGCCGCGATTCACGAAATAATGGCATTCGATGCGCGCCACCGCGAGCGCGAACTGGTCCTCGCTCCACTTGCGGATGTTGTCCTGATTGCTGCGCAGAAAGCTGGTCGAGGCTTCCCATACGGACCAGGCGCGCGCCGCCGCCAGGGCCGCCCGCTGATCGGTCCCGGTGAGCCGCTTGTAGTACGCGGTCAAGAAATCATCGCGCTCGTCCGACGGGATCGCGTCGCGATAATTCTCCCAGTAATCGGGGAATATGTCGGAGGCGCCGTGCTGATACAGCCAGCGAATCTCCGCATAGCGCAGCAGGAAAATGCCGCGCAGGACGATTTCGCTGACCCGATCCGGGTGCGCTTCCGCGTAGGCCAAACCGAGCGTGCTGCCCCAGGATCCGCCGAACACCAGCCAGCGTTCGATACCCAGGTGCTTGCGCAGCCGCTCGATGTCGGCGACCAGATGCCAGGTCGTGTTCTCGACCAGGCTGGCGCTCGGACGGCTGCGGCCGCAGCCGCGTTGATCGAACACCACGATGCGATAGTGGTGCGGGTCGAAGAATTGGCGCGCGCGCCGATCGGAGCCCGCGCCCGGCCCGCCATGCAGGAACAGCGCCGGCTTGCCGGCCGGATTGCCGGACTCTTCGTAGTAGATTTCGTGCAGTTCCGAGACCCGGAGGTAGCCGTGGCGATACGGCTCGATCGGGGGATACAGGTCGCGACGCGGCGCCGCCGGCACCGCGCGGGGCGCGGCGGCGGATTGGCGCGCACTCACCGAGCGCGCCGCGGTACGTGTCCGGGATTTTCTTTTCTGCGCGGTGCGCTTGAGCGTGGGCTGGGCAGAGCGCCGGACGGCGGTCTGCGGTTTGGCCAATCCCTTTTTTTTCTTCATCGACTTTCCTTTGTTTCGTGACAATCTATGCGCGCTGCACCAAGGGGCCGAGCGGCCGCCCGCCAATCAAGTGAACATGCAGGTGGTAGACCTCCTGACCACTATCCGGGTTGCAGTTTATGATGAGCCGGTAGCCGCTCTTGGCAATATTGTGCTGGCGGGCGAGGTCGCGCGCGACGATGACCATGTGTCCGAGCAGGGACTCATCTTCTTCCGCGACATCATCGGTGGTGGGAATGACCTTGATCGGTACGATCAATATGTGGGTCGGCGCCGCGGGCCGAATGTCGGTAAAGGCGACCACCCGATCGTCCCGGTACACGATGTTTGCCGGCAGCGTGCCGGCAATGATCTTTTCAAACAGCGTAGGCATGTGGTACGCCTCGGTGATTCGGGTCCGTAAGATTAGCAGGAACGGCGCCGGCAACCCGATTTCCGCCGTGTGTGCAGTGCACCACGCGCCCCCGCGGCGCCCCAGAGGGCGCTTAATAGTAATGGGAACGATTCTCATATAGAATCGCATTCATGCACATGGCACGGATCCAGGACTCGCTTCGATCGCCGACCTTGCCGGCGGCCCCCGACGCGCAGCCGCGGGTGGCCGATCTAGCGCGGGCCGCCGAGCCGCAGCCGCGAATGGTCGATCTGCCGCGAGCCGCCGACCCGACCCGGGCCGCCGGCATGCAACTGGCCGACCTCGCCACCGGCGCCGAGGCGCGGGTGGTCTCGGTTTCGGCGGCGGGCCCCTGCGCACCGGTCGAGCTGGGCCGTCGGCTGGCGGAACTCGGGTTCCTGCCGGGGGAGAGCCTGCGCATCGTCGCACGCGGCATGTTGGGGCGGGAACCCATCGCCGTGCGCATCGGCACGAGCACGTTTGCCCTGCGCCTGTTCGAAGCCGCGTGCATCCGCGTCTGCCCGGAGCTGCCGCAGCTGCGCTGAAGCCCATGGACGCCGCCTCTGGTGCCCCGAGCCCCCTGATCGCGTTGGTCGGGAATCCCAACTGCGGCAAGACGGCGCTGTTCAACGTGCTGACCGGCAGCCGGCAGAAAGTCGCCAACTACGCCGGTGTCACCGTCGAGCGCAAGGAAGGCTCGCTGCTGACGCCCTCGGGCAAGCGCGTCCGCATCCTCGATTTGCCGGGCGCATACAGCCTCGATCCGCTGACGCCCGATGAACAAGTAACCGCCGACGTGCTGCTCGGCCGGCGGGCGGGCGAGAGCATGCCGGACTTCGTCGTGTGCGTCACCGATGCCACTAATCTGCGGCAGAACCTGCGGCTGGTGTTGAGCCTGAAGCGGCTGGGGTTGCCCATGGTCATCGCGCTCAACATGACGGATATCGCGCGCCGCAAGGGCATCGTCATCAACGCCGAGCGGCTCGGCGTCGAGCTGGGCGTGCCCGTGGTCGAGACCGTGGGCGTCAAAGCCTCCGGCGCCGGCTCGCTCATCAAGGTGCTCGATGGCGTCGCGCCGCCTGCGATGCCGCGGCTGGCGCTCGAGTGGCACACCCCGACGGCGGCGGACATTTCGCGCGATCAGCATGAGGTGCGGCGGATTCTCGGCGTGGTGGGCGGCGACCGGCTGGACGGCGTCACCCTGAGCGATCGGGTCGATGCCATCGTGCTGCATCCCGTGGCCGGGCCGCTGATCCTGGCGTCGATTCTATTTCTGGTGTTCCAGGCGGTGTTCGCCTGGGCGCAAGTGCCGATGGACGCCATCAAAACCGGCGTGGGCGTGTTCGGCGAGTGGGTGGGTCATGCCCTGCCGGCGAGCGTGTTCAAGGATTTGTTCATCAACGGCGTCCTGGCGGGAGTCGGCAGCGTGCTCGTGTTCCTGCCGCAGATCGTGATCCTGTTCTTCTTCATCCTGGTGCTCGAGGATTCGGGCTATCTGCCGCGCGCCGCCTTTCTGCTGGATCGGTTGATGGGCAGCGTCGGGCTCTCCGGCCGGGCATTCATCCCGCTGTTGTCGAGTTTCGCGTGCGCCATCCCGGGCATCATGGCGACGCGCACCATCCAAAATCCGCGCGATCGGCTCAGCACCATCATGATCGCGCCCCTGATGACGTGCTCGGCCCGGCTGCCCGTGTATGCGCTCATCATCGGGGCGTTCATTCCGCGGCGCACGCTGTGGGGCGGTTTGCAGTTTCAAGGCTTGGTGCTGTTCGTGCTCTACGTGGCGGGCATCGCGAGCGCCATGGGCGTTGCCTATGTGCTCAAGCGCATGGGCTCCGGCACGCGCTTTCAATCACTGATGTTGGAATTGCCGGCCTACCACTGGCCGAACTTGCGCAACCTCGGCATCGGCCTGTGGCAGCGCATCGAAATATTTCTGAGCCGCGTGGGCACCATTATTCTCGCGTTGATGGTCATCCTCTGGGCGCTGAGCTCGTTCCCGGCGCCGCCGCCCGGCGCCACCGGCCCGCCGATTCAGTACAGCATCGCGGGCCACATCGGCGCATGGCTCGCCGTCATCTTTGCGCCGATCGGGTTCAATTGGCAGATTTCGATTGCGCTGGTGCCCGGCCTCGCCGCGCGCGAAGTGGCCGTGGGCGCGCTTGGCACCGTGTATGCGCTGTCGGCCACCGGCGCCGACATGAGCGGCGCGTTGACGCCGCTGATCGCGCAGTCATGGAGCCTGCCGACGGCCTTGTCGCTGCTCGCGTGGTACGTATTCGCGCCGCAGTGCCTCTCGACCCTGGCGACGGTGAAGCGGGAAACGAACTCGTGGCGTTACCCGATCATCATGGCGGCCTACCTGTTCGGCTTGGCGTATGCGGGTTCGTGGATCACGTTTCACGTCGCGTCGGCTTTGACGAGCTGAGCCGGGGAGCCGCCCATGCAGTCCTTTCTCGATTATCTGCTGGTTGGCCTGGTGCTGACGGCGAGCGTCGTCTACGTATTGTTTTCACTGGGACCGAGATCGTTGCGCGGCCGGCTGCTCGGGGGCGCGGCGGCGGTGCTGCGGCGGCTGCCGGGCATGCGCGCGCTCGCGCAACGCCTGCAAGCGGCCGCGGCGGTCAAGGCCAAAGCCGCGTGCGGCGGCTGCGACAACTGCGGGTCGGAGTCGACCCCTGCCGCACCATCGGCCGGAGCGGACGTGAGAATTCCGGTGTCGAAAATCGGCAAGCGCTGAGAGCACCGGGGCGTAAACCGCCGAGCGCTCAGGTGCCGGTGAAGTTCGGCGCCCGCTTGCCGCGAAATGCAAGCACGCCCTCGGCGAAGTCCTTCGTGTCGCCGAGCTCGGCTTGGGAGATGGCCTCCAAGGCCAATTGTTCCTGCAAGGTGCGCGCGGGCTCCTGATTGAACGCTGCTTTGATGCGCTTGTACGCCTGCGCGGGGCCGGCCGCGAAGCGCCGCGCAATCGCCTGCGCCTGGTCCATGAGCGCCGCATCGTCCACGCAGGCCCAGATGAGGCCCCAATGCGCGGCCTCCGCCGCCGGTAACGGATCGCCCAGCATGGTCAGCCCTTTGGCGCGCGCCGTACCCACCATCCGCGGCAGGAAGTAGGTGCTGCCGAGATCGGGCATGAGGCCGAGTTTGGCGGCGAACAACTGCAGAAAGGTGGCGGAGCGGGCGGCGAGCACGATGTCGCCGATGAGCGCGAGACTCATGCCGGCGCCGGCGGCCACGCCGTTGACCGCGACCACCAACGGGACACTGAGGTCATACCAGGCGCTCACCATCGGATTGAAATGATCCCGCAGGTGGGCGCCGATGTTCTCGCCGGCGCTGAGTTCGGGATGCTGGAAGAAGTCGTCGCCCGCGAGATCGGCGCCGGAACTGAAGCCGCGGCCGGCGCCGGTGAGCAGCACGGCGCGGATCGCGGAATCGGCCGCGATGGCCGCCGCGGCCGCGCGCAACTCCTCGATCAGGCGCAGGTTCAGCGCGTTCAGTTTGTCGGGACGATTCAGCGTGACGTGGGCGACGTGATCCCGCCGCTCGAATAATAGCGTGTCAAATTGCATTTTTTCCGCATCCTCGCGCCGGCACGTGCCCTCCACCCATGCAGTATAATGATGTATGCCCATTCCCCTGCTTTTGCAACAGCGCCTGCGGCTTCCGGTCATCGGCGCGCCGATGTTCATCGTGTCGACGCCAGCCTTGGTCATGGCGCAGTGCAAGGCCGGCATCGTCGGCTCGTTTCCCGCGCTGAATGCGCGGCCGGCGGCGCTGCTCGACGATTGGCTGTCGCGCATCACCGAAGAGCTCGCCGCATACGCCGACGCGAATCCGCACGCCAAGGTGGCGCCGTTCGCCGTGAATCAAATCGTGCATGCCAGCAATGACCGGCTCGAACACGACGTCGCGTGTTGCGTGAAACACCGCGTCCCCATCGTGATCACCAGCCTGCGGCCGCCCACGGAAGTCGTGAGCGCCGTGCACAGCTACGGGGGCCTCGTGTTTCACGACGTCATCAATCTGCGCCACGCCGAGAAGGCCGCCGCGCAAGGGGTCGACGGCATCATCGCGGTGTGCGCCGGAGCGGGCGGGCACGCCGGGCGCTTGAGTCCCTTCGCGCTGGTGAAACAGATCCGAGAGGTCTACGCTGGCGCCATCATTCTCTCGGGGGCCATGAGCACGGGGGCCGATGTGCTGGCCGCGCAGGCGCTCGGTGCGGACCTTGCCTACCTGGGGACGCGTTTTATCGCCACCGTCGAAGCCAATGCCAGCGATGCGTACAAACAGATGCTCATCGACAGCGGCGGGGAGGACATCGTGTATACCTCGTTGTTCAGCGGAATCCACGGCAACTACTTGCGCGGCAGCGTGGTGAATGCGGGCATGGACCCGGACAAGCTGCCGGAGGCGGACAAGACCACGATGAATTTCGGCAGCGAGGGCAAATCCCAAGTCAAGGCGTGGAAGGACATCTGGAGCGCCGGCCAAAGCGTCAGCGGCATTCATGAGATCGAGACGGTGCCTGCGTTGGTCGAGCGGATGGCGATCGAATACGACGCTGCGCGGGTGCGGCTGCATTGCGGCTGAACTCCGATCAGCTCGCGCAGGCGCTGGGGCGCGGCCTTGCGAGCTGCTATCTGGTCTCGGGCGATGACCCCTTGCTCGCGGGCGAGGCCGCCGATGCCATCCGCGCGGCGGCGCGCGCGGCGGGCTACGCGGACCGCACGGTGTTTTTCATCGAACGCGGCTTCGATTGGGACGCCGTGCGCCAGGCCGTGCAGTCGCTGTCGTTGTTCGCCGAACGGCGGCTGTTCGAGCTGCGCATGCCGAGCGGCAAGCCGGACAAGGGCGCAGCCCTGCTGCTCGATGTCGCGACGAACCCGCCGCCGGATGTGCTGTGTCTGGTGCTCACCGACAAGCTCGATGGCAAGACGAGCGAGACCCCATGGGTGCGCGCGTTCGAGCAGCGCGGCATGTGGGTGCGGGTGTGGCCGGTGGATCGGGCGGCGCTGCCGGCGTGGCTGCACGCGCGCGCACGCGCGCTGCACGTCACCATGGAGCCCGAGGCGGCGCAATTGATCGTGGACCGCGTCGAGGGCAATCTGCTGGCCGCGAAACAGGAGCTGGAGAAATTGGCGCTGCTCGCCGACGGCGGGCGCATCGGCGCGGATCTGGTGCTGCGCTCGGTGGGCGACAGCGCGCGCTACGACGTGTTTCAACTGGGCGCGGCTGCGGCGGGCGGCGATGCGCAGCGGGCGCTGCGCGTGTTGCTGGGATTGAAGAGCGAGGGCGTCGATCCGACGCTGATCCTGTGGGCGCTGACCCGGGAGCTGCGCGGGTTGTGGCAGGCGCGGGAGCGCAACCGCCTGCGCAGCAACAGCCGCGGCGGCGCGTGGAACCAGGCGGCGGTGCCGTCGGCGCCGGCGCTTAAGCGCATCTGGGAGATGCCGCTCGCGCGGTTATTGCGCCAGGCGCACGACACCGACCGCGTCATCAAGGGGCTGGCGGGCGGCGATGCGTGGACGGCGGTCATCGGCCTCACGGCTGCGATGGCCGGTGCTTTGCAAGCGACTGCGGATTCAGGCAGGGTAGGTTCCCTATGAACCCCATGGGTATTTTCGGCGGTACCTTCGATCCGATTCACTACGCGCATTTGCGTACCGCATTCGAGTTGCAGCAGGCGCTGCGCCTGCGAGAAATCAGATTCCTGCCCGCCGGTAATCCGCCGCACCGCGACCGGCCGTTCGCCGATGCACAGCTGCGATTGAAAATGGTGGAACTGGCCACCGCCGGTCAGCCCGGCTTCGTGGTCGATGACCGCGAGGTGCGCAAAGAAGGCCCGTCGTATTCGGTCGAGACGTTGGGCGAACTGCGCCATGAATATCCCGATCGCAGTCTGTGTTTGATCGTGGGCATGGATGCGTTCCTGAGCTTGCCGAAGTGGCATCAGTGGCGCGAGTTGCTGCAGTTGGCCCACTTGGTGGTGGCGCACCGGCCCGGCTGGCGCGCTCCGGGCATGGGACCGTTGGGCGAGCTGCTGGTCGACCGCGGAACCGGGCGCATCGGGGATCTGCACGAGCAGCGCGCCGGCTGCATATACATTCACGCCGTGACGCAACTGGAGATTTCCTCGACGGAAGTGCGTCAACTCATCGCGATGGGACGCGATCCGCGCTTCCTCATGCCGGATCCTGTGCGTAAACTGATCTTGGAAGCCAACTGTTATTCAAAAACACGGACAACTTAGTGCCACTCAAGAAAAAATCGAAGACAACAGCAACGACAGGAGGCGGCGCATCGAGCGCCGTGAAGGCAAAACGCAGTATCAAGCCCAAGGCCGCGGCGCCCGCCAAGGCTGCAGCACCCGCCAAGGCCGCAGCGTCCGGCAAGGCCGCAGCGTCCGACAAGGCCAAGGCGGCAGCCGCCCGGACGGCGGCGCTCAAGGCCGTGGTCATCAACGCATTGGATGACATGAAAGCGTTGGAGATCAAGGTGTTGGATGTGCGCGGCCTCACCGATGTCGCGGACACCATGGTGATTGCCAGCGGTACCTCGGATCGGCATGTGCGTTCGGTGGCGCAGAAGCTGGTGGAGAAGACCAAGGCCGCCGGATTCCGCCCGCACGGCGTCGAGGGTCAACAGGACAGCGACTGGGTGCTCATCGACTTGAACGAGATGATCGTGCATGTCATGTTGCCGCGCGTGCGGGAGTTTTACGGCCTCGAGAAGCTGTGGGATATGACGGCCACCAAACGGGCGGCTCGCGCCTGACGCATTGCCGTGAAATGCCGATTGATCGCCGCCGGTACGCGGTTGCCCGACTGGGTCAATGAGGGCTTTCACGAGTATCAGCAACGCTTGCGGACGCCGTTGGTCCTCGAGCTGGTAGAGATTCCGGTCGCCACCCGCCGCGCGGGCGAAAATCCTCAACGTGCCATGGATCGCGAGGGCGCCAACATGCTGGCCGCGCTGGGGCGGGACGACTTTGTGGTAGCGCTCGACGTGCAGGGGAAGTCGATGACGACGGAGCAGGTGAGCGCCTGGCTGGCGATGCGGTTGCGCGAAGCGCAGCCGCTGGTCCTGCTGGTCGGCGGCCCCGACGGCCTGGCCGCTGCCTGCCGGGCAAGGGCCAACCACGCCTGGTCGCTCTCGCCGCTGACCTTGCCGCATGGACTGGTACGGGTGGTTCTCGCCGAACAGATTTATCGGGCGATGAGCCTGCTCGCCGGACATCCCTATCATCGGGCTTGAACCAGGAGCCTGTGCCAAATGTCCGCAAATTTCGTCTTCTTAGCCTCGGGCTCGCCTCGCCGGCGCGAACTCCTTGCTCAAATAGGCGTTCAGTTTCAATTGCTTACCGTCGACGTGGACGAATCCATCCGGTCCGGGGAGTCGCCCGAGGCGTACGTCCTCCGCGTCAGCGTGTTGAAGGCGGCGGCAGGCCTCGCGGTCCGTCCCGACCGGCAGGCGGCCCCGGTGCTGGCGGCGGATACGGCGGTGGTGCTCGATGGGAGAATTCTCGCGAAGCCCGTGGACGCGGAGGATGGAGTGCGCATGCTGCGTGAATTGTCCGGCCGCACGCACGAGGTGCTGACCGCCCTCGCCTTGGCGACCGCGCGCGGCATGCAGTCCCGGCTGAGCCGCAGCGAGGTTACTTTTCGCGCCATCAGCGGCGCCGAGGCGCAGGCCTATTGGAACAGCGGCGAACCGGCCGACAAGGCCGGCGGCTACGCCATCCAGGGCCGCGCCGCCGTGTTCGTTGCCGATCTGCGCGGCAGCTATTCCGGCGTCATGGGACTGCCGCTCTATGAAACGGCGGCGCTGCTGTCGACCGAGGGCGTGCCCTTCTGGTGTGCCGAGTGATGAGTCCGCACCATGTCCACTGAAATACTTATCAACGCGAGTGCGCACGAAGCGCGCGCCGCGGTCGTCGAGAACGGCGTCCTTCAAGAGGTGTTTCTCGAGCGTGCCAGCCGCCGCGGCCTTATCAGCAACATCTACAAGGGACGGGTATCGCGAGTCCTGCCGGGCATGCAGGCCGCGTTCATCGAGATCGGCCTGGAGCGCACCGCGTTCCTGCACGCTTCGGACATCTTCGATCCGCGGCATGCGGACACCGGAATCGAGCCGCCGCGCACGGAGAACATCCGTGCCTTGGTGTGCGAAGGGAACGAAATCCTCGTGCAAGTCGTCAAGGACCCCTTGGGCACCAAAGGCGCCCGGCTCACGACCTACATCACCCTGCCGTCGCGCTATCTCGTCTACATGCCGCAGAACCGCGGCGTGGGTGTGTCGGCGCGCATCGAGCATGAAGCGGAGCGCGAGCGGCTGCGCAGCGCCGTGCAGGCGGGCGTGTGTGAATCCGAAGATGCCGGCTACATCGTGCGCACGGCCGCGGAGGATGCGCCGCCCGAAGCGCTGCTCGCCGACATGCAGTACCTGCGCAAGCTCTGGCAGTTCGTGCGCCACAAGGGCCTGCGCGCGCAGCCCGGCCATCTGGTGCACGCCGATCTGCCGCTGCACCTCAAGATACTGCGCGATCTGCTGCGGCCCGACGTCGACCGGGTGCTGATCGATCAGGCGAGCGCGCATCGCGAGATGCTGGAATTCGCCGGCGCGTTCATGCCCGATGCGGTGCCGCGGCTCGAGCTGTACGGGGAGGCGCGCCCGCTGTTCGAACTGCACCATGTCGAGGAGGAAATTCAGCGCGCGCTCGACCGCAAGGTGTCCTTGAAGTCGGGCGGGTACGTAATCATCGACCAGACCGAGGCCATGACCACGGTGGACGTCAACACGGGTGCGTTCGTGGGCCACCGGAATCTGGAGGAGACCATTTTTCGCACCAATCTCGAGGCGGCCGTGACCATCGCGAGGCAGCTGCGATTGCGCAATCTCGGCGGCATCATCATCATCGATTTCATCGACATGGAGGAGCCGGAACACCGCCGCCAGGTGATTCAGGCGCTGGAAAAAGCGCTGGGCGAGGACCACGTCAAGACCAACATTTCCTCGGTGTCGCCGCTCGGGCTGGTCGAGATGACGCGCAAGCGAACTCGCGAAAGCCTGGAACATCTGCTATGCCAGGCTTGTCCCACCTGCGAGGGCCGGGGGTTCGTGAAGACCGCGGAGACGGTTTGCTATGAGGTATTCCGCGAGATCGTGCGTCAATCACGGCAGTTCGAGTGTCAACAATTGATGGTTCTGGCACACCAGGACGTGATCGAGCGCCTGCTCGACGAGGAGTCCTCCGCGCTCGGGGAGTTGGAATTGGTCACGGGCAAGCCCATTCGCCTGCAAACCGAGGCTCTCTACACCGTCGATCAGTACGACGTAGTTCTGATGTAGATGCCGCTGCGCAAACTCGGCAAGATCCTGCTCTATTGCTGCGCAGGAACATTGGGTCTCCTGATCGTATTGATGCTGGCCGTCACGCTGGCGCTCGACCGGGTACCCCACTATCAAGCCGAAATCAAAGAATGGGTGCACGCCCAAATCGGCTATCACATCGCGTTCACGCACGTGTCGCCGGCGTTTCGCTGGTACGGGCCGGAATTGTACTTCGAGCAATTCGAATTGCGCTCGAAGGACGATCAGCGGGTGCTGGCGCACGCGGCGGGCGGGCGCATCGGTGTGGACCTCTGGCAGCTGGTGCGCAGCGGCAAATTGTTCGCCGCACGCGTCGAACTCGATGCGCCGACCCTCTCCATCACGCGCACCGGGCCCGCCCAGTTCGCGCTGGCCTCGGAAATCGAATTGGGCCGGGCTAATCCGTCCCTGCCGATGGTGAGACTCGACGACCTGCCGGCCGGCACGCTCGCCATCCGCCATGGACTCATCACCGTGCGGGATTGGAACGCGGCGCTGCCGCTGCTCGAGCTGCGCGACGTGAGTTTGGACCTGCGCCGGGGCGATGCCGTGGCCGCGCTGGTGCTCGGCGCCCGGTTGCCGGCGGCCCTGGGCGGAGAGCTCAGCATCAATGCAACGGCTCGCGGCCCGGGGCGCCTCGACACGCTCACCTGGACCATGCTGGCGCGCGCCCACGACTTGTCGTTCGGCGGATGGCGCGAGCTGCTGCCCGATTACCTCGCGAGGCTCGGCGCCGGCACCGGGGGATTCGAGGTGGCAGCGCTCGGCCGAGGCGATGATTTGACCCGCGCCGACCTGGATTTCGATGCCTCGAATGTGACCACGCGGCTCACCGACGGGCCCGGCGTCAAGTTCGACCACATCGGCGGCGCGCTCTCCATCAGCCATTCCGGTGATCGCTGGACGCTGCTCGGGCGACGCGTGCGTGCGCTCTCGGCCGGGCGGCGCGACCCGGACTCGGAATTCGACGCGAGCTGGCGCGGCGATGACGCGGGACTGGTCGAGCTCACGGCTCGGGCGAGCTACCTGCGCGCCGAGACGCTGCTGCCGCTCGCCGGGCTGTTGCCGCAAAAGGATCTGCGCGAGCGCCTGCAGGCGCTCGAGCTCACGGGTGAATGGATCAATACCCGCCTGGCCCTGGTGCGCGGCGCCGCCACCGATCCGTGGCGATTCAATGTGCAAGCGCGCTTTCGCGGCGTGGGGTTCGCGCCAGCGGGGCATGCGCCGGGCCTGCGCGGGTTGAACGGCGCGGTCGCGGGCACCGAGAGCGGCGGCCGGGTGGAAATCGCCTCGAGCAGCGCCGTGTTTGCGTGGCCCGCGGAGCTGCCGCAATCGGTCGAGCTCGAGCGGTTCAGCACCACGCTCTACTGGAAGCGCACGCCGGAGGAACTCCTGGTCGCAACTCCGTCGATCGACCTCAAGAATCGCGACGCGACGGTGCACGGCCGCGCCGCCTGGCATCAGCCGGCGGACGGCGATTCTCCGGCCCTGACCCTGGCGGCCACCGTGGACGACGGCAATGCCGCGGATGCGCGCCTGTATCTGCCGCGCGGGCACCTCGCACCGGCGGCGCTGGCGTGGCTCAATCGCGCCTTCGTCGCGGGACACTTGTCGCACGCCGATGTGGTCATGCAGGGTCCGCTGCGGCATTTCCCGTTTCGCGACGGGACGGGGCTCTTTTTGGCGCGCGCCCGCGTCGAGGGCATGACGCTCGACTACCGGGAGGGCTGGCCGCGGGCGGAGAACCTCGGCCTGGCGGCGGAGTTTCGCAACGAAGGCCTCACCGTCCAATTGCTCCGGGGGAGCATCGGCAGCCTTACCATCGAGAGGGGCGATGCCCGCTTCGTCGATTTCAAAACGGCCGAGTTGCAGATTCATGCGACGGCGAGCGGCGATGCCAGCGCCGCGCTCGAGTACCTGCGCGCGACCCCGATCGATGCCATGGCCGAGCGCGCCTTCTCCAGCGTCGAGGCGAGTGGGCCGATGCAGTCCGACGTGGACCTGTTTCTGCCCTTCAAGGAATTCGACCGGCGCCGCATCCTGGTGCAGGCGCACCTGCACGGCGTGTCGCTCAACAGCCAAGGCTCGAAGCTCGCGGCCACGGAGTTGCAAGGCGATGCGGATATCGACGGAGCGCAAGTGGCGCGGGCCGATGTCCACGGCAAACTTCTGGGCGGTCCGTTTCAAATGCAGGCGCGATCGACGCGCAATGCGCCGCCGACGCGTACCACGCTGGTGTTCAACGGCACATTGAGCGGCGAGGCGCTGCATGCCGCGCTGTCGCTGCCGGCGAGCATTCCCATCGGCGGCACGACCGACTGGCATGGCGTGCTGCGCATGGCGCCCGAACCGGCGCGCGAGCGCTCGCTGCGCATCACGGGCAGCCTCGCCGCACTCGAGCTCAAGCTGCCCGAGCCGCTGGCGAAGCCGGCCGGCCGTCCCCTGCCGTCGTCCCTCGACATTCTCTGGCCGGCCACCGGCGCCACACAGCTGCGCGTGGCCTTGGGTTCGGTGCTGCGCGCTCAGGCGTCGCTCGAGGCCGGCGCCAACGGGCCGCAGATCGGAAGCGCCACGGTGACCTTCGGCCCGGCCACCCTGCCCGCGGCCGACAGCGACTCGCAGGTGGTCAACACCGGCGGAGCGATCGACCGGCTGGACCTCGCGGGGTGGCTCAATCTCTATACGCCCGACAAGAACGCCAAACCGCTGGGCAGCTATCTGCGCACGGCCCGCTTCGAGGTGGGTGAGCTCGACTATCTCGGCTTGGCGTTTCAGGCCGTGTCGCTCGATCTCAAGGCCACGGAGGCGGGGTGGCGCATCGGCGTCGGCGGACCCAATGTAGTCGGCAAGATTTCCCTCCCGGGCGGCGCGGATTCGGCGGAGCCCTGGCAGCTGGAGTTCCAGCGCCTCAAGTTCAGCGACGCGCCGAAAGCCGCGGACGCAGCCGACGGGCCAACTACCGCGGATGCGGGCGACGCACTGCAGGCGAACCCGCGCGGCCTGCCCGCGGTCAAATTCCATGCGGCCGAACTGATCTGGGGCGAACGGCAGTTCGGCGATGTACGGGCGACGCTGGTGAAACTCGACGACGGGATCGGCCTCGACGAGTTGCTGGTCAACGGCGGCAGCTTCACGGTCAATGCCAAGGGCGACTGGCGCGGCAAGGACGCGGGCGAGGGCCACATCGACGGGACGCTCACGAGCACGGATGTGGGCGTCACCTTGAAACAGCTGGGCTACGACCCGGTGATGGAAGCAAAGACCGGCCGGATGGACTTCGATATGCGTTGGGCGGGCGCTCCCACGGAGGAGGCATTGAGCGCCGCCACCGGCCACGTATCGGTGGCGCTCGACAAGGGTCAGATCACCGGCTTGAAGCCCGGCGCCGGGCGGGTGGTGGGCCTCGCCAGCGTGGCTGCGCTGCCGCGGCGATTGGCGCTGGATTTCAGCGATTTAACCGACAAAGGCTTCGCGTTCGACACCATTCGCGGCGATTTCGATCTACATGACGGCAGCGCCTTTACCGACAATGTGCTGGTCAAGGGGCCGGCGGCGGAAATCGGACTCATTGGCCGCATTGGCTTGAAAAGCAAGGATTACGACCAAACTGCTGTGGTAACCGGCAATGTCAGCAGCTCGCTGCCGCTGGCGGCGTTCGCGGCGGGTCCGGTGGTCGGCGGGGCCGTGCTGCTGTTCACGCAGGTGTTCAAACAACCGCTGAAGGGGTTGGCACGGGGGTATTATCGGATCACGGGTAATTGGGATAATCCAACCGTGGAACGCATCAAAAGCGCAGCCGCCGCCGCGGCGACTGCAGAGGCACCGAAGTAAATGGGAAAAGTAGCTGCAATTCAGATGACCTCGGGCCATGTCGTGGCTGACAACCTCGCTGCCGCGGGCGCGTTGTTGCGCGAGGCCAAGGAGTTGGGGGCGGACATCGCCTGCCTGCCCGAGAATTTTTCGTTCATCGGCCTCAAGGATGCCGACAAGCTCGAGGTCGCGGAGGCCGACGGCGAGGGTCCGATCCAGGCGTTTCTGCGCGATACGGCGCGCCAGTTGAAGTTATGGATTCTCGGCGGCACCACCGTCATCAAGGGCGATTCGGCCACCCGGGTGGCCAATGCGTCGCTGTTGTTCGATGCCGACGGCAAGCGGGTCGCGCGCTACGACAAGATCCATTTGTTCGACGTCGCCCTTCCCGGCCATGATGAGCGGTATCTCGAATCGACGCACGTCACCCCCGGCCGGAAGGTGGTCGTCGCGGATACGCCGGTCGGCCGCCTCGGGCTCTCGGTGTGCTACGACATGCGCTTTCCGGAGCTGTATCGAGACCTCGTGTCCCAGGGCGCCGAATGGCTGTCCATGCCGGCGGCCTTCACGGTGCCCACCGGCCGCGCCCATTGGGAGACGCTGCTGCGCGCGCGCGCCATCGAGAATCTTTGCTACGTGGTCGCGCCCGCTCAGAGCGGCACGCACACCAGCGGGCGGGAAACCTACGGCGATACCCTGATCGTCGATTACTGGGGCCAGGTGCTGTCGCGCAAGCCTGCCGGAAGCGGCGTGATCACGGCGGACTTCGATCTTGCGAAACAGGCCGAGACCCGCGCGCGTTTCCCCGCCCTCGACAATCGTCGCCTGGGTACACGATCCGCGGCCTCGGTGGCCGCGTGAGCGCCGCGCCGCTGTTCGACGTCGCCGAGCGGATGATTCTGACTCCGTCGGGTCTCGATGAAGGCCGGTTGTCGGCCGTGCTCGGCACGGTGATGAGCCGCGGCGTCGATTACGCGGATCTGTATTTCCAG
>JBEKYO010000030.1:0-38218 GCA_049510875.1 Steroidobacteraceae bacterium
ACTACGAGTGGATGCGCAACATCAAGGATTGGTGCATCAGCCGCCAGCTGTGGTGGGGCCATCGAATTCCGGCCTGGTACGACGACCTGGGCCGCTGGTACGTCGGACGCGACGAGGCCGAGGTGCGCCGCGTCCACGGCTTCGGCGCCGCCGTGCCGCTGCGTCAGGACGAGGACGTGCTCGACACGTGGTTCTCCTCGGCGCTCTGGCCGTTCTCCACCCAGGGATGGCCGGACGACACGCCGGCGCTGCGCGCCTATTACCCGACGTCGGTACTGGTCACGGGCTTCGACATCATTTTCTTCTGGGTGGCCCGGATGATCATGATGGGACTGAAATTCACCGGCGCGATACCGTTCCGCGAGGTCTACATGCACGGACTGATTCGCGATCACGACGGGCAGAAAATGTCCAAGTCCAAGGGCAACGTCATCGACCCGCTCGACATCGTCGACGGCATTTCATTGGAGGAGCTGCTCGCGAAGCGCACCACCGGCCTCATGCAGCCGCAGATGAAACCCGCCATCGAGAAGGCCACGCGCAAGCAATTCCCGCAGGGCATTCCCGCGTTCGGCACCGACGCGCTGCGCCTGTCCTTCGCGTCCCTGGCCACGCAGAGCCGCGACCTCAAGTTCGACATGGCCCGGGTCGAGGGCAACCGCAACTTCTGCAACAAACTCTGGCAAGCCGCGCATTACGTGCTGATGAACGCCGAAGGCCATGACGGGGCCGCCGCGGGCGCCGAATTCAGTCTCGCCGATCGCTGGATCCGCTCGCGGCTGTCGGCGGCGCTGCAACGCGTCGAGAAGGGTTTCCTCGAGTATCGCCTCGACATGGTGGCCGCTGCGCTGTACGAGTTCACCTGGCATGAATTTTGCGATTGGTACGTGGAATTGTCGAAGGCGACCCTGCGCTCGGAGGAGGCGTCCGAGGCGGAGAAGCGCGGCACTCGCCACACGCTGATCCACACCTTCGAGGTGCTGCTGCGCGCCCTGCACCCGCTCGCACCCTTCCTCACCGAGGAGCTCTGGCAGCGGGTGAAGGGCTGCGCGGGGGTCGCCGGCGAGACCATCATGCTTGCCCAATTCCCCACGGCGGACGCGGCGGCGGCCGATGTGCGCGCCGAGCCGGAAATGCGCTGGGTCATGGACTTCATCAAAGGAGTGCGCCAGATCCGCGGCGAAATGGACATCGCGTTCAGCCGTAAACTTGAGGTGCTGTTGCAGAACGGCTCGGCCACCGACCGTGACTACGCGAGCCGCAACTTAGGTTATTTGAGCCGGCTGGCCGGGATCGCGCCGCCGCGCAGCCTGGCCGACGGCGAGGCCGCTCCCATTTCGGCGGTGGCACTGGTCGGCACGCTGGAAATTCTGGTGCCGATGGCGGGGCTGATCGACCCCGAGGCCGAGCTGGAACGGCTCGCCAAGCGGCGCCGCAAAACGGAGACGGATCTGTCCAGGCTGCGGGGTAAACTCGACAACGCGGAATTCGCCCGCAACGCGCCTGCCGACGTGGTCGAGAAGGACCGCGGCCGGCTGTCGGAGTTGCAAACCGAACTCGGGCAGTTGACGGCGCAGATCGCGCGCGTCGCGGCGCTCAAGTCCTCCGCGCTGCCGTAACCCATGGACGCACCTCTGCGCGGGATCGAAGCCGTCCTTGCGCAACTCAACCGAGTGATTCTGGGAAAGAGCGGCCAGATACGGCTGTGTCTCGCCTGCCTGCTGGCCCGCGGGCATCTGCTGATCGAGGATATTCCCGGCGTGGGCAAGACCACGCTCGCCCATGCGCTCGCCAAGACGCTGGGATTGTCGTTCCAGCGGGTTCAATTCACCAGCGACCTGTTGCCCGCGGACGTGCTCGGCGTCTCCATTTTCGATCGCGAGACCGGCGCGTTTCGCTTCCAGCGCGGACCCATCTTCGCGCAGTTGGTGCTGGCCGATGAAATCAACCGCGCCTCGCCCAAGGCGCAAAGCGCGTTGCTCGAGGCCATGGAGGAACACCAGGTGACGCTCGACGGGCAAACGATGCCGCTGCCCGAGCCCTTCTTCGTCATCGCCACCCAAAACCCGCAGGATCAGGTGGGTACCTTCCCGCTGCCCGAATCGCAGCTGGATCGGTTCCTGATGCGCGTGCAGCTCGGCTATCCGGCGGCCGCGGCGGAGCGCGAGCTGTTGAACGGCGTCGATCGGCGCGATCTGGTCAACTCCCTGGAGCCGGTGGTCGGCGTCGATGCGCTGGCGGCGCTGCAAGGCGCCGTGCTCGGCGTGCACGTGTCCGCGGCGCTGCTCGATTACGTCCAGGCGCTGGTGGCGCACACGCGCAATGCGGCGGCCATCAGCCTGGGGCTCTCGCCGCGGGCGGCCATCGGACTGCTGCGCGCGGCGCGCGCCTGGGCGCTGATCGCCGGCCGCGATGCCGTGATCCCGGAGCATGTGCAGGAGGTGTTTGGGTCGGTGGTCGAACATCGCTTGAGGCAGCGCGACAGCGGCGGAACGGCGGTCGCGCGCATCCTAGAGGCCGTGCCCATCCCGTGAGCGGCGCCGGGCCGGTGCATCGTATGCGGCAGGCAGCGATCACTCGCTTGACCCGGTGGTCGATGCGCCGGCACGGGCGCGACGGCCTGCCGCTCGCCGTCAATCGCCGCCGCATTTACATCATACCCACGCGCTTCGGGCTCGCGCTCGCGCTGCTGCTCGCGGCCATGCTGCTCGCAGGCCTCAACTACAACAGCAATCTGGGCCTCGCCTTCGGGTTCTTGCTGACCAGCCTGGCGCTGGTCGCCATGCATCATTGCCATCGCAATCTGCTCGGCCTCGGCGTGGATGTGACCGCCGACGTCGATGCCTTCGCCGGGACGGATGCGCGCTTTGAGTTCCGGCTGCACAACGGCGCCCGCATCGCACGCTGCGACATCGAGATTCGCTGCGGCCAGGCAACGGCCACCACGCACAGCGTGGCGGCCGAGAGCTACCACCAGGCGCCCGTCGAGGTGCCGGTCGCACGGCGCGGCGTGAGCCGCATCGAGAGGTTCGAATTGCGCACGCGCTACCCGTTCGGTTGGTTTCGCGCATGGACCTACGTGCAGCATCCGCTGCTGGCCTATGTCGCGCCGCAGCCCCGCGGCGACCGCGCGTTGCCGTCCGTGGCGGGCGCGGCGGGCAGCGCAGCCCGTGCCGAGGTGCGCGGCGATGACGAGTTCTCGGGCCTGCGCGCGTATGAGGCCGGCGTACCCTTGAAGCACATGGCCTGGAAGGTGCTGGCGCGGGGCGGCGAGCCGGCCGTGCGCAGCTACACCGCGCTGGCGGCCCAGCCCGAATGGCTGGACTGGTCCTCGCTCGAGCGTCTCGCGCCGGAGGCTCGGCTGTCGCAGCTGTGCCGTTGGGTACTCGACAGCGAGGCGGCGCAGCGCCCCTATGGGCTGCGGCTGCCGGGTACGGAAATCGCGCCCGCGCGGGGCCCGGCGCATCGCTCCGCCTGCCTGCGCGCGCTCGCCGCGTATCCTGCGCAGGCGCCGCGATGAGCGCGCCGGCTGAGCGGGTCAGCATCGAGCAGCTCGCCTGGGTGAGCGCCTGTTTGGGCCTTGCGCTGCTGGCGCGCATTGCGAGGCTGCCCGTCTGGGTGACGGCCACGGTGATTGCCCTCGCCGCGATACGCATCGCGCTGGCGATGCGCGGGCGCGATGCGCCGCCGCGGGCGCTGCGCCTCATCATTGCAGCCCTCGCCATCGGCCTGTTGTTCGTGCAGCTGCGTTCGTTCAACGGCCTCACGTCGGGCAGCGCGCTGTTGAGCTTGATCGCCGGCTTGAAGCTCCTGGAGACGCGCACCCGGCGCGACATCCACGTCATCGTCATGTGCATTTATTTCCTCTGCCTGGCGACGCTGCTCGAGGCCGAGTCCTTTTGGCTGCTCGGTTACGTTGTCGGCGTGTGCTGGCTCACCACCTCCGCGCTGCTGCGCTTGACGAGTTCCCCGCCGGGCGGCCATTGGCGGGGCAGCCTGCGCTACGCCGGGCGCCTGCTCGCGCAGGCGTTGCCCGTGGCCGCCGCCTTCTGGCTGTTCTTCCCGCGCCTCGGCGGACCCCTGTGGCAGCTGCCCGCCGACGACGGCGCCGCGACCACGGGATTGAGCGACAGCATGAGTCCGGGCGACATCAACGAGCTCGCCCTGTCCGACGAGGTGGCCTTTCGCGTGCGCTTCAATGGGAGCAGCCCGCCGGCGCAGGAGCGCTACTGGCGCGGGCCGGTGCTGCATGATTTCGACGGACGCACCTGGCGGCGCACGGACCCGGGTCCCGCGCCCGCGCCCGCCCTGCTGTACCAAGGACCGGCGTATCACTACACCGTGAGCCTCGAGCCGAGTCCGCACAACTGGCTGTACGTGCTCGATTGGCCGTCGCAGTCGACCGCGCCGCGCGCCCGGCGCACCAGCGACTACATGCTGGTCGAGCCCGATGCCGTGGCGCAGCCCATCGACGTCACCGCCACTTCCTACGGCCGCGTAACGGCGGCCGAGCCCCTGACGCCCGCCATGCGCAGCCGCGACACACGCGTTCCGCCCGGCCGCAATCCCCGGGCGCAGCGCCTGGCGCAGGCGCTGCGCGCTGCGCATCCCGACGATGTGGGCTACGTCAACGCGGTGTTCGACATGTTTCGCCGCGAACCGTTCTTCTACACGTTGACGCCGCCGCGGCTCGCGGCCGATTCGGTGGATGGCTTTCTATTCGACACGCGGCGCGGGTTCTGCGGACACTTTGCGTCGGCCTTCGCGGCCCTGATGCGCGCCGCCGGCATACCGGCGCGGGTGGTGACGGGCTACCAAGGCGGCACCTACAATCGCTTCGGCGGCTACTGGATCGTGCGGCAGAGCGATGCGCATGCGTGGGACGAAGTGTGGATCGACGGACACGGGTGGCTGCGGGTGGATCCGACGGCCGCGGTCGCCCCGGAGCGCGTGGAGCGCGGACTGAACGACGCCGTCGCGGCCGGCGCGCCGCTCAGCAGCCGCTGGCAGCAGCGCACGCCGTGGCTCACCGACACCCGGCTGCGGCTCGACGCGTTGCGGCTGCTGTGGCGCGAGCGAATCCTGCAGTTCGACGCCGATTCCCAGGACAAGCTGCTCGACTGGCTGCACGTTCCGGAGCCCGATGCGCAGAAACTCGCGCTGGTGCTCGCCGGGTGCTTGATCGCGGGCGTGTCGTGGCTGACCTGGCAGGTGCGCCGCGAGCTCAAACCCGGCCGCGCCGATCCGGTGAATCGCGCCTATGAGCGGCTGTGCCGCCGCCTGGGCAGCGTCGGCATTCGACGCCTGCCGCACGAAGGCGCCGAAGCCTTCGCGGCGCGGGCCGCGGCCGAGCGTCCCGATCTCGGCGCCGGCGTCCGCGCGCTGTGCCGCCGCTACTCGGAGCTGCGCTACGCCGCCAATCCGTCGCGCGCCGCCGCGGCGGCGTTCATCGCCGACGCGCGCGGATTCAGGCCGCGCCGCGCTGGCCCGGCCGCGCCCAGGAGCCTGTGTGAGTAATCCACGTGCCCGCCCCCTCCCACGCCCAACGCGGCTCACGCGGATTACTCAGACAGGCTCCTACGCCGCCAGGTTTTCGCGGGTCTTCATGAAGTCGATCTCGGGCCAGCGCTCCTCGGTCAACCCCAGATTGACGCGCGTCGGCGCCAGATAGACGAGCTCGCCGGCGTGGTCGACCGCGAGATTGTCATGGGCTTTGTGGCGAAACTCGGCCAGGCGCTTCTCGTCGGCCAGGCGCACCCAGCGCGCGACGGCCACGTTGATCGGCTCGAACACGCATTGCACGCCGTATTCGTCCTGCAGGCGAAACGCCACCACCTCGAACTGCAGTTGGCCGATGGCGCCCAGGATCAAATCGTTGTTGCGCAGCGGTTTGAACAATTGGGTCGCGCCTTCCTCGCAGAGCTGCGACAAGCCCTTCTGCAGCGCCTTCATGCGCAACGGATCCTTGAGCACCGCCCGGCGGAACAGCTCGGGCGCGAAGTTCGGCACCCCGGTGAAGGTGAGATTCTCGCCCTCGGTAAACGTGTCGCCGATATTGATGGTGCCGTGGTTGTGCAAGCCGATGATGTCGCCCGCGTAGGCCTCTTGCGCCTGGCTGCGGTCGGCCGCCAGGAAGGTGAGCGCATCGGCAACGCGGACGTCCTTGTCGAGCCGCACGTGGTGCATGCGCATGCCGCGCGCGTAGCGCCCGGAACACAGGCGCATGAACGCGATGCGATCGCGATGCCCCGGATCCATGTTGGCTTGGATCTTGAAGACGAAGCCGGTGAGCTTCGGCTCGTTCACCTCCACGGCGCGTTGCAGCGTGGGGCGCGGCAGCGGTCCGGGCGAGTGCCGCACGAAGGCGCTCAATAATTCGCGCACGCCGAAGTTGTTGACCGCAGAGCCGAAGAACACCGGAGTCTGTTGCGCGGCGCGGTACGCGCCGAGGTCGAACGCCGGACTCGCGCCGCGCACCAGGTCGACTTCCTCCAGGAACTGCGCATAGCGCGAACCGAGGAATTGCCGGGCTTCCTCGCTCGCGATGCCGTCGATGGTCTCGTGGCTGCCCACGCGGCCTTTCTCGACGGGAACATAGACGTAGATCCTGTCCTCCAGAAAGTGGTAGACGCCGAGCAGGTCGCGGCCCATGCCGATGGGCCAGGTAACCGGCGAACACTGGATCTTGAGCACGCTTTCGATCTCGTCCAGCAGTTCGATGGGCGCGCGTCCGTCGCGATCCAACTTGTTCACGAAGGTCATGATGGGCGTGTCGCGCAGACGGCACACGTCCATCAGCTTGATGGTGCGCTCCTCCACGCCCTTGGCGCAATCGATGACCATCAATGCCGAGTCCACCGCCGTGAGCGTGCGATAGGTGTCTTCGGAGAAATCCTCGTGGCCCGGCGTATCGAGCAGATTGACGATGCAATCGTCGAACGGAAACTGCATCACCGACGAGGTGACGGAGATGCCGCGCTGCTGTTCCAGCGCCATCCAATCCGAGGTCGCATGGCGCGTGGCTTTGCGGCCCTTGACCGTGCCGGCCATCTGAATCGCGCCGCCGAACAGCAGCAGCTTTTCCGTGAGCGTGGTTTTCCCCGCATCGGGGTGGGAGATGATGGCAAAGGTTCTGCGTTTCGCGATATTTTCTGCTAAATCGTTGCTCATGATCCCTAATGATTTCCGACGTTTGTGCCACTTTCGGTACGAGTTGGCCGCTGTGCTTTTGACGGCCTTCAGGCCGTAGCCTCGCCCCTGCACGGAGCGGTTGGCCGACTTTCAAGAATTCAATGGCCGCGATTGGAGGGATGTAAAACCCGGGAAACGGCACATTACAATAGCTACGAGAGTGGGCACGTCATTGTAGCGCCGATACGCGACAGGCGCATGAACGCCTGGACTCGATCAGTGAGCGTATAATTCGCCAACATCCTCATCTTGACAATACCGCCCGAGGTATCGAGTTGACTGCCGGCCGTCCAAACTCCGTGCGTGCATTGGCTGCAGGCAGCCTTTGGGCCTATGCGTTCGCAATGGCCGTTTGGTTTTCCGTCAACTGGCGAGAATCCGAGGCGGTGCAGGTGATCAGCGGCTGGTGCCCTGCCCCGGCGGACCTCATCGTGCTGGTGACGATCGCCTCGATGTTGTACCGCAACGTCGCCCATGGATTGCGGCGAAGCGGCTGGTGGCTGTTATTCGCCGCCACGGCGATGGACTTGGTGGCAACGGTGGTGTCGGCGAGAATTGGCCCGGCGTCCTCGCAGTTCTATCTTGCACTCAGCGATTGGCTGTATCTGCCTTACTACCCTCTGTTCACGGGCGCCCTCGCGCTGTACTTTCTAGGCTCCGGAGGCTCATTTCGCCGTCGTCAACTGTGGCTTGATGCCGCGACAATCCTGCTCGGCGTACTCGCAACGATCTGGGTTTTTCTATTCGATCTGCCGTTCGGGCCCGGCGCCGGCGTAACGATCGGCGTTCCTTTCCGGCTCATGTACACGTTCTCTGCCAGCGTTTCGATCACCATGGCGGTGGTTTTGCTCATCCATATCACCGACTGGCGCAGCGAGCGCTCCGCGCTGCTGCTCATCGCAGCCGCGATCGCCGGCGTGGGCTCGGACATGGCTTGGCTCATGCAGGAATCCGCCGGCGCAGGCACCTTGTATGCGATCGAGGGTGTTGGCGACGGGATCTTCAGCGTGGGTGACCTGCTCTGGTGCGCCCTCATCGCCAGCGCCGCCGTCGCTGAGCGCCACCGGTCGCCTGCTTACGATATCGAACGAAGCCACGGCGCCACTACGTACAGCATGCTTCCGGCATTGACGCTGCTGGTCGCGATCGCGCTGCTCGCCGCCTCCGAGGCGGCCGGACGGGGGCTCAACTCAGAGATCCTGATAGGAATTGTGTTGCTGGGCGCCGTATTCGTGGTCGCGCGCCAACGCGGAGTTCGTCACGAGCTGCAACGGCTGAATCACACGCTGGCGGCGCGCGAGGCCGAAGCCCGTCTCACCGAACTGGTGCGTTGCTCGCACGACCTGATCGCCGTGGTCGATGCCCGGTTGCAGCTCGGCTTCGTAAGTCCCGCCGCAGAATCGATGCTCGGCGCGCGCGCGGCGGATCTGCAGAACACCCCGGCCGCGCGGCTGCTCGGCTCGGCCAACGAACCCGGTATGGCGGCGTTTCTTGACGATCTCATCGCGCGACCTGGAGCGTCTGCCGAGATGGAGACCGGGTTTGCGACGTGCGCGGGCGATGTGCGCGTGATTCGCGTCATCGGCAGCAATCAATTCGCGAATCCGCTGATCGAGGGTATTTCGCTGACGCTTTCCGACGTCAGCGAACAGCGCGCCCTCGAGCGCGAATTGCTCGACATCGCAATCCGCGAGCGCATACGGCTGTGCGGCGATATCCATGAAGGTCTCGGGCAGGAGCTCACCGGCATCGCTCTTCTGCTGCACACCGTCAGCAGCCACCCGCTGCAGAATGAGCGATCCCACCGCAAGGCACTCCGCGAGATCGTGGGCTACGTCAATGGAGCGATCGATACCGCTCGCGAGCTCGCGCTCGGGCTGTCGCCCGTGCACAGCGTGCGCGACTCGTTGCGTACGGCGCTGCAGCGCCTCGCCGCGGACACCAGCAAGCGTTTGCCGGTCCGCGTCGAATTCGAAACCGCCTCCGATGACCCTTCGATCGACGACGGTGCGGCGGATCATCTGTACCGTGTGGCGCAGGAATCGATCAGCAACGCGCTCCGCCACAGCGGATGCACGGTGATCAACATCGGACTGCACACCAGCGACGCAGGGATTACTCTCGCGATAACCGACAATGGTTGCGGGTTTGACCCGCCGCCGGACCATCACCAATCCCTCGGATTGCGCATGATGGAGTACCGCGCTCGGGTCGTCAGAGGCCGACTGCGAATCGGACCTCCGCCGGAAGGTGGCACTCGCGTGGCCATCACCGTGCCATTGGGCAAACTTGCCGCAGTGCACAACAGTGCCCCGTCGCTCCACAGCTGAAGAAACTCTGAGGCTCGAGGCCACCTCTTAGAGAGTTTCCCTAACCCCATCTTCACACCTGGCGCGCTTAAGTTCTTGAGTTTAAGGAACCGAAGGAGCCGCCGTGAAGCACCTCAGTCCATTGTGCTTGACAGTACTCGTCGCGGTGGCCACGGCCTGCGACGCGCAAGCCGTGCGTGGCCGCCTTGCCGACGTCGCCGTCATCGACCGGGAGACGGGGGCGGCGCTCGGCACCCACTATTACCGCGGCGAGTATTGGGTGGCGGGCAGACCCGGGGCACGGTATGCCGTGGAGGTGCGCAACCGCACCGGTGAACGGCTGTTGGCGGTCATGGCCGTCGACGGTATCAATGTGCTCTCCGGGGCCACCGCCGCGTGGGATCAGACCGGCTATGTGTTCGCTCCGGGTGATCGGTACCAGATCAGCGGCTGGCGCAAGAGCGACTCGGAAGTGGCGGCCTTCACGTTCACCGATTCACCCAACTCCTACGCGGCCCGAACCGGGCGGCCGGCGAACGTTGGCGTCATCGGTGTGGCGCTGTTTTGCGAACGCCTGGCAGAACCCCTTTATGTGGCGCCGCTGGCTGGGCAGTCGGGAAAGCGGATGGAAGGGTCGAATCCCTCGCCGGCGGCGGGGACCGAATCGGGATCGTCCGCGTTGCCGGCCGACGCCGACGCCGCGTCTGGGGCGCACGCCCCCAGGGCCGCGGCTGGCCGGCCGTCGGCGTCCGCTCCAATGCAGGCCGCGCAGTCCGCGCCCGTGCCCGGCGCAACGCTCGGGACGGGCCATGGCGAGCGCGAATACTCCTATGTGGAGCATACCGATTTCGTGCGCCTTCAGGCACAACCGAACGCCGTAGTCCGCATCCGCTATGACAGCCTCGAGAATCTGGTGGCGATGGGCATCGTCGCGCAGCCGCGCCCGCCGTGGCCGCGGCCCGACCCCTTCCCGGGTTCGCCCGAGCAGCGCTACGTGCCGGATCCGCCGGGATGAGGGCGGGTATAGCATAATGCGATGAATGGCGGTGACGGCGGACAGCGACGAAGCTCTGATTGCACGTTACGCACGCGGCGATGCGGCGGCATTCGAGGTGCTGTATCGCCGGCATGAACTGCGCATTTGGCGCTACCTCGAACGCCACGTCGGCAACCGGGCGACTGCGGACGAGTTGATGCAGGAAGTCTGGTTCGCCGTCGCCCGCGACGCCGCGCGCTACCAGCCGGCGGCGCGTTTCACCACCTGGCTGTTCACGATCGCGCACAATCGGATGATCGACGCGATTCGGGTGAGCCGGCGACTGACGAGTTTGGATGCGGTGGGCCACGACTCGCCCGCCGTACGCGGGCCATTGACCGCGGACCCGCGCTCCGGTCCGCTGGCGGCCGCGGTCGCGCAGGATCAGGGCAGAGCCCTGCATCGGGCCCTGGGCGAACTAGCCGAGGAGCAGCGCGACGCGTTTCTGTTGCAGGTCGAAGGCGAACTGAGCGTCGAGGAGATTGCCGCCATCACGCAGTGCAGCTTCGAAACCGCCAAGAGCCGATTGCGCTATGCGCGCGCCAAGCTGCGTGAGCTGCTCCAGGAGTTCGCGTGAACGGCCTGCCGCCACGCGAGGATCCGCCCGACGACATCGACGATCGCTATCGGCGCGCGGCGGCGGCGGACACCAGCCGGCCGAGCGAGGCGGTGCGCCGCGCGGTGCTCGATCATGCGGGCCGCCTGGCGCGTTCACGCCGAGCGTGGCGGCGGCTGCCGATCGTCGGCACCCTGGCCGCAGCCGCACTCGCCGGAGTATTGGTGACGCCGCGCTTGTTTGAGTCTCCGGTGGCGCCGGCGCCGGTACCCGCCGCGGTCCGGGAACCCGCCGCGCCGCCGGCGGCAACGGCTCCCCCCGGCCCGCGGCCGGCGGGTTTCGCCGCCTTGCGCGAAGCCTCACCATCGCCGGCTCCGGCGCCGCGCGCTCGAGCGCCGCTGCAGCCTCAACCGCAAGCGCGGTTTCAATCGCCACCGCAGTCGGCGCAAGCGCAACCGCAGCTGCAGTCTCAAGGGCAACCGCAGCTGCAGTCTCAAGCGCCGGCGCAGCCGCAGTCTCAAGCGCACGCGCAGGTGCCGGGGCAGTTGCGGGCGGTAACGGCGGCCGCGGCGCCGGCCGCGGGCCGCGCGGACGGGACCCAGGCATTGCGGCAGGCGGCCGAGATCGGCGACACGGCGCGAGTGCAGGCGCTGCTCGATCAGCAGGTCGACATCGATGCCCGCGATGCCGACGGCCAGTCCGCGCTGCTGCTGGCAACGCGCTTCGGCCGCCGTGATGCGGTCGATCTCCTGCTGGCCCACGGCGCTGACCCGAATGCCGCGGACGCGCTCGGCATGACGCCGCTGCAGGCGGCCGTCGCCGGCGATGACCCGCAGATTGCCGCGGCGCTGCGGCGCGCGGGCGCGCGCTAAGCGACGCTCACGCAGCGCCGATGAGAACACCAAGGGCTAGAATGAGCGAGCCGCTGCGAGGGTGCGTGCGCCGCATGGCGCGGCCTTGTAAACCCAAGATAGGCCGCCACGTTGATGTTAAACAAACGCTCGAACAGCGTGATGGTTGACGTTTCTTTGCAATCGATCAATGGAGGACTAGCAGGCATGACTCACAGAGCGAAGTTCGGCATCGCCGCATTGAGCGCGGCGCTGATGCTCGGTTTACAGCTCGCCGCGCCTGCCAGCGCGCAGGAACGCGAGCACTTTGGCCGGCCCGGAGGTCCCCGTGGCCAGGTACTCGATAGCCGCTACAACCACGGCCACTATTACCCCGCGATCGGCGCTTCGGTGCGTGTCCTGCCGGATGGCTATCGGCCGTACTACATGGGAGGCAGGCCCTTTTATTTCGTGGGCGGCGTTTGGTATGCGCCCGGCGGCCCCGGGTTCGTGGTCATTCGACCGCCGATCGGATTGTCGATCGCAGTGCTGCCGCCGTATTACTCGACGGTCTGGTTCGCCGGCGTTCCGTACTACTACGCCGACGACGTCTACTACACGTGGAATCCGGCGCAGAACGGCTACGTGGTGGTAAACCCACCCGAAAATGCGGATCAGCCGTCAACGCCGCCGCCGACTGCGCAGGGCGATCTCATCATCTATCCCAAGAATGGTCAGACGACGGAACAGCAGGCGGCCGATCGCTACGAGTGCCATCGCTGGGCCAAGGGGCAATCCGGATTCGATCCCACGGAAGCGGGCGGCGGCGCCAATCCGGGCGCGCGCAGCGCCTATGATCGCGCGATCTCCGCCTGTCTGACGGGCCGCGGGTACGAGGTGAAGTAGCGCGTGCGGGTTATTTCGGATCCGGCGCCAACAGCCGGCGCAGTACCGAGGCATCCTCGCGGCCATTGGTCGCTTGATAGTAGCCGCGCCGGACGCCGACCTGCTCGAATCCCAAGGAATGATACAGGCGCGCCGCAGCCGTGTTCGACGGCCGGACCTCGAGGAATGCTTCGTACATCCCCGCCGTGCGCGCGCTGTCGAGCAGATACAGGAGCATCTTGCGGGCAAGGCCGCGTCCCCGATAATCGTCGCGCACGCACACGTTCAAGATGTGCGCCTCGCCGGCGCCGATCGACATGATGCCGTAGCCCGCGATGTCGCTGCCCACCTCGACCAGGCGGCAGACATAGCCCACCCGCAGACAATCGCGGAAGATGCCCTCGCTCCAGGGAAATTGATACGCAGCGCGCTCGATGGCGACGACCACGGGCACGTCCAGTTCGTGCATCGGCCTGATCGCGGCTTCCGGAAACTCATGCTCTTGCTTGACGCTAGCCACGGGCAACCACCTCGCGAGCGAATTTCAAGTCTTCCCACGCCTTACGCTTGTCCGACGGCGTGCGCAGCAGGTAGGCCGGATGATAGGTAACCACCAACGGCACGCGCGCGGCGCCGAACGAATGGACCTTCTGCCGCAAGCGGCCCAGGGAGGTGTCCGTGTGCAAGAGATTCTGCGCGGCGATGCGCCCGACGCCCAGCATGATCTTCGGCTGCAACAGCGCTATCTGCCGTTCGAGGTACGGCAAACACTCGACGGTCTCGGCCGCAAGGGGGTCGCGGTTGTGAGGCGGCCGGCACTTCAGCACGTTCGCGATATATACGTCTTCTCGCGCCAGACCGATCGCACGCAGCATGGAGTTGAGCAGCTGACCGGCGCGGCCCACGAACGGTTCGCCCGCGCGGTCCTCATCGGCGCCGGGCGCTTCGCCCACCACCAGCCACGCGGCATGCAGGTTGCCCACGCCGAACACGGTTTGCGTGCGGGTCGCGGCAAGCCCGCAGCGGGTGCAGGCGGCCACGCGCTCGCGCAATTGCGCCCAGTCGCAGCCGGCTTCGCGCGGCGCGTTCGCCGGAGCGCCGCCGGCGTCGGCCCGGATCGCGCGCGCCGCGGGCGGCGCGAGTGGGGCGGGCGATGCGAGTGGGACGGGCGGCGCGAGCGAGGCGGGCGGCGCGAGCGAGGCGGGCGGAGGCACGCCGAGCCGGGGCCGCAGCGCCCACGACTCCAGACCCATCGCCGATAAATATTCGCGCCGCAAGGCCCTGTTCATGGATGCGTCTCATGCGCCGTCGGCGTGCCGCGCGAGCGCCGGCGTAGCTTTCGATACACCCAGACACTCGGCGCCGACAGCGCGTAGCTGCCGAATAACACCAGCAGAGTGACCGAGGGGTACAGAAATATCAATACGAACGCGAGCGGCACGAGCACGATGTGCGGGAAACGCACCCGGGCGCCGGGGGCCACCTGCTTGAAGCTGTTGAATGCGAACCGGCTGATCATGAGCGCGCCCGCGCACGCGGTGACGACGAACGCCAGCAGCAGCCCGGGCAAGCCGATGTTGACTTGGTCGCTTGCCAGCCAGATCAAGGCCGCGACGACGGCGGCGGCCGAGGGGCTCGGCAACCCTTCGAAGTAGTGCTTGTCCTGGACCGCGGAGCGGGAGTTGAACCGGGCCAGGCGCAGGGCCGCGGCGGCCGCGTAGAAGAAGCACACCAGCCATCCCAGCCGGCGCCACAGAGGTCCGTATTCGGCGATTCGCGCCACGCCCCATTGGTAGGTGACGATGGCCGGGGCGAGTCCGAAGGACACCATATCCGACAGGCTGTCGTATTCCTTGCCGAATGCGCTCTCGGTGTGCGTCCAGCGGGCGACGCGCCCGTCGATCCCGTCGAAGAACATGGCGACGAACACGGCGATGCCGGCATATTCGAACCTCAGGTCGATGGCCGCGACCACCGCATAGAACCCCGAGAAGAGCGCCGCCGTGGTCAGCAGGTTGGGCAGCCAATACACGCCCCGCCGTCGAGTTTGTGGGTCTTCGTCGCCGTTCATGTCTGCCAATCATAGCAGGGGCCTGATGTAAGATATCGGGCTATGCGCCTATCCCAATATCCCATTTCGACGCTCAAAGAAGTCCCCGCCGACGCCGAGGTCATCAGCCATCAACTGATGCTGCGGGCCGGTATGATCCGCCGCCTGGCCGCCGGTTTATATACCTGGCTTCCGATGGGTCTGCGGACGCTGCACAAGGTCGAGCGCGTCGTGCGCGAGGAAATGAACCGGGCGGGAGCCTTGGAACTGTGCATGCCGACCATCCAGCCGGCGGAACTGTGGCAGGAGTCGGGCCGCTGGAGCAAGTACGGCCCGGAACTGCTCCGGTTCAAGGATCGCCATGAGCGCGAGTTCGCCTATGGGCCCACGCACGAGGAGGTGATTACCGACATCGCGCGCCGGGAATTGCGCAGCTACAAGCAGCTGCCGGTGAATTTCTACCAGATCCAATTCAAGTTCCGCGACGAAATTCGGCCGCGCTTCGGCGTCATGCGCGCGCGCGAATTCCTGATGAAGGACGCCTATTCGTTCCACGTGGATGAGGCCAGCCTCGCCGAAGGCTATCGGGCCATGTTCGATGCCTATACGCGCATTTTCACCCGCCTGGGCCTTAAGTTCAGGGCGGTGCAGGCGGACGGCGGCAGCATCGGCGGCAGCACGACGCAGGAGTTCCACGTGCTCGCCGACTCGGGCGAGGACGCCATCGCCTTCTCCGATGGCGACGGCTACGCCGCCAACGTCGAGACGGCGGCCACGCTGCGCGCGCGCACGCCGCGCCCGGCCCCCGCGCAGGCGCTCGCCAAGGTCGCCACCCCGCACGCCCGCACCATCGCTCAGCTGTCCGCATTCCTCGGCGTGCCCGCCACGCAATGCGTCAAAATGCTGCTGGTCGACGGCACTGCGGGCGACGTGGTCGCCTTTGTCCTGCGCGGCGATCACGAGTTGAATGCGGTCAAGGCACAGAAGCTTCCCGGCGTCGCCAATCCTCTGCGCATGGCGGGCGCGGATCGGGTGCGGGAAGCCACCGGCTGCGATCCGGGGTCCATCGGCCCCATCGGCTTCGCGGGCAGGATCTACGTGGATCACGCCGCGGTACAGCTGGCGGATTTCGTGTGCGGCGCCAACGAGCGGGACGTGCATTTCACCGGCGTGAATTGGAGCCGGGATCTTCCCGAACCCGCCTCGCAGGACGTGCGCAACGTGCAAAAAGGCGATCCCAGTCCGAGCGGCCGCGGCACGCTCGACATCGCGCGCGGCATCGAGGTGGGCCACATCTTCCAACTCGGCCAGTTGTACAGCGAAGCCATGAAGGCGACCGTGCTCGACGAACAAGGCAAGGCGCTCGCCATGTTCATGGGCTGCTATGGCATCGGGGTCACGCGGGTGGTTGCCGCGGCCATCGAACAGAACAACGACGCCAACGGCATCATCTGGCCCGATGCGCTGGCGCCCTTCCAGGTCGTGCTGGTGCCGATCAACTACCAAAAGTCGCCCCGGGTGGCCGCCGCCGCCGACGCCCTGTACGCGCAATTCACCGCGGCCGGGATCGAAGCGTTGCTCGATGACCGGGACGCGCGCCCGGGCGTCAAGTTCGCCGACGCCGAGCTCATCGGCATCCCCCATCGCATCGTCATCGGCGAGCGCGGGCTCGATGTGGGGAATGTGGAATATCGCCATCGGCGCGCGACCGAATCGACGGACATTCCCGCGGCGGATCCGGTAGGATTCATTCGGCAGAAATTGAACCGCTGAGGACAACCCGGGCGTTGCAAATCCGCGCAATCGTTGCAAATGGGATAAGGGCGCTGGCCGCATGCTGTGTGCTCGCGGGGAGCGCGCATGCCGATGAGCAGCGCGATCCCGAGCTGAAAAGCCTGCTGCTGGGAATTCTCGAGAAAGCCGACTGCTTCACCGACAAATACGAAGCGAGCGTCTGGCATCAAATCATGGAACCGCGCCTCACCCGCTACGTCGCCACCCACGATGAACGCATCGAGATCCTGGATCACGTGTACTGCGAGGCGAAGCGCGATCCGGCCCTGCAACTGCCTCCGGATCTCGTGCTCGCCTTGATCGAAGTCGAGAGCCGCTTCGATTCCTGGGCCGTCTCCCGCACGGGCGCTGTCGGATTGATGCAGGTAATGCCCTTCTGGCCGCGTCAACTGGGCGTGCAGAACCAACTGGTCCGCGTCGCTCCCAACATCCGCATGGGCTGCGAAATCCTGCGCTACTACCTGCGCGCCGAGCACCATGACTGGACGCGCGCGCTCGCCCGCTACAACGGCAGTACCGGGCGCAGCGACTACCCGGCGCTGGTCATGCGGCGCTGGCAGGCCTGGCGCTTCTAGGCTCCCCCCCGGGGCGGGCGCGGCTACTCGATGCAGAACGCCTGCGGCGCGCCGGCAGCGCCGTCCGGCGGCGACGGTTCGAGTTCGGTCACGGCCGCCACGCGCGCGTGCTTCGGCCCGCGCTGCAGCCACAGCCGCAGGCTCTCCACTGCCGTCAGGGTCCCGTGCGCAATGACTTCGACTGAACCGTCCGGCAGATTGCGCGCCAAGCCGCCGACCGCGAGCCGCTCGGCCTCGAGGCGCGTGCTGTGGCGAAAGTACACGCCTTGCACCTTGCCAGTGACCAGAAAGCGCCGGGTGACTCGTTCCAAACCGGGTGACCTCCGGGGCGGGGGCGGCGCCGCTGCGCCCCTACGGCGGCGGCGTAGCCGGCGTGGTGGCGGCCGGCGTGACGGGCGGGGGCGCAGCGACCACCGTGCCGTCGCCGCGCTGCCTGACGAGCAGGGCCGCTCCGGCGTGACGCTTGGCCTGCGTCGCTGCCAGCCGGGCGCGCGTGTACTCTTGCGCTTGGAGGTGCTGTTCGGCGCGCGCGATCGCCGCCGCCGCCGCATACAGGTCCGGCGAATTGGCCTCCGTCGCCCCGGCGACGCGGGCGGCCGCGATGGCCTGACGCGCATCGCTCATTTCTTGTACGGGGGCGCTGGCGCAGCCGATCAGGCAGGCGATACCGACAAATACCGCAATGAAGCGCAACATAAGGGTAACGGACACTAACAACAGCGGTCAGGGCCGTCAAACCATCTGCCCTCTATACAAGGCGCGAAGCGGCGCGAATAATTCGTTGCGCCGACGCTGCACAGTGCGGAAATCAAATGTTTTCCCCTTAAGGCATACCGATGAGTGAGATTTTGATTCTGTATTATTCGCGCCAAGGCAGTACCGCCGCGCTGGCGCGACAAATTTGTCGCGGCGTCGAGGGAGTTGCCGGCATGAGCGCACGGCTGCGCACCGTTCCGGCGGTCGCCACCACGCTCGAGCGGCTCGATCCGCCCGTGCCCGACGGCGGTCCGCCCTACGCCACCCACGAGGATCTGGTCGAATGCAGCGGCGTGATCCTGGGAAGTCCCACGCGCTTCGGGAATATGTCAGCTCCCCTCAAGTTCTTTCTGGACGGGACCAGCGCCCTGTGGCTGTCCGGGGCGCTGGTCGACAAGCCCGCCGCGGTGTTCACGTCCACGCAGTCCCTGCACGGCGGACAGGAGTCCACGCTGCTGTCCATGATGATCCCGCTGCTTCATCACGGCATGGTGCTGGTGGGCCTGCCGTACACCGAACGCGGCCTGACCGAGACCCGCGGCGGCGGCACGCCGTACGGCGCCAGCCACGCCGCCGGCGTGAGCGATCGCGGCGAACTGTCGCAAACCGAACGGGAGCTGGCGCGCGCGCTCGGCGCCCGCGTCGCGACGCTGGCCAGCCGCTTGGAACCCCGCCGTTGAGCGTGGCGCGCAACGCGCGGCTGCTCACCATCGGACTGTGGATCGCGGTGTCGCTTTCCCTCTTGGCGTGGATCGCCGCCGGCTATGCGTGGCTCTTCTGCGTGCTCGCCGTGATCCCCCTGCTCGCGCCGCTGCACGGACTGCTGAAGGGACGCCGCTACACCTACGCCTGGGCCACCTTGTTCACCATCCCCTACATCATGTTCGCGTTCACCGAGTTGTTGGTGAATCCGGCCGCACGCTGGGTGGCCTCCATCAGTCTCTTGTTGGTGTTCGGCTGGTTCTGCACTATGGTTTTGTTCTTGCGAGCTTCTCCAGCGCGTCGCGAATGAACGGCACGGTCAAGCGGCGCTGCGCGATCAGCGACGCTTCGTCGAGGTGATCCAGGATGTCGAGGAGCGAGGGCAGATCGCGCGGCATCCGGCGCAGCAGGTAGTCGGAGGTCTCCTGCGGCAGCTGCAAGCCGCGCTGCGCCGCGCGCAAGCGCAGCGCCTCGACCCGCCCCGCCTCATCCAAATCGCGCAGCTGATAGACCACACAGGCCGCGGCGCGCGAGCGCCAGTCATCGAGACGCCACTCGAGCGCGCGCGGCGCGGCGCCGGCCGCGAAGATCAACCGTGTCCGGAGGTCTGCGGCCTCGTTGAACAGCCGGAACAGGGCCTGCTCCCAGGCCAAGTCGCCCGCCACGGCATCGACGTCATCCAGGCACAACACGCGGCAGCGCTCGAATCCGAGCAGGGCGTCGGGGGGCAATGCGGCGGAGCGCTCCAACGGAAAATACGCCGCCGTGCCGCCGGCCGCGGCGCACGCTGCCTGCAGCAGGTGCGTCTTTCCCGAGCCGCGGCCGCCCCACAGCCACAGCGGAGCGGCGCCCGGAGCGCGCAGCGCCGCGAGCAATTCCGTGTTCGGGCCCGGCGCGAAACTCTCGAATACCGCCTCGGCGCGCAGGCGCACACTGAGCGGGAGCTGCTTCATGCCGGCTTCGACCCGCCGGCGCCCACATCGGCGTGGCGCAACTTCGCCTGCGCAACGGCTTGCCGGCCGTACACCCACACATAGTCGATGCCGCTCACGGCCACCGTGACGAACACCAGCGCGCCCAGCGCCATTGTCCACACCCCCGGCCACGCGAACAGCTGCACGCCGATGACCACGAGCAGATAGATGATCTGGCAGAGCGTGTTGAGCTTGCTCACGGTGGACGGCCGCGCCGCGACGGGCCCCAGCAGCACCCGGTAGCTCACCGCTCCCAGCACGATGATGCAGTCGCGGGCGATCACCGCCGTGGTCAGCCAAACCGGCACGCTGCCGAGCAGCGTCAGCACGATGAATACGGTGGACAACATGAGTTTGTCGGCGAGCGGATCCAGGATGCCGCCGAGCTCGGTCCGCCAGTCGAATTGTTTGGCGAGAAAGCCGTCGACGGCGTCCGACGCGGCGGCGGCGGCGAACAGCCAGAGGGTAGTGTGGAGTTGGTGGCGCAGCAGCGCCCATGCGATCGGCACGATCAGAAGAATCCGCAGTGAACTGATGAAGTTCGGGAGTTGACGCAGCCAGCCGCGCATCGGCTACCGGCGCAGCTGAAAGCGCTGGATTCCATTGTCGCCGGGCGCTACGGACTGCAGCCGGCCGTTCAACGCAATCGCGTGCTGCAGCGGCTCGATGCCGCCGCGCGTGGTCAAGCGGAAGCGCACCGTGTCGCCGCTCAAAGATTCCACGCTGACATGGGTGACGAAGCTCAAGGACTCGAGGTAGCTCTGCACGCCGGCGTAATCCTTCAAATCGGCCACCCCGGTGACGTCGATGTCCACCGGCGCAAGCGTACCGCTGACGGCGTACGTCCCGGCATATAGGTCGGCCGCGCGCGTGATGCCCTCCAACTCGCCGGAGAACTCGCTGCTGTGGTCCTGGAACTGCAGCGTCCACCGGACGGTGGCGTTCGCCGCCGCGCTGTTCGCATGCCCGATGAGCACGCCCTCGGCTCCCAGGCGGTGGGCCAGGTCCGCCGGATTGGCGGCATTCGCCCCGGCCGCGGCGGCATCGGCGCCCGGCCACACCAACGGCACCCCGCGCAGCGCGGCCTCGGCATCGATGGCGAGTTTCAACTCCGAGGTGTCATCGACGCTGAGCACGGTCGCAGGCTGCGTGCCGTTCTGCACCGACAGCCAGATGAAGGTCGAGGGCCGGTCGCGGCTCCACAACGGCTGGCCGTTCTGCGCCAACCAGCGCTCGATGGCGGCACCGTCGAACGCCACCCACACCTGATTGTCGGGAGCACGGCGATATTGCTGGACATAGCGCCGCGCATTGCCGACCAGGGGTGCGAAAACGGCCTCCTCATCCGCCGTACGGCGCCCGGTGGCGCGAATCAGCACGACCTTGAGCGCCGCCTGAAAAGCCTCCGCCTGCGCTGCGTCGGAGCGATCGGCCAGCGGCACGGTGGCCTGGAACACTTCCACGCGCGACATGCCGAAGGCGAGGCCGGCGAGTCCCGCGGCGGCGGCGCTGCACGCGAGGATAACGGCAAGCCGCCGGTAGAAGTCGTATATTGCGCGGTAATTCAGTGCCATGAAACTGTAAAATACCACAGCTTACCGACCCGCCGTGTCGGCCCACCGCGTTGAGGAATCGAATGACTGAGCGAGCGCCCGTTACCTATCGCGACGCCGGTGTCGACATCGACGCCGGCGATGAGTTGGTCGAGCGGATCAAGCCCGGGGTGAAACGCACCATGCGCCGTGAGGTGCTGGGCGGAATCGGCGGATTCGGCGCGTTGGTCGAAGTGCCCCTGGATCGCTATCGGCGCCCGGTGCTGGTCTCCGGTACCGACGGCGTGGGCACGAAACTGCGCCTGGCGATCGATACCGGCCGGCACGACACCGTCGGCATCGACCTGGTTGCCATGTGCGTCAACGACGTTGTGGTCCAGGGCGCCGAGCCGCTGTTTTTTCTCGACTACTTTGCCACCGGAAAACTCGCCGTGGAATTGGGGGCGCGGGTCATCGCCGGCATCGTCGAGGGCTGCATGCAAGCCGGCTGCGCGCTGGTGGGCGGCGAAACGGCCGAAATGCCGGGCATGTACCAGGGCGAGGACTACGATCTCGCGGGATTCTGCGTCGGCATCGTCGAGAAGGACGCCATCATCGACGGCACTCGGACCGCCGCCGGCGACATCGTGCTGGGACTGCCATCCTCCGGGCCGCACTCGAACGGTTTCTCGATGATCCGCAAGATACTGCAGGTGAGCGGCGCGGATATCGCCGCAGCGGTCGACGGGGTGCCCTTGGTGGACCGCTTGATGGCCCCGACCTGCATCTACGTGAAGCCGCTGCTCGCGCTCATCCGCGCCGTGCCCGTCCACGGCCTCGCGCACATCACGGGCGGCGGCCTGGTGGACAACATTCCGCGCGTCATTCCCGACGGGCTCGAAGTCGTCCTCGAGCGCGCTGCGTGGCGCCGCGAGCCCGTGTTCGAGTGGCTGCAGGCGCAGGGGCGGGTCGCCGATCAGGAGATGTACCGGGTGTTCAATTGCGGAATCGGCATGACGATTCAGGTGGCAGCGAGCGACGCGCAAAGGGCGGTCGCGCTGTTGGCCGGCGCCGGGCAGGAGGCACGGGTGATCGGCGAGGTGAAGCCCGGCACACGCGGCGTCGTCATCGATTGAATAACCCACCTGTCCCACAGGCCGTCGTGGTCCTGATATCGGGGCGCGGCAGCAATCTGCGCGCGCTCATCGAGCGCAGCGGAGCGCCGCCGCCGGGCTACCGTGTCGCTCTGGTGTTGTCCGACCAACCCGCAGCCCCGGGCCTCGCCATCGCCCAGGACTTGGGCGTGGCGAGCCGCGCCCTGCCCGCTGCCCCATCCGGCGACCGCGCGAGCTACGATCGAGCGCTGGCGGCGGCGATCGATGAATGCGCCCCGTCGCTGATCGTGCTCGCCGGATTCATGCGCATCTTGTCGCCCGAATTCGTCGCGCGCTATGCCGGGCGGATCTTGAACATTCACCCCTCGTTGCTGCCGCAATATCCCGGCTTGCACACGCATCGACGGGCGCTCGCCGCGCAGGATGGCGTCCACGGCGCCACGGTGCATTTCGTCACGGCGGAACTCGACGGCGGACCGCGCATCATCCAGGCGCGGGTCGAGGTGCGCCCCGGCGATGACGAGGCCACGCTGGCGGCGCGCGTGCAAACCCTGGAACACAGGATCTATCCTCTGGCGGTGAGTTGGTACTGCCAAGGACGCCTGCGTTGCCGCGACGGACGCGCGTGGCTGGACGGCGCCGCACTGGACGCGCCCGTGCAGTACGATGACGCCCACCCGGCGCGGGCACCGTGATGCGCGCGCGCGGATTCACGGCCGTCCTGTTCGCGATCGCCGGCGGGGGCCCCGCCGCGGCCGCGGAGCCGGAACCGGCCGTCGCGCCATTCGCGGCGCACTACACGGCCGAATGGAAGTCCATCAGCGTGGGCACGAGCGACATCGTGCTGAAGCTCGGCGCGGAGCCCGGCCGGTACGTCTATACCTGGACCATGACCGCCCGCGGCATTTTTCGGGTGGTTTACAGCAACGACGTGATCCAAAAAAGCTGGTTCAGCGTGATCGCCGACCATGTGCGGCCGGACAAATACCACGCCGAACAGGGTGACGCCCAGGTGAATATCGACTTCGATTGGGACGGCGGACACGCGCGCGGCGCATCGGAAGCCAAACCCATCGATCTTAAGCTCGCGGCGGGCACGCAGGACGTCATGTCCATCCAGATCGAGGTGATGCTGGATCTCAAGAACGGGAACCTTCCCAGCGCGTTTCAGATCCTCGACAAGGATGAAATCAAGGACTTCATCTACGCGCAGGAGGGGTCCGCCCGCATTCGCACCGCCCTGGGAGAACTCGACACGGTAGTGGTCTCCAGCCACCGCGCCGGCAACAATCGCGTGCTGAAGATGTGGTTCGCGCCCGCCTTGGGCTATGTACCGGTGCAGGCCGAACGCTCGCGCGACGGCAAACTCGAATTCGCGATGCGCATCAAGTCTTTGGCAAGGTGACGCCGCGCTGTCCCTGGTACTTGCCGCCGCGGTCGCGATAGCTGGTTTCGCAGACCTCGTCGGATTCGAAGAACAGCATCTGGGCCACGCCCTCGTTCGCGTAGATCTTCGCCGGCAGCGGCGTGGTGTTCGAGAACTCCAAGGTCACGTGCCCTTCCCACTCGGGCTCCAAGGGCGTTACATTGACTATTATCCCGCACCTTGCGTACGTCGAATTATGCACGATGAGGCCATTGGCCACGAAGTTGTGCAGCGTCGGCACGGAGATGTCGAACACTTCCTCTTCGCCCATGGGCTCGATGCTCTCGATCACATCCCACACCGGTCCGTCGATGAGAGGACTCGCGTACAAGTCGCCGGTGGCCGGCGCCACCCGGGCGGCAGTATAACAAGGCACCGACTGGGCCGGATTCGAGCGACTATCGAGGGCGCTCAAGGATTGCCCGCCCGCACGGGCAGCCATCCCGACCACGTGCCAAGCCTCGCGAGGCAACGTATCGAAGTTGCTCTTACTGCGTGGCTGCGCGCGAATCATCGGCAGCACTTCCATGTCGAGCCGCTGCTGCTTCACTGAACCGGGGGTGAAGCCGATCCTCTGGGCAAATCGGAGTATCTGATCCTTGTCCGAGATTTGAATCTTGCAGGCACTCGTTCCGATGGCGGTCGTTTTCTCGCGGATCAGCGAAAACACGCCGAACCGCAGCAACAGGTGATGGACATCCTCGATCAGGCGTCGGGATTTCGAGTAATACTCGAGAAATACGCCGCCATCCGAGTGATACACGCTGCCGTCGCCGCTGAACAAGGATTGAAGAAACAGCCGCACCGAGTTTTCAGGCGCCATGAACACCGACTGGGGCACGAACTTCTCGCGGGCGCCGATGTTCAACCCGTATTTCTGCAGCCAGAGATGCGCTCGACTGCATTCCGGCACGCCTCCCCGACCCCGTCGGTCGACGATCCGGTAACCGTAGCGCCCCTTGAACGTGACGGCTCCCATTCCAGAGTCTGCGACGCACGCCTTCAACAACAAAACCATTGCGGGATCGGCTGTGGTGTAGGTCGGGCTATGTCCGGGCGTGTCGCATTGTCCCTCCGAAAGCATGAGCCCGAACAAACCCGCCTCCCAATCGGGAATGGCGGTCTTGCCGAAAACCGGAATATCTCGAGCCGCGGCGATCCGATCGCCGGGATGGAGTTCGCTCAAGGGCGCCCATCCTCGTAGCTGGAGAAAGGGGTGATTGGCGGTCGCGCGAATGCGCAAACCGGCTCGTGTACGAAGTTCGAAAACCTCTTTCCTGCCCTGCGGCACGAACGCCGACACCTTGGCGGCTTTGAGACGCCAGGAATCGAGAGCCAGCGTCGACCTGCCCCACCGCATGTCGGTGATCGGCACGTACGCGCCGGTGTCGGCGTCGACCACCCGGGTATCGCCCGTGACGCATTTCCCGAGACAAATCGTGAGCACGCTGCGCGGAATCCGAAAGAATTCCACTGTGCTCGCCAACGCGAAGGAATTCGGCGGAATGATGCACACCGGCCCCTTGAAATCCACGAAGGATTTTTCATCGAAGCTCTTCGGATCGACGATGGTGGAGTTGATGTTGGTGAAAATCTTGAATTCGTCGGCGCAGCGCACGTCATACCCATAGCTCGACGTGCCGTAGGACACGATCCTGTGGCCGTCCGACACGCGCACCTGTTCGGGGGAAAAGGGGTCGATCATGCCGTGCGCGGCGGCCATGCGCCGGATCCAGCGGTCGCTCTTGATGCTCATTACGTGGCTTCGACGGTGATCTTGGGAAACAACTTGCTGTAGTCCTTGTTGAGCGTCGACAGGCGCGCGGCCGTCCGGCGCGCCATCTGCAGGTACGCCAGCCCGCGCGCGCTGCCGGGCTCGGCCACCACGGTCGGTGCGCCGCCGTCGGCATCCTCGCGAATGCGGATATCCAGGGGCAGCTCGCCCAGCAACTGCACGCCGTACTGCTCGGCCATGCGCGCGCCGCCGCCGCTGCCGAACACATGTTCGACATGTCCGCAGTGAGTGCATACATGGACGCTCATGTTCTCGACCACGCCGAGCACGCGCACGTCCACTTTCTCGAACATCTTGAGCCCCTTGCGGGCGTCCGCGAGGGCGATGTCCTGCGGCGTGGTGACGATGACCGCGCCACTGACCGGTACGCGCTGCGCCAGGGTCAATTGGATGTCGCCCGTGCCGGGCGGCATGTCGACCACCAAGTAGTCGAGTTCCCCCCACTGGGTCTCGCCGAGGAGCTGCGTCAGGGCCTGGGTCACCATGGGACCGCGCCACACCATGGGCTGTTCGGGGTCGACCAGGAACCCGATGGACATGACTTCCACGCCGTGGGCGCGCAGGGGCAGCATGTGCTTGCCCTCGGCGTCCATCTGCGGCTTGGCATCGTGCAAGCCCATCATCAGCGGCTGGCTGGGGCCATAGATGTCCGCGTCGAGCAATCCGACCCGCGCGCCCTGCGCCGCCCAGGCGAGGGCCAGGTTGGCCGCCGTGGTCGACTTGCCCACGCCGCCTTTGCCGGATGCGACGGCGATCACATTCTTGACGTTGGCGAGCGGCTTCAGCGTCTTTTGAACCGCATGGGCGGTGATGCTGGCCTTGAGCACGAGCTCCACCCGCCGCCCCGAGATCTCCGCCGCCAGATGGACCTGAAGGGCCGGCTGAAGCTCCGCGCCGTAGCCCGCCACCGGGAACCCAAAGGTCAGTTCGATGACCACGCGGTCCGGATGGACGGAAATCTCCCCGATCGCTTTGACCTGATTCAAAGTTTGACCCAGGTAAGGATCGGTGTAAGTACCTAATTTTGCGCGAATCGCGCTAGCCGTCACGGCGCAGTCACTCATGTATCCTCCATATTCTACCCGAGACGGACAACCCTGTGCGGTGTGGCATAATTCGTGATTGAGAATCGACAAGCGGCGGCGTTGGCACTTAGGTGAGGATGGAACGCTCCCGGGGAATGTGCAACTTCAAGGCACCGAATGAGTTTTTTCGCCAACTATCGTGCCGATCGGCTCATCGCCGAGGTTAAATCCAGCGGTAATCCAGGAAGTCCCCAGGCGCAAAAAGCCCTGGAGAAACTGGTTGCGCTAGGGGCCAACGCCATTGATCCCATCGTCTCGGCCCTGTCGAACGCTGAAAAGCGTGAGACGGTGGCCTATGTCGACGTGCTGTCGCGGCTGATCGACGCGAAATCCCTGCCGCATCTGCTGCGCTCCATGGCCGATACCAACGGCCGCGCCATGTCCGGGATTGCTTGGGCCCTGTCGTCCTCGCGCAATTATCCGCCCGCCGCGCTGCTCGACGCCCTGACCAAGCCGGATATGCCGAAGGCGGTCATCATCGATGTGATCGCGGCGCAGAAGGCGCGCTTCACGGTGCGCGACTTGTTGAATGCCGCGTACACCCAGGACGCCAGCGAGCGCTCCGGACTGTTCAAGATCGTCGCCGAGATCGCCGACGAATCCTCGTTGGACGATCTGATCGCGCGCATCGAGGGCAAGGATCCGGTTGCCCGGCTGCACATCATCAATGTCCTCGCCCGCTTCAACGCGCCGAAAGTGCAACAGGCCGTCCAACGGCAGCTCAAGGACAACAGCAAGTTCATCCGCTCGGCCGCGCTGACGGCGCTCGCGCGCATGGATGGCCCGTTCGACATGCCGTTGATCTGCAGCATGCTGCGCGACCCTGAGATCGAGGTACAGAACAAGGCCGTCGACGTCGTGGTCAAGGCCAATCACCCGGATACCGTCAAATACCTGGTCGAGGTGCTGAAGGACGAGAACGAGTACGCACGCCGCGCGGCCGTCGAAGTGCTGAACGTCGTCGGCACGTCCAAGTCGGTCAAATTCCTGCTCGAAGTGATCGCGGACAGCGACTGGTGGGTGCGCACGCGCGCCGCCGATGCGCTCGGCAAGATCGGCGGGCCGCGCGTGGTCGACGCGGTGCTCGCGCTCATCAAGGACGAAAACCAGGACATCCGGCGCGCCGCCATCGAGATCCTCAATCAAACCAAGGATGAGCGCGCGGTGGCCCAGTTGATCGAGGCCACCAAGGATCGCGACTGGTGGGTCAGCGAACGCGCCGTGGACGCCCTGGCCGAGATCGGCACCAACAAGGCGCTGCCGCGGTTCCTGGAAATGCTGCAGGGCACCGAGCCCAAATCCCTCCCCACCGTGATTCGCGGCATCGCGAAGCTCGGCGATCAGAAGTCCATCGAGCAGCTGCTGCCGTTGCTCCAGCGCCCGGAGAGCGAAGTCAAAGTCGAGGTGATCTCCGCGCTCGCGAAATTGGCGGACGAAACCCGCGCCGACACCATCCGGCAACGGCTGCAGGCCGCATCGGCCGGCGACGGCACGATCAGCCAGGCGGTGGCGCGCGCCATGCAGGAACTCGACAATCGCTTCTCGGTGACCCAGATCGCCGCCAATCAGCGGGCGGCCCAGATGCAGGAGCCCGCCAAGACGCTGCTCATCGACAACCAGGAATTGTCCAAGGTCGTCAAGGAAAACGAGGCGGCGACGGCGGCGCGGCTCGACATCGCCACGTTGAAGCCGGGCGATGTGATCGAGGGACGCTACAAGTACATCGAAAAGATCGGCAAGGGCGCCTTCGGCACGGTGCTGCTCATGGAAGATACCGTCGTGGAAGAGCGCCTGATCCTGAAGTTCTTGAACCCCAACGTGGCCTCGGACGAGGAGATGATGAAGCGCTTCGTGCATGAATTGCGCTACAGCCGCAAGATCACGCACAAGAATGTCATCCGCATCTACGATTTCCTGTACATACAGGGCAATTACGCCATCTCCATGGAGTACTTCCCGTCCCACACCTTGGGCGGCGAAATCGTCAACGAAAAACCGGTGGAGCTCAAGCGCGCGATCAAGTTCGGCATCGACATCGCCACCGGCATGGCGGTGGCGCACCAGGCGGGCATCGTGCATCGCGACCTGAAGCCGGCCAACGTGCTGATCGACAACGACAGCCTGCTCAAGATCGTGGACTTCGGAGTGGCCGCCGCCCAGAGCCAGGGCGACACGCAGCTCACCAAGACCGGCTACGTGATCGGCTCGCCGAAGTACATGGCGCCCGAGCAGATTCTGGGCAAGAAGGTGGACGAGCGGGCGGACATCTACAGCCTGGGCGTGATTCTGTACGAGCTGTTCACGGGCGTGCCGCCGTACTCGCGGGGCGACCACATGTCCGTCATGTACCAGCACGTGCAGGGCAAGGCCCGTCCGCCCATGGACATCAACAAGGCGCTGCCGGTCGAACTGAACAATCTGGTCATGAAATGCATGTCGCTCGACAAGGCCAAACGCTCCCAGACCATGGACGAACTGCGCTCCGCCCTCGAGAAATTTCTGTAGTTCCGGCGCCGGTGGCGGGGCTTTTACCCCCGACAATTTAGACTTACCTCACGTTTACAGCGCTCGGCGGCCCGTTGTACTCGAAAAACCAACCACTTACGGGTAGCCTAGGGCGTTATGGCAAGAATTGACGCATTTCTCAAACTCGCCGTCGCGCAGGGCTGCTCGGATCTGCACTTGGCGGTGGGCGTGCCGCCGATGATGCGGATGCACGGCGACCTGATTCCGATCAAGTTCCGCGAACTGGGCGATACCGAGCTCGAGAGCTACATCACCGAGGTATTGACGCAGAATCAGCTCAAAGTGCTGCGCGAAGGCAACGACATCGACTTCTCGTATGTGTCCACCGACGGCGGCCGATTTCGCGTCAACGTGTACCGCAAGGAAACCGGCATGGGCGCGGCGTTCCGCGCGATACCCACCACGATGCCGAGCATGGACCAGCTCGGCCTGCCGCCCGTGGTGCGCAAGCTATGCGACTACCATCAGGGAATGATTCTGGTCACGGGCGCAACCGGCACCGGAAAATCGACCACCCTGGCCTCGATGATCGATTACCTCAACGCGACCCGCTCGCTCAATATCATCAGTCTCGAGGATCCCATCGAGTTTGTTCACCGCAGCAAGTCGAGCCAGGTGATCCAGCGCGAACTGGGCACCCACCTGCCCTCGTTCGCGGAGGGCGTGCGCGCGGCCATGCGCGAAGACCCCGACGTGATTCTGGTGGGCGAAATGCGCGACGCCGAAACGATATCCATGGCGATGACGGCCGCGGAAACCGGCCATCTGGTGCTCGGCACGCTGCACACCACGAGCGCCACCAAGACGCTGGATCGCATCATCGACGCGCTGCCCACGGAAGAGCGCGAACAGACCAAGAGCTTTCTGGCCGCGAGCCTGATCGCGGTCATCACCCAGATTCTGGTGAAGAGTCCGGACCAGCGCGCCCGCCGCGCGATTTGCGAAATCATGGTGCTGACCAAGGCCATCGGCAAGCTCGTCATGACCGATCAGACGCATCAGATCCCCAGCCAGATCCAGATGGGCAAGGAATACGGCATGCAGCTCATGGATCAAGCGCTGCTCACCGCCATCACCGCCAAGGAAATCGATCCCGAACAGGCGTACATGTACGCCTCGGACAAGCGCCCGTTCCAGCGCTACGTCACCGACATGCAATTCGCCCCCACCGCCACCCTGACGCCCTAGAGGCATCGAGGACCGCCGTGGCCGCCATCGACAGCTATTTGACGCAGGTGCTGGACAAGAACGGCTCGGACCTGCACTTCATCGCGGGCGACCCGGCCCGCATCCGCCAATACGGGGAACTGAAGGCGCTGATGACCGAACCGCTCGCGCCCGAGATGGTCAAGACCACCCTCTACGAAATCATGCCGAAACTGTCGGTGGATCGTTTCGAAGCCAAGGATGGCACCGACTTCGCCTACAGCATGCCGGGCATTGCCAGATTTCGAGTCAACGTCATGCGCCAGCTGAACGGCATGGGCGCGGTATTCCGCGCCATCCCCACCAAGGCGCGCACCGCCCAGGAACTCAAGCTTCCCGAGGCGGTGATGAATCTTTGCAAGATCAACAACGGCCTGATCCTGGTCACGGGCAAAACCGGCTCCGGTAAGTCCACCACCCTCGCCGCGATGATCGACGACATCAACAGCCGAGAGCAGGGGCACATCCTCACCATCGAGGACCCCATCGAGTTCGTCCATGCCCGCAAGCAATGCCTGATAAGCCAGCGCGAAATCGGCGTGCATGCCCAATCCTTTTCCTCGGCGCTGATGTCGGCCCTGCGCGAGGATCCCGACGTCATTCTGGTGGGCGAGTTGCGCGATCTCGAGACCATGAGCATCGCGGTGACCGCGGCTGAAATGGGCATTCTCGTGATGGGCACGCTGCACACCAACGGTGCCGCGGCCACCGTCGATCGCCTGGTCAATGCGTTCCCGGCGGACAAGCAGCCGCACGTGCGCACCATGCTGTCGACCAGCCTGCGCGGTGTGGTATCCCAGCAGCTCATCCCCACGGCGGCCGGCCAGGGCCGCGTCGCCGCGCTCGAGATTCTCATCAATACTCCGGCGGTCGCCAATCTGATTCGTCAGGGCAAGATGGACCAATTGGAGAACGCCATGCAAAGCGGCGGCGCGTCCGGCATGCGATTGATGGACACGGCCATCCAAACGCTGATGGACCAGCGCCTGATCTCCGGCAAGGAAGCGTTCAAAAAAGCCATCAACAAGAGCCGATTCGAGCAGTTTCGCGACGCCTCTTAGGAATTATGGCACTTGGAGTTCGTCGCTGAAATAGCCCAGTAGAGGGATCGGTTGCATTGTTCGACCCTGGAGGAGTGCAAGGGTCGAACAATGCAACCGATCCGTCTACTGGGCTTGAACCGCACTTTGGGCCCCGCCCCACCCGGCCGCGCGCTCGTGGCATAATTTCGTATGATCCCACGACGCAGAATTCTCGTAACCAGCGCGCTGCCCTATGCCAACGGCCCCATCCACTTGGGCTACGTGCTCGAGGCCGTTCAAACCGACATTTGGGTGCGGTTCCAGAGACTTCGCGGCCACGAGTGCTACTACGTGTGCGCCGACGACACGCACGGCACGCCCATCATGCTCAAGGCGCAGTCCGAGGGCATCACGCCCGAGGCGTTGATCGAACAGGTGAACGTCGAGCACAAGCGCGACCTCGCGGAGATGCTGGTCGACCTCGACAATTTCGGCTCGACCCACTCGCCCGAGAATCGCGCGATGTGCGAACGCATGTACCGGACCTTGCGTGCCGCCGGCCACATCGACCGGCGCGTCGTCCGCCAGGCCTACGACGAGACGGCCAACATGTTTCTGCCGGACCGCTACGTCAAGGGCATCTGCCCGAACTGCGGTACGGCCGACCAATACGGGGACTCCTGCGAGAATTGCGGCGCGACGTACACGCCGGCCGATCTCAAGAATCCGCTCTCGGTGGTGAGCAATACGCCGCCGGTGTGGCGCGATTCGGAGCATTACTTCTTTCGCCTGAGCGAGTTCGAATCGCGCCTCGCCGCGTGGGTGGGGAGCGGCGCGGTGCAGGACAGCGTCGCACGCAAACTCGATGAGTGGTTTTCGCAGGGCTTGAGGGACTGGGACATTTCCCGGGATACGCCCTACTTCGGATTCGAGATTCCGGACGCGCCCGGCAAGTACTTCTACGTGTGGTTCGACGCCCCCATCGGCTATCTCGGCAGCTTCACGCAACTGTGCGGCCGCATCGGAGTAAGGTTCGACGATTTCTTTCAGCCCGGCGCGCGGACGGAACTGCACCATTTCATCGGCAAGGACATTCTGTATTTTCACACCCTGTTCTGGCCGGCGGTGCTGGAGGGTTCGGAGATGCGGCGGCCCACGTCGGTACATGCCCACGGCTTCGTGACCATCAACGGCCAGAAAATGTCCAAGTCGCGCGGCACCTTCATCACCGCTCGGCGCTATCTCGACAGCTTCAAGGCCGAGTACCTGCGCTATTACTTCGCCGCCAAGTTGGGGCCGGGCATCGACGACATCGACATGAATCTCGATGAATTCTCCTCGCGCTGCAACAGCGACATCGTGGGCAAGCTCGTGAACATCGCGAGCCGCTGCGCGGGATTCATCACCAAGACCGCGGGCGGCACGCTCGCGCCGGCGCTGCCCGAGCCCGACCTGTACCTTGCCTTTGCGGCGGCGGGCGAATCGATCGCGGCGGCCTTCGAGGCGCGCGACACGGCCGGCGCCATTCGCGAAATCATGAACCTGGCCGATCGCGCCAATCAGTACATCGATTTGCGCAAGCCCTGGGCGCTGGCGAAGCAGGCCGGTCAGGCGGCCGAGGTGCGCAGCATCTGCACCCAGGGATTGAATTTTTTTCGCGCGTTGATGATTTATCTGCAGCCGGTGCTGCCCGCCATGGCCGCGCAGGCACAGCGCTTTTTTCAAGAAAGCGCCTGGAGCTGGGACAGCGCGGCGAGCCCATTGCTCGGCACCGCCATCCTGCCCTACGAGGCGCTGGCCACGCGTCTGGATCCCAAGGACGTGGCGCGGCTGGTCGAACCCGAGGCCGGCGCCTCCGGCGCCGCGGCAGCGCCGCCCGCGCCGTCCACGGTGCCGCCGCGCCTCGTCACGCCGCCGGGCGCCTCCGACAGCGCGACGCTCGCCGCCGCCGCCGCAGTCGAGGGCAACTTGATTTCGATCGACGACTTCCTGCGCGTCGATCTGCGCGTGGCCCGAGTGCTCGCGGCCGACTTGATTGCGGGCGCCGATAAGCTGTTGAAGCTGCGCGTCGACCTCGGCGAGCTGGGCGAGCGCGACCTCTTCGCCGGCATTCGCTCAGCCTATGATCCACAGTCGCTGGTCGGCCGCTTGATCGTGGTGGTCGCCAATTTGGAGCCGCGCAAGATGCGCTTCGGTGTATCCGAAGGCATGATGCTGGCGGCGGGCCCCGGCGGCAAGGACATTTTCGTGCTCTCCCCCGATTCCGGCGCCGCCCCCGGCATGCGCGTCAAGTAACGTGAGCACGGAATCCGCGCCCGAGGCCGTGGCGTGTATCGACGCCTTGCTGCCGCAGACCCAGTGCACGCGCTGCGGCTACAGCGGATGCCGTCCTTATGCCGCCGCGATCGCCGCCGGCGAGGCACCGCTCAACCAATGTCCGCCCGGAGGCAGCGCGACCATTCGCGCGCTCGCGGCGTTGCTCGGTCGAGACGCGCTGCCGTTGAACCCGGCGAACGGCACCGAGTCCGCCCCGCAGGTCGCGTGGATCGACGAATCCCGGTGCATCGGCTGCGCCCGATGTCTGGCGCCCTGCCCGGTCGACGCCATCCTCGGCGCCGCCAAATACATGCACACCATATTGGTCGAGCGCTGCACGGGCTGCGAACTCTGCATCGCCCCGTGTCCGGTGGATTGCATCGAGCTGCGGCCGGGACCCGCGCCGGCCGTGAATCAGGCGCACCTCAATCGCATGCGCTACGCTGCCCATACGGCGCGATTGGCGCGGCGCGCCGAGGAGCGCCGGCGCGAGTTGGCCGCAATGAAGGCGTCCGCGACGCCGCGCGCGCAGGAGCAGCCGTGAACGAGGCCAAACGGCGCGAGATCTTTTCGCGCCTGCGAGCGGCGAATCCCGCGCCGCGCACGGAGTTGCTGTACCACTCGCCGTTCGAACTGCTGATTGCGGTGATTCTTTCCGCGCAAGCCACCGACAAGGGGGTCAACAAGGCGACGCCGGCGCTGTTTCGTGCGGCCGGCACGCCGGCGAACATGCTCGCGCTCGGAGTCGCGGGGCTCACGCCCTACATCCGCACCATCGGGCTGTTCAACAGCAAGGCGAAGAACATCATCGCCACCTGCGCGGCATTGGTCACGCGGCACGCGGGTCGGGTGCCCCACAGCCGCGAAGCGTTGGAAGCGTTGCCGGGGGTGGGACGCAAAACGGCCAACGTGGTGCTCAATACCGCGTTCGGCCAACCCACGATCGCGGTCGATACGCATATTTTTCGCGTCGCCAACCGCACGGGTTTGGCCCCCGGCAAGACCGCGCGCGCCGTCGAGGACAAGCTGATGAAGGTGGTACCGCCGGAATATCTGCTGCACGCCCATCACTGGCTGATTCTGCACGGCCGCTACGTGTGCAAGGCGCGCGCGCCGGCATGTCCGCAGTGCGCGATCGCGGATCTGTGCGAATACCGTCGCAAGACCAAGCCGCCCGCCGACCCTGACGGGAGGCGAGGCGTTCCGCGTTACGCCAGCCGCAAGAGGAAATCGCGCAGCGCGGCCGCCGCTTCGTCCGGACAATCCAGCGGCGTGAAGTGCCCGCCGGGAAGCAGCACCAACGGCGCCCGCAGCAACTGCGCCAGCGGACGGGCGACCGTGTCGACGGGAAGGACGGTGTCCCGTTCACCCCACAGGACCAGCGCGGGAACGCCGCTACCGCGCAGCGCATCGCCCAGGCGCTCCGTCTGACTCGGATCGAGGTCGCGCGCGGCCCGAATCAGGCGCAGCCCACCCTCCCGCCCTTCGTAGGCTGCGAACATCTCGCGCAGAGCTCCCCCTTTCGCGGCGCGGCGCCCCAGCACCGGAAACAAGCGATGCGCCTCCTCCGGGTCCCACGCTCGGATGCCGGCAACCGCGTCCATCGCCCAGTTGGCCTCGTATACGCCGTCGAGAACGGCGAGACCGAGGATACGCTGCGGCCGCTCGGCGACGATGATCTGCGCCGCGGCGGAGCCGACGTCGTGCGCAACCAGGGCGACGCGTGCAATGCCCAGCGCGTCGAGCATTTCCAGGATCCAGTGCGCCTGGCTCCGCATGTCGACACGCACGCCCTGCGGCGCGTCGCGTGAGCCGTAGCCGACGAGATCGGGGATGAGCACCCGAAACCCGGCCTCAATCAGCGCCGGCGCGACGCGCGACCAGAGCCGCCGATGCGACGGGAATCCGTGCAGCAGAAGAACCGGGGTACCCTCGCCCGCGTCATCCAGTGTGATGGCGGCGCCGGTGACTGGAATGTCCGTCGTCATTGGTCGCCTCGCGCCGCCTGTGGATCAGCGCGTCGGCGGCGGCGGCGCATCCGCGTCGACGTAGCCGGCGGCCTTCAGGCGTTCCATCGTGAGGGCGCGGGCGGGGCCGAGCAATTCGGTGGTCGCCCGATCCGGCGGGTGGCGGATTCGGCTCAGCTCTTCGGCGCTCACCGTCGCCGGAAAATCCGGGAACGCCTGCACGAGGTTCATGAGCAAACCGCCGCGCAGAAACTGCGCCGCCAGCGCCGCTTGAGTGAGTTCGATCTCGGCGGCGATCTGCGCGGGCGTGAGGTGCGATGGATCGGCATCGGAAAAATCGTAGCGCTCGGCGTCCTTGATGGCGCGCGCCGTTTCGTATTGCACCTCATTCACTTTCTGCAGATAGAAATACAACGTGCTGTTGGCTTCAATTTCCTCGCGCGGCAGCAGGGAGATCACGCCGCTCTGGTGCGCCGCGTCCCACACGGCCGCGCTGAATTGATCGTTGCGGGTCGACCACACAAGAATGCCGGGCAGCTTCTCCTGCGCTGTGCCGGGATGCTGCTGTAGATACTGGAAAACCAGCAGATCGTTTTGCAGTTCTGCGATTCCCCAGCGCCAGGCCATGGTGTCGCCGGCGAGCGCCCGGTAATTGTCTTCGCGCTCGAGGCGCAGCGCCTTGCGCGTTTCGGCGAGCTGGTAACGATCGTGGAAGAATTCGACCGTTTGCTGGATGCCGACGGCGATGCATAGGCCGACGACAATGGTGGCGATATGGATGAGGAAATCTCGCCAGCCGCGTACCGGCGCGTGAATCGGGTGCACGTCGAGCATGGGGGGCGGAAGCTCCTCGGAGAGGGGTGAAGCGTCGGCTGGCGGCGCACGCTGCGGGTCGGGATCCGCGCCGGGCGGCGGCGGGTGAGGCGCGGTCTCAGACATGTGGGACGGTTCCATGAATCCTTTTCGCCAAACACTCCGGGAGGCGTCCCGCTCCCGTGACAAAGTGCCGGTCGGTGCAAAGTCTACTTCAACGGGGGCCCGCGTAGAACCGCATGTCGGGCCGACCGGGATTTCCGGGGCCGGCGCTCATTTGAGCGCGCCCAGCCGCTCGATGAACGCGGCGATCTTGTGCCAGGTTTCGCCCGCCACGATAAACTCGCAGTCCTCCACCTCGTGGGCCTTGAGATCGAGGTGTGCGGCAGTCCCGTGCACCGCGACCGTGAGTCTGGCGGTGCCCGGCGGAATGTTGATGCCGGCGGATTTACAGTGCATCGATTCGGCGCGTATGCCGGCGCGTTCCAGTTCTTCGCGCATGTGAGCGGCGATTTTCAGCTTGCCGAGATCGAATGAAGTGAGCGTCATCCCAGTTGTTCTCCGATGCGGAGTGTGCGAACCGGCCGCCCGGGTCAGTGGGGAGCACGGATCTCCGCGGGCAATTCAACCGCCGCCGCCGCATCCGTGAATACGAACGCGGCGTCGCGCCCGACGCGTGCGGCGGGTACCGAGGCGTCCCCGACCCACAGTTTGCGCAGCGCCGCCGCCTTGTCCGCGCCGGTGACCAGCCACAACCGGTGTCGCGCCGCATCGAGCACCCGAAAGGTCAGCGTCATCCTCGGCACTCCCTGGTAAGGAACGCTGATTCCGACATCGCGGTCGTGCGCCTCGAGGAGCCGGTCGCCCGGCACCAGGGAGGCCGTATGGCCGTCGGCTCCGAGCCCGAGCTGCACCACGTCGAGCACCGGAGGCGTTCCGCCATGCTCTTCGAGCAGCCGGGCGTACTCCTCGGCGCCGGCCTCGAGATCGCTGCGCTCGACCGGCATTGCATGGAACTGCGCGGCCTGCAGCATGGCGGGTGCGATGAGCAGCTCGGCGATCTGGCGCGCATTGCGCCGTTCGTCGTTCTCCGCCACGACCCGCTCATCCACCTGAAACACCTGCAGGTCGTGCCAATGAACGCGCAGACGGTGCAGGTCGCGCAGCATCCGCCAGGGCGTGCGCCCGCCGCTCAGTGCCACGAGGCAGCGGCCGCGCTGCGCGCCTGCGCGGCCGATCTCGGTGCGTAGCCACTCCGCCGCACGCTCGGCCGCGATTTCGGGGGTCGGAAGCACATGGATGCGCATACTGCAAAGAGTAGCGAAAATTGCGGACGTTGGACCGCTTTTTTTCCGGCCTGCCGACCGGTGTGGCGCGCGTGACGAGCGGCTCCGGCGCCGCGGACGCCGGAGCCGGCAGCGTCGATTATTGCACGCGGTCGATGGCGGCGTCGTCCATCCTGAGGCGGAAGTAGAGCGCCCTGCGCAGGGAATGAATGGCCTGCTCCGTGTCCCGGATCGCCTGACCTTTGTGGCCGCCGAAGTCATCCGGCGCTTCCCGCAATTCCCGAAGCGCCTCACGCATCTCATGAATGGCCTTCACCAGCCGCGGGTGAGCCGCGTCTTCGGTTTGAATCGTGAGCTGCGGGGCTTGGGCATGCGCCACCGTCGCGACGCCCCACATGCCGAACGCCATGCATGCGGAGAACGCGCCGGTCGAGAGAATCTTCGTGCTGAACTTCATTGATCGTCTCCATG
>JBEKYO010000031.1:0-35018 GCA_049510875.1 Steroidobacteraceae bacterium
GGAAGATCTGCTGGCGCTCAAGGGCGCGGCGCTGCGCCGCTGCCGGCGCGATCTGCAAATCGTGTTTCAGGATCCGCTGGCGAGTTTGAACCCGCGCATGCGCGTCGCCGAGACACTCGCCGAGCCGCTGAAGATCTTCGAGCCGGCGTTGTCGGCGCGCGCACGGGAATCGCGGATCATCGAGATGCTCGAGCGGGTGGGACTGACGGCCGGCGCGGCGCGCCGCCTTCCACACGAGTTCAGCGGCGGCCAATGCCAGCGGATCGGCATTGCACGCGCCATGATGCTGCGGCCGACACTGTTGGTGTGCGACGAGCCGGTGAGTTCGCTGGACGTGTCCGTGCAGGGCCAGATCGTCAACCTGCTGGGCGATCTGCAGCGCGACATGGGCACGGCGATGCTCTTCATCAGCCACAACCTCGCGGTCGTGCGGCATCTGAGCCATCGCGTTCTGGTGATCTATCGGGGCAGGCTGGTGGAACTCGCCGACGGCGACGCCCTGTTCGCGGCGCCGGTGCATCCGTACACCCGCGCCTTGCTGGCGGCGGTGCCGGATCCGACCGGGGCGATGCCGGCCGAGGCGCTGACGGTGAGCGAAGAGCCGGCGGTGGCGCCGGCATACGCCGGGGGCTGCGCATTTCATGCTCGCTGCGCCTATGCGCGGCCCGCATGCCTGCAGGCAGTTCCCTCGCTGGAGGAGGTCGGCGCACGGCATTTCGCCGCCTGTCACCGCTGGCGCGAGGTCGTGTATCCTAAGGCCCGATGAAACCGGTCACTATTCGCGCCAGCGAGGGTTTGGCGAACGTTCGCTATGAAATTCGCGGCAAGCTGGCGCGGCGGGCGCTCGACCTGGAGCGCCTGGGGTACGACATCGTATCTCTCAACATCGGCAATCCCTATGCGTTCGGATTCCGCACGCCGGAGACCATGCGGCTTGCCATGATCGAGAACCTGCGCCACAGCGAGGGCTACGTGCACCAGAAGGGGATCTTCCCGGCGCGCGAAGCGGTGGTGATGCAGCAGCAGGAACGCGGCGTGAAGGGGGTGACGGCGGAGGAGGTGTTCATCGGCAACGGCGTGAGCGAACTGATCGACTTGACGCTGCGCGCCCTGCTGAATGCAGGCGACGAAGTCCTGGTGCCGAGTCCGGACTATCCGCTGTGGACGGCGGCGGTGAACCTCAACACGGGGCGCGCCGTTCATTATCCCTGCCGCCCGGATCGCGGCTTCGTTCCGGACCCGGACGAAATCGAAGCGCTCATCACGCGGCGCACGCGCGCCATCGTCATCGTCAATCCGAACAATCCCACCGGCGCGGTGTACCCGCGGCGCACGCTCGCGGCGATCGCGCGGCTCGCCGAGAAGCACCGCTTGGTCGTGCTCTCCGACGAGATCTACGACCAGATCACATACGACGATGCCGAGTTCATACCGATGGCGACGCTGGTTCACGGCACGCTGTGCTGCACGATGAGCGGGCTGTCGAAGGTGTATCGGGCCTGCGGGTATCGCGTCGGCTGGGCGGTATTCTCGGGCGACCTCGAGGGCGCCGGGGAGTATCTCAGCGGCCTCGAATTGCTGAGCTCGCTCAGACTGTGCAGCAACGTGGCGGGCCAATGGGCCGTGCAGACCGCTCTTGGCGGCTTCCAAAGCATCAAGGAATTGACGAGTCCCGGCGGGCGGCTGCACGAGTCGCGGCAAACCATACTCGACAGCGTGGCGCACAGCAGATATCTGCGCCTGGCGCGCCCCATGGGCGCCTTGTACTCGTTCGTCGAGGTGCGCGGCGACCTGCTGGCGGACTTCGACGATCAGGTTTTCGCGCTGGATCTGTTGGAGAACAAGCACGTGTTGGTGGCTCCCGGAGTGAGCTTCAACGTGCCGTATACGAACTGCTTTCGAATCACCAATCTTCCCGAGTCGCCGGTGCTCGCCACGGTGTTCGCCCGCATCGAAGAACTGCTCGAATCGTACGCTGCGGGGGGCCGCGCGCCGCACGCCGTCCGCGCCGCCCTTAAGACCTGACGGCTGCGCGTGCGACACGCCGTGCACGGCCTCATCGCCGCCGCCAACGCGGCGCAGACCATTCTGGTGCCGAACGCGGAACTCGCCGCGGCGCTGATCGACGCGGTCGAGCGCGCGCAGGTGGCGGCGGGGCGGCGCATATGGGCAACACCGCGCATCCGCGATTTCCGCGGCTGGCTGCGCGAGCGGCATGCCGAGCGCCAATTGCAGGATGCTTCGCTGCCGCGCGTCTTGAGCGATATCGAAGAGCGCGAATTGTGGCGGTCGGTCATCCTCGACAGCGACGCGGGCCAGGCGTTTCTCGAACCCGCGGGCGCCGCTCGCGCGGCGCGGCGTGCGCGGCGCGCCATGGCCGACTATGGCATTCCGGCGACGGCGCTCGCCGACTACGCCACGGAAGAGTCGCTTGCCCTGCTCAACTGGAATCGGCGCTTCGACGAGCGCTGCCGGGATCTTCGATGCATCGCTCCGGATCAGCTGCTCGGCCGCACGCGCGCCGAATCAAAACGGCTGGTTTGGATCGACAGTCCGATGTGGCTGCCGGTGGCGCGCCGGTGGCTCGAGAGCAACGGCACCGCGACGCTCGCTCCCGAGGCGGTCGCCGGATCGACGCCGCCGCGCCGGCTGAGGGCCACCGCGCCCGCGGCCGAACTTGCCGCGATCGCCGAGTGGGCGCGTGCGCACCTTGATTCCGAGCCGGGCTTTCGCGCCTGGATCTGCGTTCCCGATCTGGCTCTGCGGCGCGCCGAGGTGCAGGATGCACTCGACGCCGAATTGGCGCCGCAGCGCTTCTCGCTGGCCGACCGCGAGACTGCGGGGATCCATGCGCTGGCCGGCGGCACGGCGCTCGCCGATTACGCGCCGGTGCGCGCCGCGCTGAACGCGCTGTCGGCGACCGTGGGCCGTCCATCCTTCGAGGAATTCAGCGCGTTGCTGCGCATGCCGGAACTCCAGCCGTCGTTCGCCGAGGCCGCGGCGGCAGCGCGCCTGGACCTCGCGCTGCGCTCGCGCGGGCCGAGTGAAGCGGGGCTGGATGAATGGATGCGGCTAGCGGCCGATGTCGCGCGCGACGAGCTCATCGGCCCGGTGACGGCGTTACGGCGCTTGCGGGAGTTTTTGCACGCTCTCGAGGCCGGACGCGCCGATCATTCGTTCAGCCGCTGGGTGTCCATTTGGGTAACTGCCTTCGAGCGCGGTCCGTGGGCGGATCGTCATCGATGGTCCAGCACGGAGTTTCAGTCGGCGGAGAGATTTCGTGAACTTCTGGCGGCGCTGGCGACTGCGGATGCCCTGCTCGGCGCCCGCTCGGCCGCGTCCGCCGCCCGGCTGCTGGGCCGCGCCGCGCGCGATACCGCGTTCCAACCCCAGACGGGCGTTGCGCCGATTTGGGTGAGCGGACAGGTCATGGATCCCTGGCTCGCTTACGACGGCCTATGGGTCGCGGGGTGCAGCGAGGATCGTTGGCCGCCGCCGCTCGATCCCATTCCATTGCTGCCGGTGCGCTTGCAGCGGGAGCACGGCGTCATTGCGGCCGGCGTCGAATCGCAGCTGCAATTCGCCCGGAACCTGCAGCAGCGCTGGCAATGGCGGGCGCGCTCGAGCGTATTCAGCTGCGCGGACCCCGGCGACGGCAGATCGACCGCCATGAGTCCGCTGCTGCCCGCGGGGCGGGCGCCGGATCTGGCGGCGCCGCCCACGCAGCCGCATTGGCGTGCGCTGGCCGGGCGCGCGCCGCGGCTGGAAAGCCTGACCGACGAGCAGGCCCCGGCGTTCGCGGCCCCCGAGCGCACCCGCGGCGTGGCGACGCTGCGCGCCCAATCGCAATGCGCATTTCGGGGCTTTGCCGAAACGCGGCTGCGCACCGGGACATTGATGCGGCCGGTGCCCGGATTCAACCCGCGCGAGCGCGGCGACATGCTACATCACGCGCTCGAAACCCTGTGGTCGGAACTGCGCACCTCGGCGCGGCTCGAGCACATGGCGCCGGCGCTGCGAGAGGTATTGGTGAGGGGCAGCGTCGAGCGCGCCATTGCCCGGCAATGCGCACGCCGGGATCCCGGCGGCCGCTGGCGGCAGCGCGAACTGCCGCGGATGGCGGCGCTGCTGGACACATGGCTGCGCACGGAGCTGCTGCGTGAACCCTTCGAGGTCGAGGGCCTCGAGCAGGGCGAACGGACGGCGCGTTACGGCGGGCTCGAGTTCTCCGTGCGCATCGACCGCGTGGATCGGTTGGCGGACGGCGGGCGGGTGCTGATCGACTATAAGACCGGCGCGGCCGCGGCGGACTGGCGCGGCGATCGGCCGGAGAATCCTCAACTGCCCATCTATGCGCTGTTGCAGCCCGAATCCCTGGTGGCGGTGGCTTACGGCAGGGTGAACGCCGGCGAGTGCAGCTTCGTCGCCGAGGCGGCGCGCGGCGGCATATTCGCGCCGCGCAGCCGGCGCTCGCCCCTGGAGGGGATGCCGGATTTCGCCGCGCTGGTCGCGCTGTGGGCGCGCCGCATCGAGAGGATTGCCGCGCAATTTGCTGCCGGCAACGCGCAGGTCGCTCCGACGCCGCGGGCCTGTGCATCCTGCCGGCTGCAAGGGCTGTGCCGGGTGCCCACGGCTCTCGAAGGGGATGCGGACGAGGGGGGCGAGGATCGCGATGAGTGACCAACCCGTCGATGGTCCGGCGCGTGAGCGCGCGATCGCGGCGCCGGGCTCGGTGTTGGTTCAAGCGCCCGCGGGCTCCGGCAAAACCACGCTCCTGGCGCAGCGCTATCTGCGCTTGCTTGCGACCGTCGATGCGCCGGAGCGCATCCTGGCGCTGACGTTCACGCGCCGCGCCGCACAGGAAATGCGCGAGCGCGTCATGCAAGCGCTGCGCTCCGAGTCCTCGGAGCCGGGCGTGGCGGCGAAACGCCATCTGCATGAGGCGGGGATCGATGTCGAACAGCATCCCTCGCGGCTGCGCATCGAGACCATCGACGCGTTCAATGCGTGGCTCGCCGGCCAGCTCCCGATCACGGCCGGCGCGGGCTCGCGCCTGACCTTGACCGAGAATGCCAAGCCCCTGTACGAGGAGGCGGCACGCCGCGCCCTGGCGCATGACGAACCGGACCGGTATGGGACGGCGGTCGATCGCGTGCTGGCGCTCGGCGATCAGCGTTGGCACAGCCTGGTGACATTGATTTCGCAAATGCTGGACAGCCGGGATCGATGGTTGCCGCTGCTCGCCGGGCATTTGCACGCCACCCGCGTGCTCGACGAGGCGCAGTTGCGCCGCGTGCGTCGACAACTCGATCAGGACCTCGAGCTGCTGGCCTCGCGTACGCTCGGTGTTGCGCACGAGACCATCGGGGGTGAGCGACTCCACGCCTTGTCGCGCTTGCTGCACGCGGCGGCGCTGCGCCTCGAGGAGCCGGGCGCCGGGATGGCGGTGTGGCGGGCAGACCCGACCCGCCTGCGCGCGGATACCGGCGATATGTCGCGCTGGCGAGGCGCCACGGCGCTGTTGTTGACCGCCGATGGGGAGTATCGCAGGCGATTTACCAAGACGGAGGGCTTTCCGCCGCAGTGCGCCGACAAATCCACCATGCTGGATCTGATCGAGGAATTGGAGCGCGAACCGGCCGTCTTGCGCGCCTTGCTCGAGATCCGCGTGTTGCCCGCGCCGGCGTATGACGATGATCAGTGGGCCCGGGTCCGCGAGGTTGCTCAGGTGTTGGTCCTCGCCGCCGCCCAACTGGAACAGGTATTTCGCGAGCTCGGCCGGGTGGACTTTCCCGCCGTGTCCATGGCGGCGGCACGCGCCCTCGGAACGCCGGCGGCGCCGACGGATCTGAGCTTGCGGCTCGACTACAAGCTGCAGCACATTCTGGTCGACGAATTCCAGGACACCTCGAGCGCGCAGCTCGAACTGGTGAAGCTGCTGACCGCCGGCTGGCAACGCGGCGACGGACGCAGCTTGTTCTGCGTGGGCGACCCGATGCAATCGATCTATGGATTTCGCCAGGCGGAAGTCCGGGCTTTTCTGGAACTTGCCGAGGAGGGGGTCGGCGATGTGCAGTTCGCCGTCGAACGGCTGCGCAGCAATTTCCGATCCGCCAAGCCGCTGGTCGACTGGATCAATGCATGCTTCGCGCGCATCCTGCCGCAGGCCGACGATCGCGAGCGCGGCGCAATCGCGTTCCGCCCGAGCGAATCGGCGGTGCAACCCGCGGCGGCGGGCGACCCCATGGTGGGCCTGCGGGGGTTCTCGAGCCGCCGTGAGGAGGCGGGGGCGATCGCCGACCTGATCCGGGAGCAATCGGCCCGGCATCCGGACTGGCGCGTCGTGATCCTGGTGCGCGCCAAGGCGCATGCCGGGGAAATCGCCGCCGGCCTGCGCGCCCGCTCGATACCCTTTCGAGCGGTTGACATCGAACCGCTGCAAGATCGTCCCGCCGTGCGTGATCTGGTGATGCTTGCCTGCGCGCTGCTGCACCTCGGCGACCGCACCGCGTGGCTTGCGGTGTTGCGTGCACCGTGGACGGGCCTCAACCTCGCCGATCTGCTGGTCCTGGCGCGCGCCTCGCCCGTGATTTGGGATGCACTGATGAATGACGCGGTGCTCGCCGAATTGACGCAGGACGGACGGGCACGCTGCGAGCGGCTGCGTCATGTCATGGGCGCGGCCTTTGCGATTCGTACCTCGGGGACGATCACGCGCTGGGTGGAACGGACTTGGATCGCCCTCGGCGGCCCGAGCTGCGCCCGCGGCCAGGACCTCGACCACGCAGGCGCCGTATTTTCGCGGCTGCGGGAACTCGAGGAGCATGGGCTCCCGGACGCCGCCGACCTGGTGCAGAGCTTCGATGACCTGTTCGCCGAGCATCGTGCCTCCGCGGCCGTCGAAATCATGACCATCCACAAAGCGAAGGGCTTGGAATTCGACATGGTCATCGTACCGGCGCTCGACCGGCATGTGCCGCGCAACCGGGGTCAGCTGCTGCTGTCGCATCAATTTGCGCGCGCCGGCAGGGACGGGTTGGCCATGGCCGCACGGCCGGGCGTGGGCGAGGAGCCGGACAAGCTGTTCGAATTCCTGCGCTATCAACTGCGCGACGCGGCGGACCTCGAGGCCGAGCGGTTGCTGTACGTGGCGTGCACCCGCGCGAAATGGCAACTGCACCTGACCGCCACCGTGGGGGACGGCGCCGGAGAGGCCGGTTGGACGCCGCGGGACGGAAGTTTGTTGGCGGTGCTCTGGCCGGTGGTCGGGACGCAATTCGCCGTCGCATCGGCCACCGCGGCGGCGCATGCGGAGGCCGGGACGGCGCCCCGCGGCGGTCCCCTCCACCGCGTCCCGACGGGTTGGTCGCCGGAGACCCAGGACGCCGGGCCGGAGGCCGGCAGCGCCGCAATCCCCGCGCCTCGCGAGGAGACGCCGATTTTCGACTGGGCCGGGGAGACGGCGCGGCGCGTCGGCAGCTTGGTTCACGCCGAACTTCAGCTCATGGATCCTGAGCAAAGCGACGAGCCCGCCATTCGGGCCCGCGAAGCTCATTATCGCCGCTGGCTGGCGCTGCACGGCGTGCCCGCCGATCGATTGCGGGATGCAGGCGCACGCGTGATGGCGGCGCTGACCGCGGTGCACGGCGACCCGCGCGGGCGCTGGATTCTCAAACGACGGAGCCGGGACGACTTGCGCGAGCACGCGCTGTCGGGGGTGTGGCAGGGGGGCGTCGTGCGCGTGGTATTCGACCGCAGTTTCATCGACGACGCGGGGGTAAGGTGGGTCATCGACTACAAGACCAGCCACCACTCCGGGGGAAGCCTCGAGGAGTTTCTCGATCGCGAGGTCGAACGCTATCGGGCGCAGCTGCAGCGCTATGCACATCTGGCTCGAATGCTCGGACCCGAATCGGTGCGCGTCGGATTGTACTTTCCGCTGATGCGCGCGTGGCGGGAGTGGGCACCGTAATCCCTTTCAAATCGCTCTTAAGTTCCTCTAATCATTAGATAAACATACAGATTCAGCGCCCATTGAACGCCTGCCCGGATTCGGCGGTCGGCGTTTCCTCGGAAACGCCGACCGCGTTGCCGTGCATGTAGGCGGCGGCCGCCATGCTTTTGAGCACCGCGCCGACAGCCCCGCCCGGCACGGCGCGTAGCTTGTTGGCTCCGCAACCGGACGGAGGCCCAAAGCAATGCTCGAGAAGTTACCTGAAAGCGTGGGTCAAGCGCTCGTCAATCAACGCGCCGGCATGGAGCACGTGGTCTACAACCTGCTGCACCGCGAACGAGAAACGGCTCGGCTGTCGGTGAGCAGCCCGACATTCGTCTTCAATGGTTGCCTGCCGACGCGTTACACGGCGGACGGGGCGGGGATTTCGCCGCCGCTCGCATGGGACGCAGTGCCCGCGGGCGTTGGCTCCCTCGCGATTCTGGTGGAGGACGCCGACTCGCCCACGCCCCATCCGATGGTGCATGCGATCGTGGTGGACATCGGCAGCGAGATTCGTGCCCTCGATGAAGGAGCGCTCAACAGCCCGCATCACGTGGGCTCCGGCTTTGACACCGGGCAGAATTCGTATTTCCAGCGAGCCTGGTTGCCACCGGATCCGCCGCGCGGCCACGGCCAGCATCGCTATGTGTTTCAGGTATTCGCGTTGATGGCGGGAGCCGATTTCTCGAGCGTGCCGGGGCGCCGCGAATTCATCAACGTGATCCTCAACCGCGCGGTGGCGGTCGGCTGCTTGATCGGCACGTACGAGCGTGCCGCACGGGCGGGTGCGGATTCGGAAGCGGGGGTGAGCCTCGAGGGAAGCATTGAGGGGAGCTTCGAGGGGGCTGCGGAGGTCGGGGGCTTTAACCGATAGGCGGGCATTCGCCGCCGATCACCGAACTCGTCAGGCCGGATCGCCGCCCTTCGCGGTCAGTCCGCCGAAGCGCCGCTGCCGGCGCGAATAGTCGTCGAGCGCATGCCGAAACCGGGCTTCGTCGAAGTCCGGCCACAGACAGTCGGGGAAATGCAATTCAGCGTACGCGCATTCCCATAAGAGAAAATCGCTGAGGCGCCGTTCGTTGCCGGTGCGGATCAGCAGGTCGACGGGCCCGGCGCCGGGCACCGAATGATCGACCACATCGAGGCATCGTTCGAAATCGTCCGCCGCCAGATCGCCATCCGAGCCGCCGCGGGCGGCCAATCGCGCGGCTTGCAAAATGCTGTATTGGGACGAGTAGTCGAAGGCTATGCGCAGGTGCATGCCGGTGCACGACGCGCTCAAGCGCTCGCTCTGTTCGATCGAACGCAGCAGGTTGTCGCTCAAGCGATCGCGGCGGCCGATCACGTTGACGCGGATCGACTGGTCCACGCAGCGGCGCGTCTCGCTGAACAGATACTGGCCGAACAGCTTCATCAGCGCCGCGATCTCGGCGGGCGGGCGGGTCCAATTGGCCGCGGAAAATGCGTACAGCGTGAGCGTGTCGACTCCGGCGCGGGCGGCAATCTCGACCGTCGAGCGCACGGCCTTCGCTCCCTCCGTGTGGCCGGCGGTCCGGGGCAGGTCGCGCTGGATCGCCCAGCGGCCGTTTCCGTCCATGATGATAGCAACGTGCATGCCGAATAGTAGATTACTTTGCGGTGTAGAGCGAGTGGTTATAAAAAAACTGTGATTCAGTTCCGCCGCGTCGCCTTGATGACGGCTTCGACATGCTCGAGGTAGCGCAGCAACGCCTTGCGTCCGACCGGCGTTATGCGATATTCGGACTTCGGCCGGCGCGCCTCGAAGGACTTCGTACACGCGATGTAGCCGGCCTCCTCGAGCTTGCGCGCGTGCGCGCCCAAATTGCCGTCGCTGACGTTGAACAGCGCCTTCAATTCGTTGAAGGTGAGCGCCTCGTTGGTGGCGAGCGCGCTCATGACCCCGAGCCTCACCCGCTCGTAGATCAGTCGGTCGAACCCGCCGTCGGCGTTCACCAGCGCCGGCCGCGGCACGGCGCTGGGTTTCGCTTTTGATTTGAGAGAATGCTGCTCCATCGCATAGTCGCGCTTTGAGGCGGTCGACTTAGTCGCCATGGCTCACCTGTCCGATCAACATGCCGAAAATCGTGTGCAGCGCCCCGAAACCCATGCCCAGAATCAGCGTGTGGGTGCTCGATGGCGCGGCGAATGCCAGAAGTCCAAGGAGTATGAACAGCGCCCCCATGATCCAAATGAGCCGCATGGTGCGGGCAATCGTGACCGTGCTCGCCGACAAGACGGCGCAGCCGTACAACAGCAACCAGACTCCGGGGATCAGGCTGGTGGCGCCGGCGTGCCACAGGACGAACGTCAGCGCGGCGCCGGTCAGCAGGGACGGGCAAAGGCACAGGAGGAACTTTCGCACCGGACCCAAGTAGCGCGCGTGCCCGCTTTGTGCAGCTTCCCGGGCCATCATCGCACCGCCGGACGCGAAGGCGATGGCGGCTGCGACCAGCCAGATTCCAAGCCAATGAGGCGCGCCGCGCGGCAACGATGCGACTATGGTCGCAATGATGCCGATGCCGCCCATGACGATGCCGGCCATTCCGGGCACGGCCATCGAGCCGGAGGCTTCGATGGAAGTGCGAATGTAGGCGAGAGTTCCGAGCGCCCGGCTCTCGATGGGAATTGGACTTTGCATGGCACGACTTTAAGGGACGTCATGCTGCAGCGTCAAGTTCTCTGCAATACAGAGCAACGGGTCAGAGCGTGAATTCGACGTCCACCGGAATGCGGCCGAGCGCATCGCGCGCGTGCAGCTGGGCGAGATCGTCCAACTGGCGGGTCAAGGCGGGCGGTGCTCCGTCGCGCGCCTTCACCGTGCCCGACAGCATGCCGGTTCGGCGGTCGGCGGAGAAGCGGATGGTTGCCTGCACTTCCAGCGGGCCGCCCGTATCCTGAAGGTCCGCGACGACGCCGGCGCCGGGAGCGATCGCCGCATTGGCGGCATGCAGAGCGTAGCCGCCCAAATCGGCGCCGCCGGCGAGCTGCGCCGACGCCAGGTTCGATACGTTCAGAACGCCCACGGCGGAGGTGATTGCCGCGCCGTTGGGAGCGCGTGCGAAGGCCAGCCCGAGTTCGCTGAAATTGAAATTCGCGCTGCCACGCCAGCCGTCCGCCAGCCCGAGGTCGCGCAGGTCCTCGATAGGACCACCCCCTTGGACCTGGTGCAGCACCAAGCCGCGCGAACTGAAGTCCGCCGTGCCATCCGCGAGGAATCCGCCTTTGACCCAATGCAGATCGGCCGCAACGACAAATTGGAGCAGCGACCCTGGATGCAGACGCCACTCGATCGCGCCGACGCGGCGCGTGTTCCAGGTGACGCTCCCCGCCGCGCCGTGCCACAGGCTGCCGGAAAAATCCTCCGCGCCGACCGAGGCAGGCAGGAATCGCATCGCCACCGAGGCGGGCAGCGCGATGACCACCACCGCGAGGAGCGCCAGCGCGCAGATGAGCACCATCGGCCACACGAAGCGCGCGCCGCTCGCCGCTGCCGGCGGATTAGTGCCCTGCTTGCGTGAACGTGATATTGGCATTCACCAGTCCGGGCTTCGCGGTGCGATCCACGGAGATGGAGTCGATGGCGAGGCCATGGCGTTCCTCGAGCGTGGCCAGCCAGGCGATCAGCGTGTCGAAGGGCGCCGCCTCCAATTGCACGCGGACGCCCGCGCCGCTCGGCTGGGTGCCGCGCATGGCATTGCGCAGACCCGCCTCGCGGCCGAGGCGATCGACGAGCACCACGGGTGCTTCGCCGGTGTCCGGCGCCAGCGATGCGCCGCCGCCGCTGATCTCGGGTGCATTCACACGCATCCAAGCCAGATCCTGGCGCCGCGTGTCCGCGGTTTTCACGGCGGCGGAGACCGCCGAATCCAGCGGCAGCACGATGCCGCCGAACACGATGAGCAATCCGACCAGGATGCCGGCGATCAGCACCATCCGTTGTTCCCGGGATTGGAGGCCCGCATACCAGCTGTTGAGTTTGTTCATCGGCGCGCCTTCGATCCCGCGGCGCGCACCTGCATGTGGGCCTCGACCCCTGAACCCGCCGCGGTCGAGGATTGGATTTCCGCAGTCAAGCCTTGCTTGCCCACCAGTTGCGTCAACTGCGACAGCTCGGTCAGGCTCGGCGCGGTCACCTTCATATCGAGAGCTTCCTCCCGGTAACTCATCGAATCGATGCTGGTCTTCGGGGTCGACGCCAGCGCCCCGCTCAACGCCTGCATGGTTCGCAGGAAGTATTCGGGACCCGGTCCCGAATGGCGGATGCGGTCGAGCCGCGTTTGCATTTGCCGGCGTGCGTCCTGCATCTGGTCGGCGGGCATTGCCGCGGCGAACACCTGCGCGATTTCAGCGTCGAGCGCCGCGGTCTCGTGCTTGGCATGGCGCAGCTGGACGGCCTCGGCCGCCACGTGTACCGAGAGCAAGCCGGCCGCGAGCAGGGCCACCGTGCGCCAGCGCCGCCAACTGGCGGTGTAGTCCGCGGTGCGCGCAAACTCGCCCTGCAGCAGGTTCACGGCGTCGGTGCCGTCGAGGCTGCGCGCCAGCCAGGGCAGCGGTCCGTCGGACAGCAACTGAACCTTGAGCGATTCGAAGTGATCCACCAATTTCTCGACTTCGGTCTGTACTTTGGCCCAGTCCTCGCGGGTCGCGTACAGAATGGCGCTTTCCGCAATGTGGGTTCCGCCGTGCTCGGCGAGCGGATCGGCGATGACCCCGGCGACGATCATCGCTTCGGTGATGGGCGTGAGTTCCACGGCGAAGGGCAGTTTCCCGGGGCGCCGCACCGACAATCTCGCATCCTCCAGCCACAACACGGTCTGTCCCGGGTTGGGCGGCAACAGGGACATGTCGGCATAGACGGCCACGGGCTCGATGTTGGCGGCGGTCAATTGCGCCAGCCACCCTTGCAATACGCTGCGCGAAACGACGGCCACCGGGGTTCCGCCCGTGGGGCGGCGCTTGCCGAGCGCGAACACCAGGTGGTCCACGTCTTCGGTCAGCTGTTCCTCGAGAGCGAACGGTACGGCGCGCGCCAGCTTGATGCCGCTGCCCGGGGGAAGCTCCGGCTCCGCCAGCAGGATCTGAGTTGCGGGCACGACCGCGACCACGTGCGCCGAACGCGCAACGGCCGCCGCCAGGCTCAAGGGACCGCGCTGCCGTGCCGTCGCGGGCACGCCCGCGTCGTCGATGCTCAGCCACTCGGCATCTTCCTGGGCGGAGGCGGGCAAGCGTAGCAGTATGGTATTGGGCATCTGGTCAGGGCGTTCCGAACGTGCGCAGCAAAGGCGTAACCTTACCACCACCCGTCTTTGACAAAAGACTGTACAAGGTGAATTCCGTGGTGCCAAGCGTGACGTGGGTCGTCAGACGGAAATAGGTGGAGGTCATGCCGAAGAAGGGCTGGGCCGTGGCCAGCGACTTGCCGAGGACATTGCCGAATGTGGTCTGGTCGGGAAAACAACCCGCCTTGCGCCCGGTCGCGAGCACCTCCGGATTGCCCGAATACTCGCCGCTCAGGCCGTCCGCGAGACTCTCCAGAACCTGCGCCGGTGCGGTGCATATGTTGATCTTGGAGTTGGCGGTCGGCAGGGCGGTCACAAAGGGGGCGATTTTACGGTAGCGGTCGGCGCCGAAGCCGGGAAGGTTCATGAGTTCGCTGGCGCTGGTCATGGGCCAGTTGCCCGTTCGATAGGGCGGGGTCTGCGCCGTATAGATCGCATCCTCGGCCCCATCGGGGGTGCCCGGTACGTCATCGGCATCGATCCAGTCGCGGGCAATGGCGGCCCATTTGGGCTCCAGCCCCACGGACACCAGCAGCCGCTCGAATTGGAGGACGGGCTGCGGGTCCTGGCCGGTCGCCGTGAGCCGGCCTAGATTATTGAGGTTGAATCGACCCTGCATGTCCTCGAGCGCGCCCTGCAGCGTTCCGATGGGCTCGCCTTCGGGGTCGTTTTCGGGCGTGATCGGCAGGGCCTGGGTCGGTTGGGCCCAGGGTTGCGCGAGGGTCACCTGGCTCTGGGCGCTGCCGGCGCCGGTGCCGGTACCCGTGGACTGGGTCAACGCGTCCGCGGCCAACGCCTCGGCGCCCATGCCGAAATGCAGTGCTTGCTCGCTCGCCAATACACCAAGCGTACGCCGCCGCTCGAGCCAGCTATCGAAACTCAGCTTGGTGGCGAGAATGGTCGCAAGCGCCACCAGGATGAGCGCAATGATCAGCGCCACGCCGCGCTGTCGCCGTCGGCCTGCGGGAGGGTTCACCCCGCCACCTCGATCAGGCGCCGCACCGTGCCCCAATCCTTGAATTCGATGGTGACTTCCACCGCGGCCGGCCGCAGCGACAGGTTATCGGGCAGGGGGATTCCCGGCGGCGGCCATGAATTTTGCCAGGTTTGATTTCCGTCGAGATAGCGAAACTGAATGGTTTTCACGCCGCTGAACAAGTCCTGCACGACAGGCTGGGTTCCCTGCACGATATCGAGCGCCGTCGTGTAGCTCCGCTTGACCACGTTATTGATGAGGGCATAGGACACACGCTGCAGGGTGCTGCGCTGTTGACCCGCGGTATTCGACCATCCGCCGCGGGTGAGTTCGGCCAGCGGCAAGCTGGTGGTGGTGCTGCTGCCGCTGAAGCTCGATTGGAATCCGGGTCCGGAATCGAAATGCATGGTCGAGTTCGCGCCCAATGCATTCGGGCCCTGGGTGCCGGCGGTGGTACCGTTGCCCTGACTGCCGCGCAGTGCCGGCAGGCGGCTTTGACCCATTGAATCGCGGACCGGGCGCGGCATTATCTGCGCAAAGTCCATCACCAATACGCGCATGCCGAACTCGATCTCGCGCGAGCGCTTGAGCGACTCCTCGGTCTGCTCGGCGGAAATGCGCGCCGCTCGATACGTACCGTAGCCCAGCGCCGACATGATTCCGAGTATCAGCAGCGCGACCAGCATCTCGATCAGCGTGAAACCCGGGAGCGCCCGTCGGGGAAAGGTTTTGAGCGCCGGCCGCGTCATTGCGGCGCCGCCTGCGGCAGGGTGGTGGGAGTCGTCGTGGGAGCCGTCGTGCCGGTCGTGTTCGTGGTGGCACTGGCGGCGCCCGTGCCGGTCGCGACGGTAGCGCCGGCCGGCCCGGTGACTGGCGTGCTGCCCGAGGTCCAGTTGACGGCGTTGGAACTGGCGGGCGCGCCGAGTGCGGTGCCAAAAAAGCTCGTGGATTCCGCCAAGGGACTTCCCTTGGTTTTGGCGTCTCCCGCATACACGCGCACCACGATGCGTTTCATGGTGGTGATGCTGGTGTCGAAGTAGCGCGTGTCATAATGCCAGGTGCGGTTCGCGAACTGGAGTTCGCCCGTGTCCGAGTTCTGGGCCGATTTGTTGGGGTTCAATCGCACTTCGGACAGCCGATTGAGCGCGATCCATTGAGCCAGCGTCTTGTCGCGCAAGTAGCCGCTGGTGCGGGCGGCTCCGCTCACCGCGACCATCAAGGCGGCCAGACCCATGGCCACGACCATCAACGCGACCAGCACCTCAACGAGCGTGAAGCCGCGCTCTGTCTCGCGGCTCACGAGTGTTTGTCCGGCTGATCCGACCCTTCGCGCGAAATCTTGCCGAGCGCATCGCCGTCCACCGACGCCTTGGCGTTGGTCTGGTCGCGCTGCAGCGTCAGGCGAAAAGGCGTGCCTTCGCCGCTGGCGGCGATGGCAACCTGGGGATTCGGCAACTGGTCGGTGGATAGATTCTTGTCGACGGGCTTCAGAACCACGGTTTGCGAGTCGAGCTGCAATTGAAAACTCAATCCCTTGGGCAGTTCCCGGTGCCTGTACTCCTGTTCCTGGTTCATTCTCTCCCAGCGGTCGCGGGCGGGCACATACACCACGAACTCATATGCGGTGGGCTCGATGCGAAGTCCGAAGTCGCGGCCCTCGAGCAGGGCGCGCTCGTGCAACAGGCCCACCAGACCTTCGATGCGCCGAGTCTCCGTATCAAGCTGCGCGTCGCGGCCGGTGACGCCGATCGACAGTACCGCCAACGATATCACCACGGCCATGATGACCACGACCACCAGGATTTCGACCAGCGTGAACCCGTTGCTGCGCATGCCGCGACGCCCGCATACCGGCGGAGGTCCCAGCCAACGCGGCTCACGCGGAATACCCAGACAGGCTCCTAGCGCTGATCGAGCGTGCTGGTGCTGATATCGGCGTCGTAGCCGTCGCCCCCGGGCTTGCCGTCGCGGCCATAGGTCGTGATCTCGTAGTCTCGTCCGTCGGCGCCAGGACTGACATACTGATACGGGTTGTTCCACGGGTCCTTCGGCATCGATGGCAGGTAGCCGCCGGACCGATAATTGGTAATGGTCGGGTCCGAGGGCTGCTTGACCAACGCCTGCAGGCCCTGCTCGGTGGTCGGGTACTTGAAATTATCCAGACGATAAAGATCCAGCGCGGTCTGAATGGCCCGAATATCGCTTTGCGCGCGCGTAACGCGGGCCTTGTCGACATTCTCCAGAATCTTCGGCACCACGAGAGCGCCGAGCACTGCGAGAATGACGACCACGACCATGATCTCAATGAGGGTAAAGCCGCTCTGCCGATTACGCATAATGACCTCGAAAATTCCAACAATGATACCAAAATGGGCGGCGCCAATGCTCGGTGACGCTGCAGATCGACTCTCGCAGGCGATTGCCGCCCTGCAGTTGGATCGCGGCCGCTGGGTTTGGTTGCTGTTGATTTTGCTGGCTCTTTGCGTCGTGTTGGGTCTTGGCGACAGTGTCAGCGAACTGCTGCGCTATGATCGTGGCGCAATAGCAGCAGGGGGGTGGTGGCGGCTGCTCACGGCCCACGTCGTGCACTTGGACGCGCATCATCTGGTCCTGAACGCGCTCGGTTTGATATTGATGTGGTCGCTGTTCGCGTCCGATTACGACGCGATCGAATGGAGCATCATCGTACTGGCGGGCGCGTTGGCCATCAGTTCGGGTCTGTGGTGGCTGAGTCCGCGGGTCGCCTGGTACGTGGGCGCGTCCGGCGTGCTGCATTCCGTGGTGGCCGCGGGGACGGCCAAGCATCTGGCGGCGCGCATCTGGGATCGCTGGATTCTGCTCGCGCTCCTCGGCCTCAAGCTGGCGTACGAGCAGCTGGGCGGCTTGGAGCCTCCCCTGGTGGTCGTGGATGCGCATTTGTACGGCGCGGTCTGCGGTTTTGCAGTCGGGGCTGCACTGTCGTGGCGTACCGCTATAATCCGGCACCGTTCCTAGAGGCCATCGATCATGTCACTTGCCTTCGTTTTTCCCGGCCAGGGCTCGCAATCCGTCGGCATGATGAATGCCCTTGCACGCGTCTCGCCGGTGATCGAGGCGACCTTTGCCGAGGCGTCGGGCGTGTTGGGCTACGATCTTTGGCAGCGCTGCCAGGAGGGCCCGCCCGAAGCGCTGAACGCCACCGAATGCACCCAGCCGGCCATGCTGACGGCAGGCGTGGCGACCTATCGATTGTGGCGGGAACGGGGCGGCGCGGTGCCGGCGCTGATGGCCGGCCACAGTCTCGGCGAGTTCACGGCCCTGGTGGCCGCGGGACGCCTCGATTTCAAGACCACGGTGGACCTCGTCAGGTTTCGCGCCGAAGCCATGCAGGCGGCCGTACCCCACGGCGAGGGGGCCATGGCCGCCATTCTCGGCCTGGAGGACATGGATGTGGAGGCTGCATGTCTCGAGGCGGCCGACGGCGAGGTGGTCGAAGCGGTCAATTTCAATGCGCCGGGACAGGTGGTGATTGCGGGCACGGCCGCCGCGGTCGAGCGCGCGATCGAGGCCGCCGCGGCCAGGGGGGCGCGGCGCGCGTTGCGCCTGCCGGTGAGCGTGCCGGCGCACAGCTCGCTCATGGCGCCGGCTGCCGATCAGTTGCGGGATCGGCTGGCGGGCACCGCGGTCTCGGCCGCGTCGAGCGTCACCGTATACGGGGTGGACGTGAGAACGCACACGCAGCCCGACCAGATCCGCAGGAGCTTGGTCAAGCAGCTGCATACGCCGGTTTACTGGGCGGCGACCTTGCGGACCATGATAGCCGCCGGCGCGACCCGGATCGTCGAATGCGGCCCCGGCAAGATTCTGACGGCGCTGAACCGCCGGATCGACAGGAATCGCGATTTGAAAATGCAGAGCCTCGAGGATCCGCAAGCCTTGACCGATGCGCTTGCGCTCATGACTCAATGACGGGGACTTTCACATGCTGAACGGAGCAGTAGCGCTGGTCACCGGCGCGTCGCGCGGCATCGGAGCGGCCATAGCCGCCCGGCTGGCCGATGATGGGGCGCGCGTGATCGGCACGGCCACCACGCTCGAGGGGGCGATGCGCATCAACGAGAAGATCGGCGCCCGAGGCGGCCGTGGCGCCGTGGCCGACGTCACCAGTCAGGCATCGATCGATGCGCTGCTCGCCGACATCGATGCCAACGAGGGCGCCGTTGAAATCCTTTGCAACAATGCCGGCATCACCCGCGACATGCTGCTATTGCGCATGAAGCAGGAGGATTGGAATGCGGTGCTCGATACCAATCTTGCGGCCGTATTTCGCCTCTCCAAAGCGGTGCTTCGGGGCATGATGAAGGCGCGCAAGGGGCGCATCATCAGCATCGCATCCGTCGTCGGCCTGACCGGCAATGCCGGGCAGGCGAACTATGCGGCGGCGAAGGCCGGCATGATCGGATTCACCAAGTCCCTGGCGCGTGAGGTGGGTTCGCGCGGCATCACGGTCAACGTGGTGGCGCCCGGTTTCATCGATACCGACATGACGCGGGCGCTCAGCGAGTCGACGCGCGCGTCATTGAACGCCCAGATTCCGTTGGCGCGCCTTGGGGCGCCGGCCGATGTTGCGGCGGCGGTGGCGTTTTTGGCGTCGGCGGAGGCTGCGTACATCACGGGCGAGACCTTGCACGTCAACGGCGGGATGTACATGGCGTAGGTCTGGTTGTCAAGGGACCCCCGGCCGGCAGTCAATCAAATGCGCGTTCACGGTAGCCGCCGGGGTCGCGTTCACATAAAATACGCGCCCTGCCGATATCGGAGGCTGGTCGCGGGCCCTTTGTCGAGCGGCGCGTTTTCCTATAGCTATCCCGAAAGGACACCATAACGATGAGTACTGTTGAGCAGCAAGTTAAGAAGATCGTGGCCGAACAGTTGGGCGTCAAAGAAGAAGAAGTCACCAATGACGCCTCGTTCGTCGACGATCTGGGCGCAGACTCGCTGGATACGGTTGAGCTGGTGATGGCGCTCGAAGAGGAGTTCGAGACGGAGATTCCGGACGAGGACGCTGAAAAGATCACGACGGTTCAGCAGGCCATCGACTACATCAATTCTCACAAGAGCAAGGCCTAAGCGCGCTGCCGTGAATCCATCCCCTTGAGGAGCCGCCGTTGAACAAACGACGCGTCGTGGTAACGGGTCTAGGAATCGTCTCGCCCGTCGGCAATGACGTCGCCTCCGCCTGGAGCTCGATTCTGGCGGGGCGCAGCGGCATTGGCCCCGTGCAGCGCATCGACACCGCAAATTTCTCGACGCACTTCGGGGGCGAGATTCGCGAGCTGAATCTGGAACCCTTTCTGAGCGCAAAGGATGCGCGCCGCATGGACGCGTTCATGCAATACGGGGTGGTCGCCGGGATCCAGGCCATGCGCGACTCGGGATTCACGGTCACCCACGCCAATTCGGATCGCGTCGGCATCCTCATGGGCTCGGGCATGGGTGGGCTCGAATCGATCGAGGTAACCTACAGCAAATTCCTGGAAACGCACTCGCCGCGCAAGGTGTCGCCGTTTTTCATTCCCGGCAGCATCATCAATCTGGTCAGCGGTCATCTGTCGATCGTGTTCAACATCACCGGACCGAATCTGGCCGTCGCCACGGCATGCACTACCTCGACCCACTCATTGGGCCTGGCCATGCGCCTGATCCAGTACGGCGACGTCGATGCCATGCTGGCGGGTGGTTCGGAAATGGCGACCTGCGTCACCGGAATGAGCGGCTTCTCGCAGGCGAAGGCGCTATCCCAGCGCAATGACGATCCGCAGGGAGCCAGCCGCCCATGGGACAGGGACCGGGACGGTTTTGTGATGGGCGACGGCGCCGGCGCCATGATGCTCGAGGAGTACGAGTCGGCCAAAGCCCGCGGGGCCCGGATCTATGCCGAGATCCTGGGGTTCGGCATGAGCGGCGACGCCTTCCACGTCACCGCTCCGCCCGAGGATGGCGAGGGGGCGCGCAAAGCCATGCTTCGGGCCCTCCTCGATGCCGAGCTCAATCCCGACCAGGTGCAATACGTCAACGCTCACGCCACGTCGACGGAGCTGGGCGATCGGGCCGAGACCACGGCCATCCGGCGCGCCTTCGGGGCGGCCGCCGACAAGCTGGCGGTGAGCTCGACGAAATCCATGACCGGTCACCTGCTCGGCGCGGCCGGCGCCGTGGAGGCGATCTTCTGCGTGCTCGCGCTGCGCGACCAGGTCGCGCCGCCTACCATCAATTTGGACCACCCGGGAGAGGGCTGCGATCTCGACTACGTCCCCAAGCACGCTCGACCCATGCGTCTCGAGTACACGCTGTCCAACTCCTTCGGCTTCGGTGGTACCAACGGCTCGCTCATTTTCCGCCGAGTTTGAACCTCTGCGGCTGGTCGCGCGGTTACCGGAGATCTATCCGGGACTGCTCGAGAGCAGCGCACCGCTCGGCGCCCAGGGGACCGGCGGCGGCCGCTTCGATATCCTGCCCATCAGTTCCGGCGACTGTTTGCGCCTGGACGCGCAGGGCGCCCTATCCGGGCCCCACGCCGCGGGCGCGGAGGGCTTCTTGGGCGCGCTGGAGACGTGGTGGCAGGCGCTGCGGTCGCCGGGCACGGCGGCCCCGCTGCCGTTCACGGGCGGCTGGTTCCTCTATCTCGGCTACGAACTGCTGGCGGAAATCGAGCCGCGCGTGAAGCTGCCCCCGAGCCCCGACTCCGTGATCGCGCTCGCGATTCGCACGCCGGCGGCGTGGATTCGGGATCGGGCCACCCGGCAGGCGTGGCTGGTGGCCGAACCCGGGTACGAAGGGCTGCTCGACTCGTTCGAAACCCACGTTCGCGCGCTGGGCGAGGGCGCCACACCGGCGGCCCCGGCGCCCGCCGCCGACCGGTTCGAGGTCGAGGAGGACGACCCGGCCCGGTTTCTCGAGGCGGTGTCCCGGTCCCTCGAATATATTGCGGCGGGCGATGTGTACCAGGCCAACTTATCGCGGGAGTGGCGGGCGCGCTCCGGCCGCCCGATCGATCCGGTGTCGATCTATGCGCGCCTGCGCACCGCCAATCCCAGCCCGTTCGCGGCCATGATGCGCTACGAAAGTTTCTCGCTGATGAGTTCCTCGCCGGAGCGGCTGCTGTCGATTCGCGCAGGCATCGTCTCCACACGCCCGATCGCCGGTACGCGTCCGCGCGGCACGTCGCCCGAGACGGATGCGGCGCTGGTCGAATCGTTGATGAGCAACGAGAAGGAGCGCGCGGAGCATGTGATGCTGATCGATCTCGAGCGCAATGACCTCGGCCGTGTCTGCGTGGGCGGCACGGTCCGGGTCGACGAGTACATGGTGTTGGAAACCTATGCCCACGTGCATCACATCGTGTCGAACGTCAGCGGACGGCTGCGCGACGACATGTCCCCCGTGCAGGTGATTCGCGCGCTGTTCCCCGGCGGCACCATCACCGGTTGCCCGAAGGTACGCTGCATGCAGATCATCGCCGAACTGGAGGGCACGGGACGGGGCGCGTACACCGGCTCGCTGGGCTACCTGAACCGCGACGGCAGCTGCGACCTCAATATTCTGATCCGCACCCTGACCGCGGACACGGCGCGCGTGAGGTTTCGCGCGGGCGCCGGCATCGTGGCGGACTCGAACCCATTGCAGGAGCTGGCGGAGACGCGCGCCAAGGCCTTGGGGTTGCTGCGCGGCTTGGACGGCCGCTCTTGAGGATCTGGATCGACGGCCGGGCGGGCGGTGCGATCGACCCGCGGGACCGAGGCTTGAATTACGGTGATGGCGTCTTCGAGACCATGCGGGTGAGGGGCCGCTCGATTCGCCTGCTGGACTACCACTTGGAGCGGCTCCACGAGGCGTGCGGGCGCCTCAAGATTGCGGCGCCGAGCGCGGCGCGTCTGCGCAAGGAACTCACGCGCATCGCCGCGCAACGGTCCGAGGCGGTGCTGAAATTGATCGTCACGCGCGGCGTGGGTGCGCGCGGCTACCGCCCTAGCGGACGCGAGCGCTGCACACGCGTGATTTCGCTGTCGCCGCTGCCGCGGGGCGCCGCGGCACCCGGTCCGGCGCGCGCGCGGATCTGCGCGGTGCGGCTCGGCGTGAACGAGACTCTCGCGGGCATGAAGACGCTCAACCGCCTCGAGTCCGTGCTCGCGCGCGCCGAATGGACGGACGCCGCCATCTGGGAAGGATTGATGCGCGATCCGGACGACAACATCGTCGGCGGCACCATGTCGAACCTCTTCGTCCGCCGCGGGTCGTCGTTGGTGACGCCGAAGCTCGACCGCTGCGGGGTCGCGGGCGTGATGCGCCGCTGGGTGTTGGCGCAGGCACGCTCCATGAGGCTGCGTGCGGGCGAAGTGCGATTGCGCTGGACGGACCTGGCCGCGGCGGATGAGGCGTTCCTGACCAACGCCGTCGCCGGAGTCGTGCCGTTGGCGGCGATCCAGCACGGCCGATTGCGGATTCGCTATGCGGAGCAGGGCGCGGCGGGCGAGCTGCAGCGGCGTCTGGGGGTGCCGTGAGGCGCTCCGCGCGTTGGGCGGCGCTCGGCATCGGGCTCCCGATCCTGGTGCTGATGGCGGTCTCGGGACTCGAGCTCTGGCGGGGATTGGCGAGCCTCGATGAACCGCTGAACGTGGCGGCGCCGCTGCGGTTCAAGGTGGGCGTGGGCTCGCGCTTCGCGCGCGTGGCGAGCGCGCTGGCGGCGCAAGGGGTGGTTGCCCGTCCGCGCTCCTGGGCGCTGTACGCGCGCTGGAAGGGGCTCGACACCGCCATCAAAGCCGGAGAGTACGACATCGAACCCGGCATGACGCCGCGCCAGCTGCTCGAGAAAATCGTCAACGGACAGGTGGTGCTTCACTCGCTCACCATCGTGGACGGGTGGCGGGTAGCGGATCTCCTGCTCGCCATGCGGCGCAATCCGGACATTCTCCCCACGCTTCCCGGCCAGGCGGACCTGATGGCGGCTTTGGGGTTGCCCGGCGTGAATGCCGAAGGGCAGTTCTTGCCGGAGACCTATCGGTTCCCGAGCGGCGCCAGCGACGTGGAATTGCTGCGCCAGGCGCACACCGCGCTGGCGCGAACCCTGAGCGCGGCGTGGGCGGGCCGGGACAGCGGCATCCCGCTGCGCAGTGCCGAGGAACTTCTCATCATGGCATCCATCGTCGAAAAGGAGAGCGGGTTGCCGCAGGAGCTGCCGAAGATCGCCGGCCTGTATCTGCACCGATTGAGCATCGGAATGCGCCTGCAGGCGGATCCGACGGTGATTTACGGCCTGGGCGAGTCTTACGACGGGGATCTGCACGGCGCCGATCTGCGCAGCGACGGACCCTACAATACGTATACCCGCACGGGTCTGCCGCCCACGCCCATTGCGTTGACCGGTGCGGCCGCGCTCATGGCGACGGCGCATCCCGAAAAGACCGACGCGCTATACTTCGTGGCATCCGGAAAGGGCGACGGCAGTCACGTATTTTCCGCGACCCTGGAACAGCACAACGCCGCGGTGGCGCAGTACCTTGCACGGCAACGCCAGAGGGCCGCATCGGAGTCGGCGCGATGACGAATACCAGCGGGCGTTTCCTGACCATCGAGGGCATCGAGGGCGTGGGTAAATCCACCCAGGTGACGCGCGTTTCGAAATTTCTGGCCGAGCGGTGCGTCGCGCACGTGGTGACGCGCGAGCCCGGCGGCACGCCGCTGGCGGAGAAAATCCGCGATCTGGTCCTTCAGCCGCGCGACGAGGCCCTGCCGCCGGTGGCGGAATTGCTGCTCATGTTCGCGGCCCGCTCGGTGCATCTTGCCAATCACGTCGAGCCCAAGTTGAGCGCGGGTTTGTGGGTGGTGTGCGACCGGTTCACCGATGCGACGTATGCCTACCAGGGCGCGGGCCGGGGCATGAGTCAGGATGACATCCGGGGCCTCGAGGCCCTCGTCCAAGGCGCCCGGCGGCCGGATCTGACCCTGCTGCTCGATGTGCCGGTCGCTGTGGGCTTGGAGCGGTCGCGGCTGCGTGCCGCCGGGAAGACGCTCGACCGCTTCGAGCGCGAGCGCGCCGAATTCTTCGAGCGGGTGCGAGGCGGCTATCTGCAGCGCGCGCGCGCCGAGCCGCAGCGCATCGCGGTGATCGACGCCGCGGCGCCGATGGAGGAGGTCACGGCGCGCATCACGGACGTGTTGAGGTCCAAATCATGGATTTCCTGAGCGCCGATTCGCTCCCCTGGCTGCGCCTCTCCCAGCAGCGCCTGCGCGACGCTCTGCTGGCCCGCCGGCTGCCGCATTCCTCGTTGTTGCTGAGCACGCCTGGTCTCGGCGCGGAGCAACTCGCGAATTGGATGGCCGCTCTCGCCTTGTGCGACTCCGACACGGAACGTCCCTGCGGAGTGTGCCCCTCGTGCGCCTTGCTGCGCGCGGACAGCCACCCGGATTTGCACGTGGTGCGCCTGGAGGAGGCCGCCAAACAGATCAAAGTGGATCAAGTCCGGGAGTTGATCGGCGCGTTGGCCCTGAAGAGCTACCGGCGCGGCTACAAGGTGGGCATCATCGAGGGCGCCGAGACTCTCAATGCGAACGGCGCCAATGCGTTTTTGAAGACGCTCGAAGAGCCGAGCGACGACACGATGCTGGTGCTGATCGCACGGCCCACGCACCGCTTGCCGGCGACCATCGCGAGCCGGTGCCTGCGTCTGGCGTTGCGGCCGCCGGCCCCGGATGAGGCCCTCGCCTGGCTCGAGGCGCATGGCAGCCCGGCCGGCCAAAATTGGGATGCTGCGCTGGCGTTGGCCGGCGGGGCGCCGCTGCTCGCCTTGGAATACGTCGACGCGGGCATGGCAGAGCTCGACAAGGAGATGCGGGAGGGGGTGCATGCCCTGGCGGCCGGCGGCGTCGATGTGACGCTGGTGGCCGAGCAATGGGTCAAGTCGCAGCTGGGTCTGCGGCTCGCGTGGCTTGAGAACTGGATCACACGACGTGTACATACGCACCTCGGCGAGGCTAATTCGACTCAAAGTGCGGAACGCGTCCGCTTGCCTGCCGCTTTACTTAAGCCCAAGATACGGGCGCTATTCGAACTATTGGACGGCGCACGGGACATTCGGCGGCTGGCGTCGACCGGCATTAATCAACAACTGGCGTTGGAGGCCCTGCTGCTCGGCGGCCGAACTGCGCTTGCGGCATGAGACCACTGTGGGAACCTTAAGTTTTGCGTAGTCCAAGTAACAAACCCGGGTTGCTGACCCTCACGATCAAGGACAAGAGTGCGCTCTACCTCGCGTACATGCCGTTCGTGAAGAATGGCGGGTTGTTCATACCGACGAACAGCAACTACCGTTTGGGCGACGAGGTCTTCATGCTGCTCAATCTCATGGGCGAAGAGGAAAAGCTGCCGGTGGCGGGCCGCGTCATCTGGATGACCCCGAAGGGCGCACAGGGCAAGCGCACGGCCGGGATTGGCGTGCAATTCAGCGATCAGGACCGCGGCAACACCCAAAAGAAGATCGAGAATTATCTGGCGGGCGCCCTCGGCGGCGACAAGCCCACCCACACGATGTGACCGAGGCGCGGCCGGGGCCGGCGGCGGCTTGCGGCGGGCGAGCTAGCCTCCACGCGACTTGGCGGCCTCGGTGGCGGCGAGACCGCCTTTCAGCACGTAGGCCTCGAAGCCTCGCTCACTCAGGATGTAGGCGGCCGCGGAGCTGCGCCGGCCGGTGTCGCAGCACACCACGTACGGGGTCTTCTTGTCCAGCGCATTGAGCTTCAATCTGATGAAGTACAAGGGAATATTCACCGCATCGTCGATGCGGAAATTCTGAAATTCGCTCGGCAGCCGGACATCGAGCCATTTTCCCCCCTTGGCCACGAGTTCTCTCGCCGCGTCGTAATCCACCCACTGCAGGAGCGGTTCGTTCAGCAGCGTCTGAAAGTCGGCTTTGCCCAGCCGCATCAAGGTGCCGTCGGTCGCCATGGTCACCGTGGCGTTGCGCTTCGCCTCGGCGATCAAGGCCTCCTCCCCGAAGCTATCGCCGGGTCCGAGTTCGGCAAGCTTGATTCCCTCCTTGTTCAAGGGAGTTTCGCGGGTCACCACGCACTTGCCGGCGACGACCACGTAGAAATAATCGCCCTCGGTGCCCTGCTTGATGACGATGTCGCGCGCCCGGTAGTTGATGCGCTGCATGCGCATGAATATGGCCTGGATGTTCGCCGGAGGAATGCGGTGAAACGCCTTGGTCTGGAGCAGCGTGGTCATCCAGTCCCCGGAAACGTCCATCCCGTCGCCGCGCAGTTCGGAAACCTCGTACTGGCCGGTTTGGTCCCAGGTCAGCAGCACGTCGAGCAGGTCGCTGTCGATCATGATGTATTCGAGATCATTGGCGGCGCGGGCGGTGAATTTGCGGGGCAATCCCGGAGCCAGCGCGGCGCGCGCCTCCGGGCTCCCGGCCCGGACCACGCCGATGATCTTGTCGTCGGCGCGCAATTCCACCTGGCCGGCAACCAGGTAGAAGGTGCGCTTGTCGGTATCGCCCTGTTTGAACAAGACCCGGCCGGCGGCCAGCTCCAGTATCTGGGTCTTGCGGGCAAGCGCGTGCAGGTTCTCGGCCTTCAGTCCATCCAGGGGCGAGAAAGTCTTCAGTATTGCGAGATCGGTTGGTCTGTCATCCATCGAGAAATTGCCGGCGCCTTCGGTTACAACCCCATGATTTTGGCTGCGAATGCTATCACACGTGCACCCCTGGTCGACCCTGTAATAGGTCACATTGATTGACGCCGCGGCGGTGCCGCGGGTTCAATACATTTCGCGGACCCCCCTCAGGCGGCCTGCCGCGCATGTTCGTGGATGGTGAAATCGCAAATCAGCGGCAAGTGGTCGGAGAACTGAACGGCGGGAATCTCGAACCGATTCACCTCGATTCGGGAACTGTGCAGGATGAAGTCGAGCTCCTTGCGCGGGCTGCTGCTGGGGTAGGAGGGCAGGCCGGATGCATTGGCATTGCGGAGGCCCGCGGCCTGCATGAACAGGTAGAGTTCGTGATCGCCCCAGTAGGTATTGAAATCGCCGGCGACGATCACCGGCTTGGTGGTCCTGCGCACCAGATCGTACAGATATCTCAGCTGGTACTGGCGATGGCGGAATTTCAACGACAAGTGCACCAGGAAGATGGCGATGTCATCCAATTCCAGCTCGATGATGAGCCGTTTGATCCCGGTATCGAAGTAATGGAAGCGTTCGCCGCGCACGCGCGGCGCCGCCAGAAAGGCATTGGCCTGTTTGCGGACGATGGGCACCAACTGGTTGACCGACGAGACGCCGTATTTGCATTCGAAGGTGGAGTAGTGCCCCAGGGAGCGGGCGATGAAATCCGCCTGGTTGACCATGCCGGTTCGAATGCTGCCGGTGTCGACCTCGATGAGGCCCACCACGTCCGGGTCCTGGCGCTTGATGAAGTCGGTTATCTGCGACAGGACCTGGCGGCTGGATCGCAGGTATCCCGCACCCGGGACGGGGAGGTGGAAGGCGGGCCCGGTGCCGGTGGCATAACGGATGTTGTAGATCAGCAGACGCACTGGCAGGATTGTATCGACGCGCGGTGCTTCGCGCATGACCATCGTCAAGTTACAATAGGACCATGTCGAGCCCGTCCAACCCGATTCGGTTATTCGTCACCCACGCCTGGGTGGATAACGAGGATTACACCCGAGTCTTCGAATACCTCGAAGCATCGGGGAATTTCTATTACAAAAACACCAGTCAGCCGCAGGCAAAGCGGCCGATCGACAAGGAAAGTCAGCGCGAGGATCTACGGCGGCAGATTGCTCCGTGCGAGGTGGTCGTGGTGGTACCGGGCGCCTATTACATCGCACCGGAATTGGTGCTGTTCCAGATGACCTTTGCGAAGGCGGCGGACCGGCCGATCGTGGCCCTGGAGAATTTCGGCTCCGCCGTGCCCCTGCCCAAGGCCATTGCGGATCTGGCCGACGAAGTGAGCGCTTGGAACGAGCGCAATCTGATCGATGCGCTGCGGCGTCAAGCCCGCCATCAGGAAACGACGCGCTGGGATACCATCGAGTTCAAGCTCGACTAGATCGCCCCGATCAGCGGCTGGCGATCAACGCCGGCACGTCGAAATCGCCGGTTTCGCTCTCCAGGTCGGGCTCGCGGTCCGTGCTGTGCAGTTGCACCACGGCGGCGCTGGCACGTGCCGAGTTCAGCAGGATCCGGCAGCTCACTCCGAAGATCTCCACGATGAGCGCGGCGCAGTCGTCGGCTTCTTGATTCGACATCTTGCGCACCGAGGCAGCGACCGCATCCTCGCCGCGCAGCGGCTGAACGCCCCGCATCGTGTCCATGAGGCGGGAAAACGACTCGCGCACTTCGCTCGGAAGTTGGTCCGGCGGGATGGTGACGAGGTGCCGCCGGTAGGCGCATACCAGGCGCTGCTTGATCGGCGTCGAGCGTACCAACTCGAGTGTCGCGAAATGCAAACTTTCCCAAGCGCTAATCATTCGGGCCTCATATCCTGGAAGATTGAAACCTTAAAGTAGTTTCGAGGTAGGCACCTCCCCGTAGAATCTTGTCAAATCAAGACTCTGCGCTCGGAATATACAAGACACTCGACAAAACGCAACGCGCAATTGCGCAGCTTCGGCAAGGCGTGTGCGGCAGCCAGCCATACGGGCAGCTTACGCTTCTTTTCTAGATTGAAAGCTCACTATAGAGACATAAGTGATTGATAAATTGATTGTTATCAATTTCACACCATCGCGATTTCACGTCATCGCGCCGGCTCGCTGGCTCCGGACAGCGAGTCGCCGAGATTCTCGGGCGCGTGCGTGGCTCCGATCAGCATGTACACGCCGGGGACCACGAACAGCGTGAACAGGGTGCCTATGGCAAGCCCCGTCGAAATCACGAGTCCGATGGCGTAACGCGAGGCGGCGCCGGCGCCGCTGGCAAACACCAGCGGTATCACGCCGAGCACCATCGCGGCGGTGGTCATCAGAATCGGGCGCAGCCGGATGCCGGCCGCGGCCACGATGGCCGCCTGCTTGCTTTTCCCGGTTTGCTGCTCGGCGTTCGCCACCTCGACGATCAGGATGCCGTGCTTGCTGATGAGGCCCATGAGCGTGACCAGTCCCACCTCGGTGTAGATGTTGATGCTGGCGCCCCCGATGCCGATGGTGATGAAGATCAACGCCCCGGCGATCGACAGGGGTACGGAGATCAGGATCACAAGCGGATCGCGGAAGCTCTCGAACAAGGCGGCCAGAGCCAGGAATACGATGATGATGGCGAACGCGAAGGTGGCCATGATGCCGCCGGATTCTTGAACGAACTGGCGTCCCTGGCCGCCGTAGTCGATGGAGTAGCCCTGGGGCAGCATGCGCTTGGCCAAGCCCTGGAGGTACTTCAGTGCGTCGTCCAAAGAGACGCCCGGATACATGACGCCCGCGAGGGTGGCCGAATTCAGCTGCTGAAAATGATTCAACGTTTCCGGCACCGTGACCGAGCGAGCGCTCGCGATGCTCGACAAGGGGACGGGAACGCCGCCGATATTGGCGACCGGGTAGTTCAGCAATTGATCCACGTTCAGGCGCGACAGGCGCTCGACCTGGGGAATCACCTTGTACGAGCGCGTGTCCATGCTGAAGTAATTGACGTAGTTGCCGCCGAGCAGCGACCCCAGTGCATTGCCCACCTGCGTCATGTTCAAGCCGAGTTGCGCGGCTTTCTCGCGGTCGATTTCGATCACGGACTGCGGCAGATCGAATCTGAGGTCGCTGTCGATGAAGATGAACAGCCCACTCTTCTGCGCGGTGGCGAGAAGTTCCTGCGACACCTCGTTCAAGCGCGCGGCTGGCTCGGTGGTGGTTATCGCGAACTGGATGGGAAGTCCGAAGGCGCCCGGCAGCGAGGGTGGCGGGAACACCGCGATCTTCTGGCCCGCAATGGCGGATAGACCCTGGGCGAGCTGATTCTGAATCTTATCGGCCCCCAGCGGGCGTTTGTCGCGCGGCGGCAGCGCCCAGCCCATGAGTACCTGACCCGGCGAATCGATCTGAAACACGTGATCGGGGTGGGCGATGGCCGAGGATATGTCGAAGGCCTGCTTGTCGTAGATGGATTTGCCCTGCAGCGTCGCATTCGGCGCGGAGGTCGCCTGCGCGAGCAGGAAACCCTGGTCTTCCTGGGGCGCCAGTTCGCTCTTCGCCGTCGAGTACATGAAGTAGATGCTGCCGAGCACCAGGAACACCAATACGGCGGTAACCGGTGTGTAGCGCAGGCTGCGCTCGAGATTGCGCTGATACCAGTGCAGCAGCTTCTCGAAGCGCGAGTCGATGAATCGCACCAGCCGCGTTTCCCAGCCGGCGTCGTCCGGACGGTGTGCCTTCAGCAGGCGCGAACACATCATGGGCGACAACGTCAACGCGATCACGGCGGAGACCGTCACTGCCGCGGCGAGCGTGAACGCAAATTCGACGAACAGCGCGCCGGTGAGGCCGCCCTGAAAGCCGATTGGCACGAACACGGCGAGCAGCACCACGGTCATCGCGACAATGGGGCCGCCGAGTTCGCGGGCGGCGAGACTGGCCGCCGCCACCGGCGGCATGCCTCCCTCCAAGTGCCGGTTGACGTTTTCGACCACGATGATGGCGTCGTCGACCACGAGTCCGATGGCCAGCACCAGCGCGAGCAGGGTCAGGAGATTGATGGAGAAACCGAGGGCCAGCATGATGGCGAGCGTGCCGATGAGGGACAGCGGGATCGCCACGATGGGAATCACCACGGAACGCGGCGATCCCAAGAAAGCGAAAATGACCGCCATCACGATCACCAGGGCTTCGATGAGAGTCGTCGCCACCTCGTGGATGGAGCTATTCACGAAGTCGGTGGAGTCGTAGACGATGAGGGCATTGAGCCCCTGCGGCAGGTCCGCCTTGACCTGCGGAAAGACTGCCTTGACGCCGTTGATTACGGTGAGCAGATTGGCGCTCGGCGCCACCTGAACGCCGACGAACACGCCCGGCTTGCCATCGAAGGCCACCAGGGCTTCATACGAATCCGCGCCCAACGACACCGTGGCGACGTCGCTCAGGCGAATGTTGGCGCCGTTCGCCTGCTTGACCACCAGATTCTTGAATTCCTTGAGCGTGTGCAGGCTGGTGGTCGAGGTGAGCGTCACCTGCACCATCTGCCCCTTGGTGTTGCCCACCGCCGAGACGAAGTCGTTGGCCGCCAGGGCGGTGGATACGTCGGCGGCGGTCATCCCGTAGGCGGAGAGCTTCTGCGGATCAAGCCACGCGCGCAGCGAGAAGTACTGGCCGCCGAGGATTTCGGCGGTTTGCACGCCCGGGACGGCTTGCAACTTCGGCTGGACCACGCGCTGGATGTAATCGGTGATCTCGTTGCGCTCCAGCGTCGGGCTCGAGAAGCCCATGTACATGGCGTCGGTGGTTTGTCCCACCTTCACCGTGATCGCCGGTTGCTGCGAGCCGATCGGCAGCTGATTCAGCACCGAGTTGACCTTGATGTTGATCTCCGCGGCGGCCCTGGAGGTATCGTAGTTTTGCCGCAGGTTCACCGTGATGGTGCTGGTGCCGCTCTGGCTGACCGACGTCATGTAGTCGATGCCGTTCGCCTGCGCCACCGCCGCTTCGATCGGCGTCGTGATGAAGCCGGCGATCGCGTCGGGGTCGGCGCCCGGGAAAAACGTCGTGACGGTCACGACGCCGTTTTCGGTTTTCGGGTACGCGAGCACTTGCAGCGAGCTGTAGGATTTCAGGCCCACGACCAGGATCATCAGGCTGACCACGCTCGCCAGGACCGGGCGACGGATGAAGATGTCGGTGAAGTTCACGGTTGTCTCGCGATCATTCGTTGGGAGGCGACGGATTGGGATTGTCGGTGGGCACGATCTTGTTGTTGACCACCACGTGCGAACCGTTGCGCAGCTTCATCTGGCCGGCCGTCACCACGACGTCGCCGACCGCGACGCCGGAGAGCACGGCCACCTGATCGCCGCGCGTGTCGCCGAGCTTGATGAAGCGCTGCTGCACGGCCGAATCTTGCACCACATAGACTGTATCGCCGTAGGGATTGAAGGTGATCGCGGCTTGCGGCAGCGTGATATGCGTCGCCGCGTCGCCGTTGTCGACTTGCACGTTGGCATACATGCCCGGCACCAGCCGCCGATCCGGATTGTCAAACGATGCGCGGGCTTGGACGTTGCGGCTGGAGGAGTCCACTTTGGAATTGACGGAGGTAATCTTGCCGTTGAAACTTACGCCCGGGTACGCATCGATGGTCGCGCTCACGGCCTGGTTCACCTTCAAGTGGCTCAAGGCTTGTTGCGGCACATAGAAGTCGATGAAGATGGGATCGAGCGCCTGCAGCGTGACCACGGTGGTCCCGGCGGCGAGATATTGGCCCTCGTCCACCTGCCGTATGCCGAGCGTGCCGGCGAACGGCGCTCGCACCGCTTTTTCCTCGATGAGCGCCTGCTGGGCCACGACTTGCGCACGGGCGGATTTGAGGTTGGACAGGTCGGCATCGACGGTGGCCTGACTGATGGCTTGGGCGGCCAGTTGCTCCTGGTCGCGCTTCAAGGTGATTTCGGCGAGGTCGGCTTGGGCCTGTAATTGCGCCAGCTTAGCCGGATCGTCATTGGGCTTCAGCGTAAGCAGCACCGCACCCGCGGGGACGTCGGTGCCGGATTCGATATGGATCTTGTCCACGACGCCCGAGGCTTGCGCCGCGAGATCGGCGCCGCGCACCGCGCGCACGGTCCCGAGGGCTTCGGTCCGCGATTGCCAATTGGAAGAGGCGGCAACGGCGGTCGATACCGTCTGCGGTGCGCTCGCCATGCCGCTCATGGATTTGCCGATCATCTTGCCGATGAACAGATGCCAACCGAAGATGCCGCCGATCAGCACCGCGACGGCGATGAGCAAGATCAGCAGCGGCTTGATCAGGGCGCTGGGCCGCGCGGTCATGCGGCCGCTCTCGGCGATCTCAGTTTCCATTGTGCTCACGGTGTTCCCTTAGCGTTTGGCCGACGAATTGACGGCGAGATCGGTGCGATTCCACCAGCCTCCGCCCAGTGCTTGAAACAGCGCCGCGGTATCGGCGTAGCGTTGTGCGCGCGCTTTGACGAAGGTTACCAGCGCCGTTTGATAGCTCTGCTCGGCGCTGAGCACCTGCACGTAGCTCGCGGCGCCGCTCTTGTATTGCACCTGCACCAATTTCAGGCTTGCATCGGCGGTGCGCTCGGCCAGTGTGTCGGCGGCCAATGCCTCCGCGTCGGCTTGCAGCGCATACAGGGTATTCGACACGTTCTGAAACGCCGTGATGACGGTGCTCCGGTAATTGGCGGCCGCTTCCTGTGCAGCGGCAACGGCCGCGCGCCGCTGGTGGGTGAGCTGGCCGCCCTTGAACAGCGGCTGGGTGACGCCGCCGATCAGGCTCCACACCACGGATGACGGCGAAAACACGTCCGAGAACCGAGTGGCTATTCCACCGTAGCTGCCGGTCAGGGTGAGCTGCGGCAGCATGTTTGCCGTGGCAACGCCGATTTGCGCGGTGGCCTGATGCAGCAGCTCGGCATATTGGCGGACATCGGGACGCTGCTCCACCAGCTTCGACGGCAAACTCACCGGCAGATCGGCGGGCAGAGTCAACGAATCGAGGGTGATTTGCGCCGCGTCGTAGTCGGCGGGCAAGGAGCCCACATACGCGGCGAGCTGATTGCGCTGCTGGGCGAGCTGGCTCTGCAAGACGGGCAGGTTCGCCAAGGTGCTCTGCAGGACGGCCTGCTGCTGCAGCACGTCGGCCTGCGATGCGCCACCGGCCGTGAGGCGGCGCCGGGTGATGTCGAGCTGCGCCTGTTGCGACCGGACGATGTCTTCGGTGGCCGCGATCTGAGCATGCAGCGAGGCTTCGGCGACGGCGGCGGTGACGATGTTCGCGGTGAGGCTCAAGTAGCTCGCCTCCAGCGCAAACCGTTGATAGTCGGCCTCGGCTTGCAGGGCTTCAACCTGCCTGCGGATGCCGCCAAAGGCATCCAGGGTGTACGAGACGTTCACCGACGCGCTGTTGAGCGTGTACAGAAACGAGCCTTCCTGGGGCAGGCCGAATTCGGCGCCGGATGCCTTCTCGCGCTCGCCCTGGTACTGCGCCGAAACGCTCGGGAAGAAGCTGCCGCGCTGGGCCGCCGCGCTTTCGTTGGCTTGCCGCAGGGCCGCCTGCGCCGCCTCGAGCGTCGGATTGTTCGCGATGCCGCGCTCGATGAGGCGGGTGAGTTCGGGCGACTTGAACAGCGTCCACCACTGGCCCGGGATATCCAACCCGTCGACGAAGCGCTGGGCTTCGCCTCCCGGGACCGGCGCCGCGGCCGTGGTCGCCGGGATGGCGCCAGGCGGAACATAGCCCGACGTTTGGGGCGCCGCCGGCGCTTGGTAGTTCGGTCCGACCGCGCAGCTTGAGAGCAGCAATGTAGCTATAGAACCGAGATATATCTTATAGTTACGCATTATATATAAACCATAATCCCGACCTACTCATGCGCGGCGGCGGCACCGCGCGCGTCGCGGCGTGGCGCGGCGCCGTTCAAGAATATGTCAATCACCAGGGCGACGTGCGCGGTAAAATCGAGTTTCGCCATGTCGTCGGCGGTACCGAACAACAGGCACAGGTGCAGTTCGGCGCAGACCATCTGCAGGAACAGCGAGGCCGCGC
>JBEKYO010000032.1:0-34941 GCA_049510875.1 Steroidobacteraceae bacterium
AAATGCGTGACGCCCAGATCCAGCGCGCGCAGCAGAACCCGGGTTGCCGCATCCGCGGACGGCGGTACGCCGTAGGCGTGACTCAGGTTCATGCAGCCGAGTCCGATCGCGGAGACCGTGGCTGTCCCCAACGGGCGCTGCGCGAGCGGGGCTGGCGCTGCGCGTCCGGGTGCATCTTTTTGCATGAAGCTTGAACCTCGTCACGGTTCTTGGATTGCCCATAGTAGTTGCCCGTTGCAACTTTTCCAGCGGCGCACCGTGCGCGGTGTGGATGGTTCCTCAGCCGCCTCTGGAGGGGCTGTTTGGAGTTATCGTGCTCGCTGCCGCCAACCGTGTCTCCCAGCCCTCCGAGTGGCAAAACGCTTCCGCGAGTTCTCCGACGTCCAGGAAGATCGCCTCAAACATGCCGCCGACGCGGCGCCGAAGTAGCCTTGTCCTACAGCACCCGGCGGCGGCTGCCGACGGAAAACGCGCCGACCCTCGCTATACTGGCGAGGAGAATCAATTATTCGAATCGCGGCCCCGCACGAAACGGGCGGTTGCGACGCCTCATTTACTTGACTTCGCGGGGGTTTGACGACATGCCGAAACACATGCCGAGACACTGGAATCGCTCGCTGCTGCCGCTGTTGCTTGCGGTATTTTTGCCGGTGATGGCGCTGGCCCAAGTTTCGGTGGAAATCACCGCCAACGTTGCCCCGCCAGAACTGCCGGTCTACGACCAACCGCCCATGCCGGCGGACGGCTATGTTTGGACTCCGGGATACTGGGCGTGGAGCGACGGCGACCAGGGCTACTACTGGGTGCCGGGAACATGGATCTCGGCACCCCAGCCTGAATATTTATGGACGCCCGGATACTGGGGAATGCAAGGCGCCGCCTTTCTTTGGCATCCGGGGTATTGGGGCCCGCAGGTGGGATTTTACGGCGGCGTGAACTATGGCTACGGGTATGGCGGCGTTGGCTACGAGGGCGGCTACTGGCAGGGCGGCCATCTCTTCTACAACCGGGGGGTCAACAACTTCGGCACCGTGAACGTTACCAATGTGTACAACCGAACCATCGTCAACAACGTCAACGTCACCCACGTGAGCTACAACGGCGGCAATGGCATTCAAGCGCAACCCACCCCGGCGCAGTTGGCCGCGGCCCGCGGACCGCACATCGAAGCGACGCCGGCGCAGCGACAACAGATGACGATGGCGCAGAGTCAGCCGGCGCTGCGCGCCAGCCAAAATCACGGACACCCGCCCATTGCCGCCACCGCACGGCCCGGCGCGTTCAGCGGCGCCGGGGTCACGGGTGCACGACAGACCGGAACCGCGAGTGTGGCCCATCAGAACCCCGCACCGCGCGCCAACCCGCCCGCGCCGCCGGCGCGCGCGATGACAGCCCCGCCCCCGGCAGCGCCGCCCCCACCCCCACATCCGGCACCCCCGCATCCGGCAGCTCCGCCCCCGGCGGCGGCGCCCCACGCCGAGACGCCGCACCCCGGCGCCGCGCCCGGCCAGCCGCAACCGCCCGCCGAACCACGGCATGCGCCCGAGGTTCACGCGGCCCCGCCGCGGCCCGCCGAACACCCGCCGGAGCGTGAACCGCCTCATGACCGTTGATCACGACGCCGGGGCGCAGCGCTTCACCACCGACGTCGACGGCCACCGCGCCGTTCTGGATTACACTCTGGCGCATGGCGTGATGACGATCACGCACACCGGCGTAGCGCCGGCGATCGCTGGCCGAGGCATTGCCGCCGCACTGATGCGCGCCGCGCTCCTGGCGGCCCGCGCCGCCGGCTGGACGGTCAATCCCGCATGTTCCTACGCCGCGGCGTACATGCGCCGGCGCCCTGACGACTCCGAGCGGCAGCACGAGGAGGCGCTGTTGGACGAAGCGCTCGAGGAATCATTTCCCGCGAGCGACCCGCCCGCCGTGGGCCATAGCACCTAGCCGGCAGCATTCTGAACGACTTCCCGCAGCCTAGGCGCGACGCATGCGTCGCGCGCGGGACATCGTGACGCGTGCCGGCTAACGGGACGTCGCGCGCAAGGCCGATGACTACGTCGGGAGCATCGGCCGCCCTTCGTGCGCCACGAGCAGGTCATGCATGTCGTTCGCGTGCTCTTCTTCCACCACCAGAATGCGCTCGAGCATGGTTCGCGTGCCGGGATCCTCATTGCCGAAAAAGCGGATCAATTCCTGGTAGTGCTCGATGGCGATGCGCTCGGCAATCAGATTCTCCTTGATCATTTCGACCAGATTATCCGCGGATCCATATTCCGAGGCGGCGCGCGTCGCCAATCCGGCGGGATCGAAGTTCGGTTTGCCGCCCAGCTGATTGATGCGCTCCGCCACGGCCTGGGCATGCTCCGCTTCTTCCTTGGCGTGCTGCGCAAACTCGGCTTTCACGCCTTCGCTGGATATGCCGGTCGCCGCCACCGCGTGCATGGTGTAGCGAAGCACACAGATGATCTCCGTGGCGAGCACGCTTTGCAGGATGTCGATCGTTTTTTTGACGTCGCCTTGATAGCCCGAGGTTACGGCGCCCCGGCCGATGTTCTTGCGGGCGCGATCGCGCAGCGTCTTCACGTCGCTCAAAAACGGCTGATTGTTTGACTGGTTGTCCATCGGGTTATTCCTGGAGAGAGTGTATTTTCAGAGACGGTTCTTATACACCGGGAGCCGGCGGCCTCTTGCCGGACCAATCGCGCGGCCCGCGTCAGCCGACGCACCGAGCGGCTGTAGGGGATCCTCGGACAGGCGTCGACGGAAGCAGCGCGGCGCCCCGTCACGGCTCCCCTGCTTCGTCATGGCCGCCGCTCAAGGCGCGCTCCAGCCCCTCCACCAGCGGACCCAATTTCGGCGGACTGGCCTCGAACGACGGCGTGATGCCGTGCGCCATCAGAGCCCGCGAGCACACGGGACCGATCGACGCGATGACGAGACCGTTCAATCGGCCGGGCAAGGACTCGGCGCGGCCGTCGGCGGCCGCGACGGCGATCAAATTGTGAATCTGCACGGCGCTGGTGAAGACCACGGCGTCGACCCGCGAGGCGTCCAGCGCGTCGAGCAGGTCCTTCAACGGCCGCACGTCCTGCGGCAATGCCCATCGATAGGTCACGATTTCCCGCACGGCGGCGCCGCGCGCTTGCAGCGCGCCCTGCAGCGCTCGATTGGTCGCGCCGTAGCGCTGCACGAGGACCGGAGCCCGGTCGAGATCCACCGCGGCGATTGCCTCGAGGACTGTCTCGGTGGTGAACGGCGACGGCGCGCGCACGTCGATGCGCACCCGGCGCCCATTCAATTCCGCCGTGGGCTTGGGGCCGCGCACCACCACCAGCGTGCTCGACAACAAGCGCAGCAGCTCGTCGGTCGAGCCCAATGAATCCGCCGCCTGAAACAGGGCGCGCGTGCCGACACCCGTCTGGAAGATGACCATGCGGTACGGTGTGGCGCGCCATGCTGCCAACAGCGAGACCACCGCCGCCGGCTCGATGTCCGGGACCTCCTCGAGCGCCGGCGCCAGCATGGCGATGCCGCCGCGACGCTCGATCAGTTCGCCCAGATGTTTGCCGGTGCGCGTTTCCAGGATGGCTACGGTCTTTGATTTCATTGCGGATGCACCATTCGCCGAAGGCAGGCCATGATAACGTTTTACACGCGCAGCGCGACGTTCAATCCACCGCCGCGGCGCGCGCCGCTGCTCAACGAGGCATTGCGCTGAGCGGGGAGGATGAGCCTGGCTCAACCCCCGATCAGCCCGGCCGTGACATTGATGGCGAACCCGAGAATGGATACGTTGAAAAAGAACGACACCAGGGTCTGCGCAATCACGGCCTTGCGCACGGTCAGACTGGTCGTGGCGACGTCGGAGGTTTGGCACGCGGCCGCGATGGTGAAGGAAAAGTACGCGAAATCCCAGAACGCTGGCATGGGGGTGCCGGGAAAGGCGAGCGGCCGGTCGTCCTCGGCGGCGCTGTAGAACATGTCGGCGTAATGGGTCGTGAACATGGTGGGCACGAGGAACCACGAATTCAGCAGCGTCAGCGCCGCAAGCCCGGTGTGCGCGACCCGCTCGACGCCCGACACCTGTTTCAGCGTGGCCAGTGGCTGCACGATGGCGACGACGCTGAGCAGCGCCGCGCACACGATGAAAATGAGAATGAACTGCGCCGATGGGTCCTCGTCGATGTATCGCGAGCGGATGCGCTCCGCGCTCAGGCCGGTCATCCAGGAATAGATCAGGGCCAGGAACAGGGCGACCCCGCAATCCCAGCTCAACAACACGCGGCTGATGCTCGACCAGTGCGCCGGAAGGCAGAAATAAATCACCGTGCCGGTGACCACGGAAATCCAAAGCCGCGCGTGGGACCGAAACAGGTTATTCATGGTCGATCATAGGCGCCAGAAATAGGGAACTGCGGTGAGCACGATTCCGATCATCACCAGGGCATACACGTTGGGGATGAAATAGGGATAAGCCATCAGCGCCAGACCGCATATCAATGGGACAACGGCCCGCTGTTTTTTTCCGTAGAGAAAAAAACCGAGCCCGATCGAGCCGAACAACAATCCCCAGAGCAGTATGGGTAGATTCATGGTAGGTATCGAGATGTTAGCCGATCCATGACGATGCCGGCGGCCCGCGCGGCGCCATCCTCGGCCGCCACCAAGGCGCCGACCTGCGCCGCGCGCACGCCGTAGCCGGGCGTGCCGGTCAGACGGGCGGTTTCGTTTGGAAGATCATTTACTTCCGACAATCTCCTTTATGATAGGCGGTTGTCGTCGAATGCGGGACCGTGGTGAACATGTGATGAACGAAAACGAAGGTGGTACGTTCGCAACACCGGCGCAGGCGCGCGGCCTCCGGGCGTACATCGATCGGCATCGGAGCGCGCTGGTCGCAGTCGCGATCGTGCTGGTGCTTCTCGTGGGCATCGTGTGGTTCGTTCAGACACGCCCGAAAGCCTCGGCGAACGGACCGGGCGGACCGGGCGGCGCGCGCGGCGGACAGAACGGGCCCGTGGCCGTCTCCGTGGCTCCCGTGGTGGCCGGTGATATTCAAATCCGCATCCCCGCGCTCGGCACGGTCACCACCTTGGCCAATGTCACGGTGCGCACTCAAATCAGCGGAACCCTGCAGAGAATCCTCTTCACCGAGGGACAACTCGTGCACGAGGGCGATGTGATCGCACAAATCGATCCGCGCCCCTACGAAGCGGCGCTGCAGACCATGCAGGGCAATCTGCGCCGCGATCAGGCGTTGCTGGCGGACGCGCGGCTGGATCTCAAGCGCTACGAAGGGCTGGTGAAGGAGGACTCCATCGCGGTGCAACAGCTCGATACGCAGCGCGCCCTCGTGGATCAATACATTGGAACCATCGAATCGGACGAAGGCCAGGTCAAGACGGCTCGCGTCAATCTGATTTATACGCGCATCGTGTCGCCGGTCACCGGCCGCGTGGGCATACGGCAGGTGGATCAGGGCAACTACGTGACGCCCGGCGACGCCAACGGAATCGTGGTGATCAATCAGCTGCAGCCGATCAGCGTGTTCTTCTACATTCCCGAGGACAACGTGTCCTCGCTGATGAAGAAGGTGCGCGAGGGCAGCGTCTTGAACGTCGAGGCCTATGATCGCGCCAACGCGGTGAAGCTCGCCGACGGCCGCCTGTCGACGGTGGACAACGAGATCGACCCGACCACCGGCACGGTGAAGCTGCGCGCGATGTTCGACAACACGGACAGCGCCTTGTTCCCCAACCAGTTCGTCAACGTGTCGCTGCTGCTCGATTTGAAACGGAATCAACTCATCATACCGAACGCGGCCGTGCGTCGCGGCGCGCCCAACGGGGTCGTGAGCACCTTCGTGTACCTGGTAAACGCCGCTCGCACGGTGACCGTGCGGCCGGTGGTCCTCGGAGTCGTCGACGGCGAGCGGGTCGCGGTTACCGCGGGAGTCGCCGCCGGCGACCTCGTCGTCACGGAGGGCGGCGACCGGCTGCGCGACGGCGCAAGCGTGGTGCTGCCGGACGCGGCGGGCGGACCGCCCGCCGGCGGCCGTACTCCGGGTGCGCCGCCGCCCGCCGCCCGCCATCGGCCCAAGCCCAACGCCCCGCAGTGAATCCGTCACGCCTTTTCATCCTGCGTCCGGTGGCAACCACCCTGTTGATGGTTGCCATCTTGATCGTGGGCGCCATCGCCTACAAACAGCTGCCGTTGTCGGCGTTGCCCGAGGTGGCGTATCCGACCATCGAAGTGCAGACGTTTTATCCGGGCGCGAGTCCCGAGGTCATCACCTCGGCCATCACGGCTCCCTTGGAAAAGCAGTTCGGACAGATGCCGGGACTCAACCAGATGTCCTCGACGAGTTCGGGCGGCGCCTCGGTCATCACGCTGCAGTTCAATTTGGCGCTGCCCATCGACGTGGCCGAGCAGGAGGTTCAGGCCGCGATCAGCGGCGCCCAGAATCTCCTGCCGCAGGACCTGCCGGCGCCGCCCATCTACGCCAAGGTCAACCCCGCCGACGCGCCCGTGCTCATCATGGGCATCACCTCCAAGGTGATGCCGCTCACCGAGGTCGAGGACTTTGCGGACACGCGCATCGCACAGAAGATCTCGCAGCTGAAGGGCGTGGGCGTCGTCAGCATCAGCGGCGGACAGCGCCCCGCCGTGCGCGTCGTGGTGAATCCCCGGGCGCTGGCGGCGTACGGCCTTAACATCGACGATTTGCGCACGACCATCAACAACGCCAATCAGAACGGTCCGAAGGGAACCCTCGACGGCCCCAGCAGCGCCTATACGGTCAATACCAACGACCAGATCAGAAACGCCGAGGATTACGGCAGCGTCGTGGTCGCCTACAAGAACGGGGCGCCGGTTCGGCTCAAGGATGTCGCCACCCTGATCTCCGGCGCCGAGAACGCCAAGCTCGGCGGCTGGATGAACTCGACGCCCGCCTTGATCGTCAACGTTCAGCGTCAGCCGGGAGCCAACGTGGTCGACGTGGTCAACCGGATCCACGACCTGCTGCCCTCGTTGCAGGCCGCCATGCCGAGCGGCGTGGACGTGACCATTCTGACGGACCGCACCACCACCATCCGGGCGTCGGTCGCCGACGTCGAGTTCGAGCTGGCGCTCGCCGTGGTGCTGGTCGTGCTGGTGATCTATCTGTTCCTGCGCAACGTGCCCGCCACCATCATCCCGAGCCTGTCGGTGCCGCTGTCTCTCATCGGCACGTTCGCGGTGATGTACATGGCGGGCTTCAGCCTCAATAATTTGTCGCTCATGGCCTTGACCATTGCCACGGGTTTTGTCGTCGACGATGCGATCGTCATGATCGAAAACATTTCGCGCTATATCGAACTGGGAGAGGCGCCGCTCGCGGCTGCGCTCAAAGGCTCGGGGCAAATCGGCTTCACCATCATTTCCCTCACGGTGTCGCTGATCGCGGTGCTGATCCCGCTGCTCTTCATGCAGGACGTGGTGGGCCGCCTGTTCCGCGAGTTCGCGGTCACGCTCGCCGTCACCATCCTGATCTCGGCCGTGGTGTCGCTCACGCTCGTGCCGATGATGTGCGCGAAACTCCTCAAATCCCGTTCCGAGCGCCCGCACGCCGGCGATTCGGGGCGCTGGTTCACGGCGGTGGTGCAGTGGTACGGCCGCAACCTCACCTGGGTGCTCGATCATCAGAGGCTCACCCTGTCGGTGGCGACCGGCACGCTGGCGGTCACCGCCATCCTGTACATTCTGATCCCGAAGGGATTTTTTCCCGACCAGGACACCGGCCTCATTCAAGGCGTTTCCGAGGCCGGCCAGGCGATCTCCTACGCCGGCATGGCGGATCGCCAGCAGGCGCTCGCGGTCGCCATTCTCACCGACCGCGACGTCGAGAGCCTATCCTCGTTCATCGGCGTGGACGGCAACAATGTCACGCTCAACAGCGGCCGGTTTCTCATCAATTTGAAGCCGCGCAACCGGCGCACGTCGAGCGTCGCGGACGTCATCCGCCGGCTGCGGTCCGAGACCGCCGGCGTCGCCGGCGTCACCTTGTACATGCAGCCGGTCCAGGATCTGACGCTCGACAACACCGTCAGCCGTACCCAGTATCAATTCACGTTGGAGAGCGCCGACGCGGCGGCGCTGTCCTCCTGGACGCCCCTGCTGGTGTCGGCGTTGCGCCAACGGCCGGAACTCGCCGATGTCGTCAGCAATCAAGAGGACAACGGCTTGGCGGCCTATGTCACCATCGACCGCGACAGCGCGGCACGGCTCGGCATCAGCGTGGGCACCGTGGACAACGCCTTGTACGATGCTTTCGGGCAGCGCATCGTGTCGACCATTTTCACCCAGTCGAACCAGTACCGGGTCATTTTGGAAGCCGATCCGCAGTCGTATCGCACGGTGGACTCGCTGGCCTCGATCTACGTGCCGTCGTCCGGCGGCGGCCAGGTGCCGCTGTCGGCCATCGTGAAGGTGGACGTTGAAACGCGGCCGCTGCTCATCAATCATCTGGCGCAGTTCCCGGCGGCCACGGTGTCGTTCAACCTGGCGCCCGGCGCGTCGCTCGGCGCGGCCGTCGACGCCATCGAAAACGCCGAGCGCTCGGCCGGCATTCCGAACAGCATCCGCACCACGTTTCAAGGCGCCGCACTCGCGTTCCGCAGCAATCTCAACAACGAGCTGCTGTTGCTGGTGGCCGCGGTGCTGGTGATGTACATCGTGCTCGGCGTGCTCTACGAGAGCTTCATCCATCCCATCACGATACTGTCGACATTGCCGTCGGCCGGCATCGGCGCCCTGCTCGCGTTGATGTTGGCCGGCGACGATCTGACCATCATCGCGCTGATCGGGATCATTTTGTTGATCGGCATCGTGAAGAAGAACGCCATCCTGATGATCGACTTCGCCATCGTCGCGCAGCGCGATGACGGCCTCTCGCCTCGCGAGGCCATCTACCAGGCATGTCTGCTGCGCTTCCGCCCCATTTTGATGACCACCGTGGCCGCCATTTTCGGCGCGCTGCCCCTGATGTTCGGCACTGGTACGGGCTCGGAGCTGCGCCATCCGCTCGGCATCAGCATCGTGGGCGGCCTCCTGGTGAGCCAGGTGCTCACGCTGTTCACCACGCCGGTGATCTATCTGGCGTTCGATCGCGTCTCCACGCGCTTCCGTGGGCGCAATCCCCAGGAAGACGCCACGCTCGCGGACAACCCGTCGTGAACCCGTCGGCACAGTTCATCCGCAGACCCGTGGCGACCACGCTGTTGACGGCGGGCGTGGCGCTTTGCGGCGCCGTGGCCTTCATGCTGTTGCCCGTGGCGCCGCTGCCGCGCATCGACGTGCCGGCCATCTTCGTCTCGGCGCAGCTTCCCGGGGCGAGCCCCGAGGTCATGGCGAGCACGGTCGCAACTCCGCTGGAGCGCCACCTCGGCGCCATCGCGGATGTGGACGACATGACCTCGAGCAGCAGCGTCGGCACCTCGAACATCCAGCTGACTTTCGGCGTGGACCGCGACATCGACGGCGCCGCGCGGGACGTGCAGGCGGCCATCGTCGCGGCCCATGCCGATCTGCCCTCCTCGCTCACGCACAATCCCTCCTACCGCAAGATCAACAGCGCCCTGTTCCCCGTGATGGCCATCGCAATGACCTCCGACGTGCTCACGCAGGGTCAGATCTACGACGCGGCCGACGCGGTGATTCTGCAGCGCCTGTCGCAGATCCAGGGCGTCGGCGGCGTCAACGTGAACGGCAGCGCGCTGCCCGCGGTGCGCGTGGAAATCAATCCTCAGGCGCTGTCCCAATACGGCATCGGGCTGCAGGACGTGCGCGCCGCGATCTCCAACGCCAATGCCAACGCCCCCAAGGGATCGATCGAATCCTCGGGTCTGCGCTATCAGATCTACACCAACGACAACGCGCGCGACGCCGAACCGTACCGCAACCTCATCATCGCCGAGCGCAACGGCGCGGCGGTGCGTCTCGGCGACGTCGCGCAGGTCCTCGACATGCAGAGTGGGGCCACGGAGGACATCCGCACCTACGGCCTGTACAACGGCAAGCCCGCGGTGTTCGTCACCGTCTACCAGCAACCGGGCGCCAACGTCATAGAAATGATCGATGCGGTGAAGGCGGCGCTTCCCGAGCTCAAGGGCTCCATCGATCCGAACATCGACCTGGTGGTCACGTTCGACCGCTCGATCACCATACGCGCCTCGCTGCGCCAGGTCGAACAGACGCTGCTGTTGGCGGTGGCGATGGTCATCCTCGTCGTCTACATCTTCCTCAATAGCTACCGCGCGGCGTTGATTCCCGCCTTGGTCGTCCCGGTGTCGCTGATCGGCACCTTCGGCGCCATGTATCTGCTCGACTTTACGCTCGATAACTTTTCATTGATGGCGCTCACGATAGCCACCGGCTTCGTCGTCGACGACGCCATCGTGGTCATGGAGAACACGACGCGGCACATCGAGGCCGGCATGGGGAGAATGAGCGCCGCGCTGCTCGGCGCGCGCGAAGTGGGCTTCACGGTGCTGTCCATGAGCCTGTCGTTGATCGCAGTCTTCATTCCGTTCATGTTCGCCGGGGGCCTGGTGGGGCGGATTTTCCGCGAGTTCACCGTCACGCTGTCGGTGTCGATCCTGATCTCGCTGGTGATCTCGCTGACCACCACGCCGATGATGTGTTCGCTGCTGCTCGAGCGGGCGCGCGACCGCACCCCCTCGCGCCTGGCGCGCGCCTTCGAGCGCGGATTCGAGCGGCTGCGCGGCGGCTACGTACGCACCCTCGACTGGGCCCTGCATCACCGGCGCATCATGATGTTCGTGCTGTTCGCGACGATCGGGCTCAACATCTACCTGTACATCGCCATTCCCAAGGGGTTCTTTCCGCAGCAGGACACCGGTCAACTGCAGGGGGGCATTCGCGGCGATGCATCGAGTTCGTTCCAATTGATGAAGCGCAAGCTGCAACAGGTCGCGCGCATCATCCAGCAGGACCCCGCGGTCGCCACCGTCACGGGCTCGGTCGGGGCCGGCGGCTTCGGACCGAGCAGCGGCGGCCCGCGCGCCAATCTGACCATTGCATTGAAGCCGCTGCGCCAGCGGCGCCTGTCGGCCGACCAGGTCATCGCCCGGCTGCGCCCGCAGCTCGCGCAGGTCGAGGGCGTTTCGACCTTTCTGCAGGCCGTCCAGGACATCGGCGGCGGGGGCGGCCGGTCGGCCAATTCGCAATACCAATACACGCTGCTGGGAGACGACCTTACCGAACTGCGTGCCTGGTCGCAGAAGTTGCGCGCCGCGATGCAGGAGATGCCCGAACTGACGGACGTGGACACCGATCTGCAGCCGGGCGGACTCGAAGCCGATTTGATCGTGGACCGGGACACCGCATCGCGGCTCGGGCTCACGGAGGTGCAGATCGACAATGAGCTCGGAGATGCGTTCGCCCAGGCCCAGGTCTCGAACATCTACAACCCGTTCAGTCCGCAGCAATACCACGTCGTCATGGAAGTGGCGCCGCAGTACTGGCAGAACCCGGAGGTCTTGCGGGAACTGTACATCAGCACCTCCGGGGGCGCCGTGAGCGGAACCGAATCCACGCAAGCCGTGGCGGGCACGACGCAGCTCGGCTCGACCTCGAGCACGACGGCGAGCGTCGCCGCGGTGGCCGAGGATGCGGCGCGCAACCTCGCCTTGAATTCGCTCGCCAACGCGGGCCGCGGCAACACCTCGACCGGCTCCGCCGTGAGCATCGCCTCGGCGACCGTCGTGCCGCTCGCCGCATTCAGTCACTTCGCCACCAGTACGACGCCGGTCAGCGTCAATCACACGGGAACGTCGGTCTCCACATCCGTCGCTTTCAACCTGCCGGAGGGCGAGTCGATCGGCACGGCGCTGAAGGCGATCGAGCGCAAAATGAGCGAGATTCACGTCCCCGTCACCATTCAAGGCGGCACCTACGGCACCGCCAGACTGTTCCAGCAGAGCAACAGCAACACGCCGCTGATGTTGGTGGCGGCGCTCGTGGCCATTTACGTGGTGCTGGGGGTTCTGTACGAAAGCTACAGTCAGCCCCTGACCATTCTGTCGACGCTGCCGTCCGCCGGCGTCGGCGCCCTGCTCGCGTTGCTCGCGACCGGCACCGAGTTCAGCTTGATCGCGTTCCTCGGCATTTTGCTGCTGATCGGCATCGTGAAAAAGAACGCGATCATGATGGTGGATTTCGCGCTCGAGGCGGAGCGCACCCAGGGAATGGACCCGATGGCGGCGATCGCGTACGCCTGCTCACTGCGCTTCAGGCCCATCATGATGACCACCTGCGCCGCGATCGCGGGCGCGCTGCCGCTGGCGCTCGCCTACGGTGACGGGACGGAAATGCGCCGGCCGTTGGGCATTTCCATCGTCGGCGGACTGATCGTGAGCCAACTGCTCACCGTGTACACCACGCCGGTCGTGTATTTGTACGTGCACCGCTACTGGAGGCGGCAGAAGCGCGTGCGGCACGCCCCCTCGGACGGCCCGCTGGGCGGCTCGTACCCTCCCGCGGAGCCGGCCACATGAGCGGCCTGTCGCGCTGCTGCCTGTGGGCGGGCGGCATTGCGCTGCTCGCGGGCTGCGCCGTGGGACCGGACTATCGGCGGCCCGATTTCCCCACGGCGCAGAACTTCAAGGAACAAAGCGACTGGAAGCCCACCGAACCGAACGATGCGCTGAGCCGGGGACCGTGGTGGAACATCTTCAAGGATGACCAGCTGGCGGCGCTCGAGACCAAGATCCAACTCTCCAACGAAAACGTCAAAGCGGCCGCGGCCGCGGTGGATCAAGCCCGGGCGCTGGTTGACCAGGCACGCGCCGGCTTCTGGCCGACCGTCGCCGCCAGCATCGGGCCGCAGCGCGGCGCGATCGGCACCGCCCCGGTGCAAACCACGGCCAATGCAGCGCTCTCCGGCAGCTGGACGCTGGATATCTGGGGCCAGATTCGCCGCACCGTCGAGAGCGACCGCGCCTCGGCGCAGGCCAGCGACGCGGCGCTGGCGGCGGCCACATTGTCGGCGCAAGGCGACCTGGCCACCGACTACTTCGAACTGCGCGCCCAGGATGAGCTGCAGCGCCTGTTGGATGACATCGTCGTGGCCGAACAGCTCTCGCTCAAGATCACCGAGAGCCGCTACAAGTTCGGCGTGGCGGCCAAAGCCGATGTGGTGAGCGCCGAGACGCAGCTGCTCAACAGCCAGGCGCAGCAGATCAACGCAAAGATTCAGCGCGGCATACTCGAGCACGCGATTGCGGTGCTGATCGGCGAGCAGCCGGCCGCCTTTTCGCTGCAACCGACGGCGATGCGAACCCAAGTCCCGACGGTGCCCGCGGGCGTGCCCTCGACCCTGCTGGAGAGGCGCCCCGACGTCGCGCAGGCGGAGCGCAAGATGGCCGCCTCGAATGCCGAGATCGGCGTCGCCACGGCGGCCTATTTCCCGAGTCTCACCTTGTCCGGATCGGATGAATATACCAGCAGCACCTTCAGCCGCTTGCTGAACGCGTCGAATCGAGTGTGGGCGGTGGGCCCGCAATTGGCGGAGACCATTCTCGACGGGGGACTGCGCCGTGCCGAAGTCGCCCAGGCGCGGGCCGCCTACCAGGCGAGCATCGCGGCCTATCGGCAGACCGTGCTGTCCGGCTTCGAACAGGTCGAGGACCAGATCGTCACCTTGCGCGTCCTGGAACAGCAGGCGGTGGTCGAGGACGCGGCGGTGGCGGCGGCAAAGGAGGCGGAAAAGCTCACGCTCAACCAATACAAGGCCGGCACTGTGCCGTACAGCAGCGTCATCACCGCGCAAACCACGCGGCTCGCCAGCGAGGAGACCGCGCTATCCGTGCTCTCGAGCCGCCTGCAAGCCAGCGTGGCGCTGATCGAGGCCTTGGGCGGCGGATGGACCGACGCGCAGCTCAAGTAGTCAGCGCGGCGAGCCCTGCAGGCCCAGCGGCGCCTCCGGCACCGGTCGACGCAGCAGTGCGTTCTGCGCACGCCACCGCTCCTTGGCGTCGAGGGGTTGCAGAAAGGCGATGGTGCCGGCGGCGTAGGTGGCCACGGGCAATCCATCGAGATACAGCACCCGATTGCCGGTCAACGACGGGAGTCTCGCCCCCGGCGTCACGATGCCGAGCAGATTCAGAGGATCCGCGCCCGACACCGACACATACTGTCCGGCGAGCGGGCGCCGGCGCACGTCGCGCAGCAGACCTACCGCCTCGGGGCTCGCGTACTGTTCGCCGGCGAGTCCGGCAATGAACCGGCCGCCGCGGATCACACCCCGCGCTTCGAGGCGCCGGCAGCACATCAAGAGATCGCGCCAGCTCGGCAGCCAATCGGCCTCACGCGCCAGCAGCTTCCAGAAGATCACGCCCCAACGGCGCAGCAGGGTCTGCACCACCGCTTCGACAGTCTCATCGTTCGCGCGCTGAACCGGCGCCGGGGCGTCGCGGCGCACGATGGCCCAGCGGCCGGCATCGGCCATGCCGAACATCGCAAGCCGGCGCCGCCGGCCGCCCGCGCCGGAACCCGGCCTGCCGCGTTGGCTGCCCGGCACCAGCAGCGCCCGCAAGCCGCCGAAGCTATCGGAGTTCACCAGGCCGAGCGCCACCAATTCGGCGAGCGCCTCTTCCACTTCGGCCGGCAGCAGCCTCACGCCGTCGGCAATATCGTCAAAGAAGGAGGCTCCATGCCCCTCGAGGAACTCGAACACCGCTCGCGGCCGATGCCCGAGCTGAGCCCGCTCGTGTGGGTGGGCATGCGCCGACCACGCCCTCGCGCTGCGTCTGGCGAGCAAAGTGATGGGCGTCGAGCGCAGCGGCCCCGCGCCCCGGTCCGCCGTGCCCTTGCCCGCCTCCAGGCGTGCCCAGACGAAGCGGCCGGACCGGCAATGCTCGTCCAACCAGTGCGGATCGTACTCCGCGAGCCGCGCGGGGATGATGTCGCTTTCCCATGCGCCCGCCGCCGCCTCGAAGCCTTCGAGTTGCGCGAGCAGCGCCGCCAGGGCATCCGAGCCCTGCATGCGCGTCTCGGGCAGGACGTGCTGCCAATCGCACAGGAAGCGCAGAAACTCTCTCGCTTGCACCGGTTCTATCTCGGCGCGCAGCCGCTTGACGGTGTAGCGATGCACGCGTGCGAGCAACCGGCGCTCGCACCACTCCTCATCGCCGGCGGGGCGGGTGAATCGGCCGCGCAGCGCAAAACCCTCCGCCTCGAGAGCGGCGAGCGCCGCCTGCACCTGCGAGGATGACAGGCCCAGGGATTGCGCCAACGCAGCGGCGTTCACGGGTCCCAAGGCCTCGAGCCGCCCGCGAACGATCTCCACCAGCGACTCGCTCGAGGACGGCACCTCGGGCTCGAACAGGCCGCGCCGGTCGACGGGCACCCATAGCACGGCGCGCCCGCTCGCCGCGATGCGCACCACCCGGCCCTGCGCCGCCAGCGCGTCGATCAATTCCGGCCAACCGGCGTGCTCGCGCACCTCGCGCTCGGTGAGGCAGGTCATCCACGACAGCGCATCGCACAGTTCATCGGCGGTGGCGGCATCCGGCCACGCCTCCTCGCGCACCCGGGCGATCGCCTCGGGATCGAGCCGCCCGATGTCGGCCGCCGACTTAGGATCGATCCAGCGGCGGCCCATCACGGCCTGCGTGCGCCGCTCTTCGAGCGGAGCGTCATCGAGATACGCATAGGGGCGCGCATTGAGCGCTTCGAGCGCGAACGGCGAAGGCATGGTCAGATCGCGCGCGATGATGCGGATCCGGCCCGCTTCCATGGCGCGCAGGACCTGCTCGAGGGAGTCGATGTCCATGGCGTCTTCCAGGCAGTCGCGAATGGTCTGTCCGACCAGCGGGTGGTCCGGAATCTCGATCTCCCCGGAGAGGTTCTCGGCGCAGGCCGTTTGGTCGGGAAACACCGCGGCCAACAGATCTTCCGCATTCATTCTTGCGATCTGCGGCGGAATCTTCTTGCCGCCGCGAAACCGCGGCAGCGCCAGCGCGATGCCGGCGTCCCAGCGCCATCGCACCGCGAACATCGGCGCCGCGCATAGGGCCTGGACCAGCACGGGCCGCACCGTATTCGAATGCAGATAACGCGCGACGTCCTGAAGCTCGAAACTGTGCGCGTGGGTGAGCGACAGCACGATGTGATCCTCGGTCGCGGCGGCCTGCAGCTCAAAGTTGAAGGTGCGGCAGAACCGCTTGCGCAACGCCAAACCCCAGGCGCGGTTCACGCGGCTGCCGAACACGGAATGAATGACGAGCTGCATGCCGCCGGACTCGTCGAAGAACCGCTCGAATATGACCGTGTCCTGCATCGGCAGGCCTTGCAAGGCCGCGCGGCCCGCGGCAAGGTATTCGAGCAGCTGCGCCGCGGCGATCCCGCCCAGACCCACCTCCTCCTCGAGCCAGCGCGACGCGGCGCCCGGATCGGCGTCCTGGCGTTGCGCGATCTCGCTGCGCAGCCGGGAGACCGCCGCCGACAACTCGTGGGTGCGTCCGGGCGCCTCGCCCAGCCAGAAGGGAATGGACGGCGGCTGGCCGTGCGCGTCCTCGACGCGCACGGTGCCGCGCTCGACGCGCAATATGCGGTACGAGATGTTGCCCAGCTGGAACACATCGCCCTGCAGACTCTCGACCGCAAAATCCTCGTTCACCGTACCCACCGACAAGCCCTCGGGCTCGAGCACCACTTTGTAGTCGGCGTTGTCCGGAATGACGCCGCCTGAGGTGATGGCCGTGAGCTGCGCGCCCTTGCGCGCGCGCAGCGTGGCGCTCACGGCATCGCGATGAATGAGCGCGCCGTGGCGGCCGCGGCGCGTGCTGAAGCCCTGAGCCAGCATGCCGACGCACGCGTCGAAGACCTCGCGCTTGAGGTCGCGATAGGAATAGGCGCCGCGCAGCAGATCGAACAATGCCTCTTCGGACCACTCGCGCGCCGCGACTTCCGCCGCGATTTGCTGGGTCAGGACATCCAACGCATTGCGGGGAACGATGAGCCGGTCCAGTTCGCCCCGCCGCACCGCATCGAGCAGCGCCGTGCATTCGACCAGATCGTCGCGCGAGAGCGGAAACAATCTGCCCTTGGACGTGCCGCCGACCGCGTGTCCCGCGCGTCCGACCCGCTGCAGGAATGCGTTGATCGAGCGCGTCGATCCGATCTGGCACACCAGATCGACGCCGCCGATGTCGATGCCGAGCTCCAAGGATGCCGTGGCCACCAGCGCCTTGAGCTCGCCCCGCTTCAGGCGCTGCTCGGCGTGAAAGCGGCGCTCCTTTGCCAAGCTGCCGTGATGCGCGGCCACGTTGTCCGCGCCCAGGCGTTCGGACAGATGGCGTGCGAGCCGCTCGGCGAGCCGCCGGGTATTGACGAACACGAGCGTGGTGCGGTGCTCTTGCGCGAGTTCGGCCAGACGGTCGTAGACCTGACCCCAGACCTCGCCGGACATCACCGCCTCCAGCGGGGCGGCCGGCAACTCGAGCGCCAGATCCCGTCGGCGGTCGTGGCCGCCGTTCACGATGACGCAGTCCCTGCTGCCATTCGACCCGGCCAGCAACCGCGCGGCTTCTTCGATGGGCGCTTGTGTCGCGGACAATCCGATGCGCACCAAGCGCCGTCCCGTGAGCGCCTGCAGGCGCTCGATCGACAGCGCCAAATGGGCGCCGCGCTTGTTGGCGGCAATGGCGTGGATTTCGTCGACGATGACCGTGCGGCAGGTCGAGAGCATGGCCCGGCCCGACGCGGATCCTAGGAGCACGTAGAACGACTCGGGAGTCGTCACCACGATGTGCGGCGCCTTGCGGCGCATCCGCGCGCGTTCGGCCCCCGACGTGTCGCCGGTGCGCACCACCGTGCGTATCTCCACATCCGCCGCCCCGAGCGCGGCGAGCTCGCCGCGGATCCCCGCCAAGGGCGCGTCGAGATTGCGGTGGATGTCGTTCGATAACGCCTTCAAGGGCGAGATGTACAGCACCCGCGTCTCGTCCGGCAGCGCCCCCGCGGCGCCTTCCTGGACGAGCTGGTCGATGGCGGCCAGAAACGCGGCCAGTGTCTTGCCCGAGCCGGTCGGCGCCGCGACCAACACGTCCCGTCCCTCGAGAATCGCCGGCCACGCCTCGGCCTGGGCCCGGGTGGGCGCATCGAAGGTGCGCGTGAACCACGCGGTGACGGCGGGATGGAACGATTCTCGAACGCTCATGACCTAAGACCGATCGAAGGGGGATGCCGCCATGATACGCCGCCGCGCACGCACGGCCAACCGCACGCCCCAATAGCACTTACTTACGCTGCAGGCGGCCACACCGTTCGGCGGTTCAAGCCTCCAGCGACGAACTCAACGGGTCAAACTCAACGGGATTTAGCCTAAGTCAAGTGCCATTAGGCCTAGCCCGGCCGCAGCCAGCGCACGGCCAGCGGCGGCACCAACAGCAGACTCACCAGGGTGGAGGAGACCAGTCCGCCGAGAATGACCACGGCCATCGGTCCTTCGATTTCGTGCCCGGGCTGGTGCGATTGCAGCGCCACGGGCAGCAGCGCGAGGCCGGTGAGCATCGCCGTGAGCAGCACCGGAGTGAGCCTCTCCTCCGCGCCGCGCATCGCGGTCGCGAGGCTCCAAGTCTGGCCTTCCTCGCGGACCAGATGATCGAAGTGCGATATGAGCAGAATCGTATTGCGGGCCGCCATTCCGAACAGCGCGACGAAGCCCACCATCGCCCCTATCGTCAGGGTCCCGCCGGTCAAGGCGACCGCCACCACGCCGCCGATGAGCGTGCTCGGCAATGCGACCAGCACGAGCAGCACGTGCCGCGCATGGCCGAAGGCCAGAGCGAGCAGCAGCACGATCAACACGAAGGCGGCGGCCGACTGCAGAATCAGCTCGTGCGCCGCCGCGGTTTGCGCTTCGGCCGCGCCGCCGTAGCGCAGATACACGCCCGGCGGCAATTGCAGCCGCGCCGCAATCGCCCTGCGCACCGACTCGGCGTAGCCGGCCTGGTCGGCGCCTTTTGGCGATGCCACCACGATCTGGCGGCGCAGCCCGTCTTGGTGGTCGACCAGGCTGCGCGCCAACACCATGGTGACCTTCGCGACGGCGGACAGCCGCGTCAGCGCACCATCGCGTCCGCGCAACGGCAGTTCACCGAGCGCATGCGGGTCCGAACCCGCGCCGGCGATGCGCACCACGACCGGCACGCTGCGGTCCGCCTGATTGAGTTCGGCCGCAACGCTGCCGTGATACGCCGCATTGATGGTCTCAAGGACGTCCGCGGCCTGCAGCCCATGGATCGCCAATTGTTCGGGCAGCAGTTCGACGTGCAGTTCCGCTTCACGCGGCGGAACGACCAGGCGCACGTTGCCGCTGTTCGGCAGGTGCTCGAGCAACTCGACGATCTGCGCGCCCACGCGGTCATCGGCGTCGAGATCGGAGCCGATGACGCTGATGGAAAACGGCGCCGACTCGCCCGACAACGTCTCCCCGATGCGCTCCGCCAGAACCGAGTAGATCTCCACCAGCTGATTCGGGAAATCATCGAACACGCCGCGGATGGCGGCATCGATTTCGGCGGCGCCATGACCCAGCGCCGGATCTATCTGCACCTCGAATTCGCTCTTGTTGGGTGCGTCGGGATCCTGCCCGTTTTCCGCCCGCCCGATCTGCTCCGCGACGCTCTTGACGCCGGGTATCGCGATCAATCCCTTCGTTATGAGGAGTCCGACGCGGGTGGTCTCGCGCAGCGACACGCCGGCGCGCAAGGAGGCGTGCGCGATCAGGTAGTTCTCGCGGAAATCCGGCAGCAAGCGCGCGCCCAGCATGGGCAGGAACACGATTCCGGCCACGCCGCTGCCCAGAAAAAGCGCGAGCAGCACGCGCGGCCGGCGGTCGAGCCACGAGATGGCGCCGAGTTGCCGGCGCTTGCAGCGCCCGAGAAAGGGCGCCTCGGGCCGCGGCCGATGATTGGCCATCACCAAGGCGCACATCGCCGGCGTCGCGCTCATCGCGACCAGCAACGACAGGCCGACGGCCAGCAGGAACGCGATCGACAGCGGCCGGAAGAACGCGCCCTGCAATCCCGACATCAACAGGATGGGCAGAAAGGCCACGGCCACGGCCGCCGTCGCGTAGAACACCGGACGGCGCACTTCGAGCGACGCGCCGATGAACAACGCGCCGATGTCCACCTCGCCGCCTGCGCCGCGGCGGCGGCGCAGAATGTTCTCCACGTCGATCACGGCATCGTCGACCACCACGCCGAGCGCGACCACCAGGCCGCCCAAGGTCATGGTGTTCAGACTCAATCCCCAGGCCTCGAGGATCCAAACCGTGGTCAGCAGTGCGAGCGGGATCGCGCTGAACGAGACGAGCGCGCCGCGCCAGTCGCGCAGCGTCACCAGCAGCAATGCGACCACGAGCACCGCGCCGATCAGCAGCGAATTGCGCAGCTTCTCGATGGCGCTTTCGATGAAACTCGCCGGCCGCAGCAGCGCCGGATGATATTTCACGCCTTGCCTTTCGAGCGCCGGCGCCAGCGCGTCGAGGCGCTCTTCGAGCGCGCGCGTGACCTCGAGCGTGTTGGCGCCGAATTGAGTGGATGTCTCGATGAGAATTCCCGGCTTGCCGGCGATCAACGCGTCGCCGAAGCGCGGCTCGGAACCTTCGCGCACGGTGGCGACGTCGCCCAGGCGGATCGGCAGGCCGCCGTGCGTTGCGACCACCGCCTGCGCCAGCGATTCGCTCGTGGCGCCCGCGGCCTGGGCCTGGATCACGATGCGTTGCATGGGCGTTTCGATGTATCCGCCGCCGATCAGCGCCGTGGCGCGCTGCGCCGTCGTCAGGACGTCGTCGAGCGCGAGTCCGGCCGCGGCGAGTTTGGCGGGATCGACCTCGATTTCCCGCTCGCGCACCTCACCGCCGAATATCTGTGCCTGCGCGACGCCCGGCACGGCCAGTATTTGCGGTTTGACGATCCATTGCACCACGTCGCGCAATTCCACCGGCGACAATCGATCGCTGGTGTAGCCGAAATGCACGAGGTATTCCATCGAGGAGCTCAACGGCGACAACAGCGGCGCGCGCACGCCCGTGGGCAGGAGACCGGCGGATTCGGCAAGGCGCTCGGTTACGACTTGGCGCTGGCGATAGGGATCGCCGCCCCGGTCGAACACCACTTGAATCGCGGAGAGGCCCTGACTCGAGGTCGAACGCACGGATTTTACGTTCTCGGTGCCGGCCAGCAGCTCTTCCAGGGGCCGCGTCACCAGCGCTTCGACCTGGGTGGCGTCGAGCCCCGGCGCTTCGGTCTGGACCAGCACGTGCGGGGGTGCGAAATCCGGGAACACGTCGAACCGCGCCGCCACCAGCGCGGCCAGCCCAAGCGAAGCGATCAGGCACGCGAGCGCGACGATGATGCGGGGGTTGCCCAAGGAGGCGCGAACGATGGCTGCCAGCATGGTCTAGGAGCCTAGTCGTCGTCATCAACCGCATGGGCACCCACCCCCTGCAGAGACCACAATACACCGGCGCCGCGCACGACGATGTCGTCATCGTCATCGACGCCGTCGACCAACCACCCATCGCCGTACGGCAGCAACAGCGATACCTTCACCGGGGCATATCGCATGTCCTTCTCGCCGGCCTTGCGGCCGAGTCGCTTGAACACGTACGCGCCCGTCTCATCGTAGAGCAGCGCGTCGCGCGGCAGGAGCAGTCCCGCACGCTGCGCGGTCAGCAAGGCGGTCGGTACGCGGGCGCCCGGGCCCAATCCCAGGGGCGCGTTCTCGACCTCGACCAACACGCCGGGGCTGAGCGTATCGGTGGATTGACGAAGCGCACCCAGGACGCGGCCGGGAACCTGGATGCCGTCCACGTCGAGCAAGGCCTGCGAAGGCACGAGTCCGAGGCTGTGCTGACCCGGCAGATCGGCGCGCACCAGCAGACTATGCCCGCTCGCCGACGCGGCCAGAAGCTGTTCGCGCGCCGCCGGCGCCAGCGCCGCCACCGGACCCCAGCGCAGCTCGAAGCGTGCCGCCGCGGAATCGGCCTCGGCCTGCGCCCTCGCCTGATCGGTCTGCGCGGCTTCGAGCGCCCGCATCGATCCGCCCGCGCCGCTGACGACCAGCCCGCGCAGTCGCGCCAGTTCCGCCGACGCGGAACGCAGCGCCGCCGCGGCCGCGTTTTTCTCGCCCAGGTCCGCGATGAGCAGCGTGGCATCCAGCACCAGGCCGAATGCCTCGATGCGCTCGGGGGTTTTTGCAGCCAGCGGGCGGCCAACGACGATGCCGACCGCCCGCTGCTGCTCGTCGTTCAGCGTGGGAAGTCCCGACTGCTGGCCGGGACCGGGCGCCTTGTCGTCATCATCGTCGCCGCCGGCGCTCGAGGAAAACGCGAACACCGCGAAAATGGCGGCCCGCAACAGCAACCCGTCACGCATTCTCTCGGCCCACGTTGAATCGTTCGGCAACCATGCTCACTGGCGATACTGATGCTCTCGACGCAGCGGGTCGCTCTTTGCGTGGGATAATACTCCCACCTTCGCACACGTCAAACTCATGGCATAATGAAAAGCATGAGGGCAGCCATCGTCGCGTTGTTGGCGGTCGCCTCCACGGGCGCGTGGGCCGCGGGTCCGAGCGACGCTCCGCACCGCGGAGGAATTTGGAAGGCCGCCGTGCCGCCGAAACCCATGAAGGGCGAGTTCGATAGCATGGACCCGCTGGGCGTGGCGGCAGGCGCCCGCATCAAGGCGGATTGCTCCCTGAACTGGATCGATCCGGACAGCGGCGCGCGCTACTGTTTTTCGAGCGGCACATCCCTGGAATTCTTCATGGATCATCCGCAGGCCAGCATCCAGCGCGCGCGCCAGGGCTGGCAAAAATTGCACGCCGGATCCTCCTCACACTCCGAATGAATCCGCCACGGCGCGGCGGTACCAGTCGGCCGCGTTCTGCGCCTCCTGCGCGCCGATCGCAGCCTCATCGTTGAGCCCACCGGCGGGGGCTTCGCTGCTCTGAACCTGCCGGAGTTCCCCGTCCACCCAGCGAAATCGACTGCGGATCGACAGCGCTCGGCCCGGTCCCAGCATGCTGTAGCACACGCTCTCGAAGGACGGCTCCGGCGCGCGGCGGCCGCCGAGCGCGGCGCCGATCGCGAGAGCGCATTGGTCGGCCTCGCCCAGGGCGGCGGATGCCGCTTTCGGCAGCGGATCCGCAATGCAGGCATCGCCGATCACATGAATATGGGGGATCAGCGTGGACTCGAAGGTTGCCGGGCTGACGGGACACCAACCACGCGCCGCGGCCAGCCCGGTCTCTACCGCGAGCCATGCCGGCGCCTGCCGCGGGATGATGTTGGCCACGTCCACTCGATGCTCATGCTGCGCGGTGTAGACGGTTTTTGCGGCGGCCTCGACGCGCACGACGGCGCCGTCCTGCACCACCGGAATCCATTCGATCATCCCGGGGTAGAGCTCAGCCCAAGCGTTCACGAACACATCCTGTTTGGGAAAGTGGTTGTTGGCATCGAAGATCAACACTTTCGAGCGCGGCTTGCGCTGCCTGAGATAGCCCGCGATGAGGCTGGCGCGTTCGAAGGGCCCGGGCGGACAGCGGATCGGGCCGGCGGGCACGCTGATCGCGACCACGCCCCCGTCATGCATGGCGCGCAGCTGTGCCGCCAGAATCTGCGTTTGCGGGCCGGCCTGCCAGGCATGCGGCATGAGCTGCGCGGCGGCCTGGTCATATCCCTGCGGCTCTCCCCACAGAAAGCGGATGCCCACGGCCAGCACGAGCCGGTCGTAGGGAAGCAATCCGCCCCGGGCGAGCCGCGCGCGGCGCCGCGCGGCGTCGATGCCGTCGACACGATCGTGCACGACCTTGACGCCGGCGCTTGCCAGGCCGCGATGCGACACGGTGATGGACTCCAAAGTGCGCAGTCCCACGAGGACGCTGTTGCTCATGGGGCAGGTCACGTAGCGATCGCCGGGTTCGACCAGCGTGACGTCGATCGCGGCATCCAATCCACGCAGGGCGAGCGCGCATCTCGCGCCCGCGAAGCCCCCGCCCACGATCACCACCTTGGCTCTGGCGCCCCCGCTGGCCGCGGGCGCGATGCCGCCGAGGACGGCCGCCGCCGCGCAGCGCAGGAAGCCGCGCCGGCGCATGCCGTTCATTGCCACTCGAGTTCCTGGTAGACGCGCGCGACGTTGCGCTCGTGGACGCCCTCCCACAGCAGCCAGCCGGACTTCGCCGGGGAAGCGACGTGCGCCATGGCATGCTGCATCGGCTCGCCTTGCGAGAGCTCCGCGCGAACGCCCGTCACCAGCGTTTGCAGGTAGTCGCGCTCCGGGATCAGCGCGGCCGCGAGGCGGCCGGTCGCCGGCCCGTGACCGGGAATGGCCAGCTTGACCCTGAGGGCCGCCAGATCGTCGATCGCGGCGAGCCAGCCGCTGACGCTGCCATCCACGGCGGGCAGGCGTTCGCGGACCAGAAGATCGCCGGTCCATAAGGTGCCCGTTTGCTCATCGAAGACCGTCAGATCGCAGTCGGAGTGTGCCGTCGGCCACGCGCGCAACAGGATGCGCCGATGCCCCAGATCGAGAACCGTCTCGCGCTCCACGCGCCTGTCCGGAGAGATCAGCTGCTGCGGCGTGGGGGGTGCGTCGAAATCATCCGCGTATTGCGCCATGAAGAACTGCGCGCTGCGACGCATGGCGTCGGCGAGCCGGGCATGACCCACGAAGCTCGGTCCGTCGCTCGTGAACGCCGCATTCCCGAGAACATGATCGACGTGCACGTGGGTATTGATGACGTAGCAGACCGGCAGCGCGGTACGCCCGGCGATCGCGGCACGCAACGAGCGGCCGATGCGCACCGAACCGCCCGTGTCGATGACCGCCACGCATCGCGTACCCACGATGAAGCCGATATTCGCGATGTCGTCGTGACCGGGCGCATCGAGGGCCAATTGCCGCCCGGCGTGCACATACACACCGGGCTTGAGTTCGGCCAGGTTGAAGGCGTCGGCCGCGCGTGCCGGGGACATCTGCAGGCCGGCCAGCGGGGCGGCCAGCGCGCCGCCCGCCAGCAGCGCACACAGCAATCTCACCGGCGGATGTCGATGGCGCTCAGCGGCGCCCATCTGCTAAAGCGTCGCCGCCCTGCCAGGTCGCCGTATAGTGGGCGGCCGTTGCCGAATCCGTCGCGTCCACCATCAGCGGCAACGGCAACGGCGCCGCCGACACGATGCGCAGCGACGGATTTTCGCTCAGCGAGATGCCCGTATCGGCGGCGAATAGCGGCTTGCCGCCGGAGGTCACGACCAGGCGCGAAATATAGTGCGGCGGGATCGGCTCGCCGGTGCGCGGATCGATCTGGAATCCCGAATTGTTCGGATGCCGGATTCCGATTTGCATCGCGGTCGCATCGGCCGAGGGGCGCAGCCGGATTTCACCCAAGGTCCCGCCCGGCGCGGCGCTCGGCGGCGCCGAACAACCCCCGCTCGCCTTGACCCAGGCGCTGCGCATCTCGAGCGTGCCGTCCGCGGCTTCGGCGATCGCGCGCACGGAGGTGAAGCGATCGATGCGCACGCGCAGGTCGATTTCCATCACCCGCGCGGCGTCCGCGAAATCGATGGTCGCGACCAGCGGCGACGGATTGTTGTCGATGAACACCCGGACGCGTTTGATGCGGCGTTCCGCGCCGTCGCCAAAACGCAACGTCAGCGGAGTCGCCGCCGGGTCCGGCGTATTGCCGGGCGCTTCCAGGCTCATATAGGTCTCGTCCACCAGACCCATGTCCCGATCGCCGTAATAGCGCGCGCGCAGCGACTCCCAGGCGCTGCTGGACGGCTGGTCGGCTTCCCCGATCGCAAGCACCGGTGGCACGATCAGCCAGCTCGTGATCAGGGCGGCGGCCAGACTCGGGGCCGCGACGTTTCGCTGCATTGTCGGCATGGGCCTAACGCTGCACCCGGACGCGCGCGGTTGCAACAGAAATTCGCCAGCTGCTACATTTTTGAGGCACAAACTGTAGCGGTTAAGAAACACCCTGCTGCACAACTCCGCATCGGCCTCCCCTCGTCGGCGCAAGTAGCTGATTTATCGATGATATCAGGGCGCCTTTTGAGATGGCACGCAAGCTGCTAGGCGTAGAAGGTCGTGACGTCAGTTTAATATCAGGAGCTCTATTCAATGAAAACAAGAGCGGCTGTAGCCTGGGAGGCGGGTAGACCCCTGCAGGTCGAGGAAGTCGATCTTGCCGGACCGAAGGCGGGAGAGGTCATGGTGCGCATCGTGGCCACCGGGGTGTGCCATACCGACGCATTCACGCTCTCCGGCGCCGACCCGGAAGGGCTATTCCCGGTAATCCTCGGCCACGAGGGCGGCGGTATCGTTGAAGAGGTGGGACCGGGCGTCAAAAGTGTGAAACCGGGCGATCACGTGATCCCTCTGTACACGCCCGAATGCGGCGAATGCGAGTTCTGCCGGTCGGGCAAGACGAATCTGTGCCAAAAGATCCGGGTCACCCAGGGCAAGGGCTTGATGCCGGACGGAACGTCGCGTTTTTCGATCAAGGGCAAGCCGGTCCTGCACTACATGGGTACCAGCACATTTTCCGAACACACCGTGCTGCCGGAGATTGCGCTCGCCAGCATCAATCCGAAGGCGCCCCTCGAGAAGGTCTGCCTGCTCGGCTGCGGCATTACCACCGGCATCGGGGCGGTGCTGAACACGGCCAAGGTGACCCCGGGCTCCACGGTGGCGGTATTCGGGCTGGGCGGCATCGGGCTGTCGGTCGTACAGGGTGCGGTGATGGCCAAGGCCTCGCGCATCATCGCGGTGGATCTCAATCCCACCAAATGGACCATGGCCAAAGCGCTGGGCGCCACCGATTACGTCAATCCGAAGGACCACGACAAGCCGATCCAACAGATCATCGTCGACATGACCAACGGCGGCGTCGACTACTCGTTCGAATGCATCGGCAATGTCAATGTCATGCGCTCGGCGCTCGAGTGTTGTCACAAGGGATGGGGCGAATCGATCATCATCGGGGTGGCCGGCGCGGGTCAGGAAATTTCGACGCGCCCGTTTCAGCTGGTCACGGGCCGGGTCTGGCGCGGCTCGGCCTTCGGCGGCGTGAAAGGACGCTCGCAGCTGCCCGGGTACGTGGAACGCTATCTCAAGGGCGAGATCAAGATCGACGAAATGATCAGTGAAGTGCTGCCATTGGAGAAGATCAACAGCGCCTTCGACATGCTGCACGCAGGCAAGGTCATCCGTTCGGTGATCACTTACTGAGCGGGGACGGTGAACCTGTTGGGCGACGATTGACTGTGTACCACGCCGAACCATCGGCTACTTGAAACTATCGGGAGGAAAATCATGGCGGTCTCAATTCATCCGTCGGTCGACAATGGAGTAAGGCAAGGGTCGAAGGACTTTGCCGGTGGAACTTTATCCTGCAAGTGCACGGACCGGAAGGTTGTGGTGTCGGTGGGCGCCAACACGGCGCACAATCACGTCTGTGGCTGCACGCAGTGCTGGAAACCCAAGGGTGCGCTGTTCTCGATGGTCGCCGTGGTGTCCAAGGACAAGGTGGCGGTTTTGCAGAACGGGGACAAGCTTGCGATCGTCGATCCGTCCAAGACGATCCAGCGTCATGCGTGCAAGGTCTGTGGCGTTCACATGTATGGCCGCATCGAAAACAACAAACACGCGTTCTATGGCCTCGATTTCGTGCATACGGAACTGTCGCCCGAGAACGGCTGGTCGGCGCCGGGTTTTGCCGCCTTCGTGTCGTCGATCATCGAGTCGGGCGAGGACCCGGCGAACATGGGCGCGGTGCGCGCCAGGCTCAAAGAGCTTGGGCTCGAGCCCTACGATTGTCTCAGCCCCCCGCTGATGGACGCGCTGGCGACGCACGCGGCTAAACTGTCGGGTGTTCGAAAAGGCTGACGCGGCTGGGCGGAATCGGCAGGTGCCACCCGGACATCGGGTGGCACCATCCGCGCGCTGCGCTATTGCTCCAGGACGATGTGGTGCTTGTGCATCTTGCGATACAGCGTATTGCGGCTCACACCCAATGCCTGGGCGGTGCGGCTGATGTTCCAGTGCATTCGCTCGAGTTCGCGCAGCAGTGCCGCGCATTCGGCCTCGCGCAGCGCGGCCGAGGGTAGAATCGCCGCCGACGGCGCGCTGTCGGCGCTTCTCGCGGCGTCGGCCGACGCCGCCATGCGCGGCTCGGTGTCGATGATCTCCTGGGGCAGGTTCGACAGCCGGATGATGCCGTCGTGGCACAGGGCCACGGCCGTGCGCAGGGCGTTGCGCAGCTGGCGAATGTTTCCGGGCCAGGAGTAGTCCATCAGCTTCTGCAGCGCATCCTCGGCGATCTCGACGGGTTCCTGTCCTGTGGTCTCTTCGTGCAGCAGGATGCGGACCAACTCGCCCTTGTCGGCGCGGTCGCGCAGCAACGGCAGTTGCAGCGTGACGCCGTTCAGCCGGTAGTAGAGGTCCTCGCGAAACTCGCCGTTCTGAATCATGCGCCGGATGTCGCGATGGGTGGCGCTGATGACGTGTAAATTGACGGGAATCGGCTGGTCGCTGCCGAGCGGCACGACTTCGCGCTCCTCGATCACCCGCAGCAGGCGCGTCTGCAGCATCAACGGCATGTCCCCGATTTCATCGAGGAACAGCGTGCCGCCGTTGGACTGCTGTATCTTGCCCACGCGGCCTTCCTTCACCGCGCCGGTGAACGCGCCGCGCGTGTAACCGAACAGCTCGCTTTCGATCAGGCTCTCGGGAATGGCGGCGCAATTGACGGTGACGAACGGCTTGTCGAACCACAAGCCGCCGTGATGCAGCGCCTTGGCAAAGGCCTCCTTGCCGGTGCCGGTTGCACCAAGCAGCAATATCGGCACCTGTTTGGAGAACAGCTGCTGTCCGCACAGCAGATTTTTGCGCATCAACGCATCTTCGACCACATGCTGCTTGCCGCGGTCCCGGCGCGGTTCGCCGGCCGGCTCATCAAGCCGATTCGCCGGCGCACACTTCACGGAGCGGGCGTCGCGGCGCACCGGACCGCGCGCGATCGCGAAGAAACGCCGCCCGTGGGCGAGGTCGCGCACCGGCCAGATCGTGCTCGCCTCGAATCGGGCGCGCTGCTCGAAGGAGTCGAAGTTGAACTGGAAGAAATTGTCGATCGACTGGCCGACCAGTGAGTTGCGCGACGGGCACCCGAGTTGCACGAGCGCGCTCTCGTTGACCGCCAGGATCGTGCCCTGCCCGTCCATCGCCAACAGCGCTTCGTGCAGCAGTCCGACGAACTCCGGCCGGCTGTGAAATCTGAGCACCCAGGAGCGCTCGAACTCGTTGAGAAAACTCCACCGCGAGATGAGGTTTGCCGACATGTTGACCAGCGCCATGGTGTGGCGCTGGATGAGCCGGCTGTCGCTCGAATTCACGCTGGACGCATCGAGGACCGCCATGATTCCACCGCGCGGATCGAGGATCGGCGCGCCAGAGCACGACAGGGACATGTTGTACCCGCGAAAATGTTCCTCGCGATGCACGGTCACGGGTCCGCGTTCCGCCAGGCAGGTGCCGATGCCGTTGGTTCCTTCGCTGCGTTCATCCCACAGCGCCCCGACCGCGAGCCCCGCCTCGCGAAATTCCCGCCGCAGCGTCGGGTCCGTGATCGTGCTCAGCATGGCGCCCTGCGTATCCGACAGGATGACCGCAAAGCCCGAACCGGCTATCTGCTCGTAGAGGCTCTCCATCTCGGCGCGCGCGACGGTGAGCAGCTCGCCCATCTGTTGCTGGATTTCCCGGACGGAGTGTGGATCGAGCGCCGCATTGACCCGCGGCGCCGACGGCTCGATGCCGTACTCGATGAGGCACCGGTGCCACGAGCGCGTGACATGCGCCTCCATTCCCGGAGGCATCAGCCCATCCTGGACGAATTGGAAAATGCGCGAAGCATGACCGCTTGCCAGGCTGACATTCGTCAAGACAATCCCCCCCCCGAAGATCGACTTATCCGTGTTCCTGGATGACTCCAGGGCGCCCGCATGCTGCACTGCCAGCCGACGAAAGCTTGACCCACTTCGAGCCGGCCCGCAATCTGCGATGCAACATAATGCGGCCGGCGCCCGCGTGCGCCGCGCCGCGGATTTCAAGGATTCTCGGGGTCCTTGGGCGCGCCGAATTTGTACGCCGGATCGCCGCTATAGTTCGAACGCACGAAGGCGAGAATCCTCCAGAGATCGTCGGCGCTTTTGACGATGGTACCCATCGGCGGCATCGGGCCCACCACGTTCTCATGACCGATGCGCGTGTAGCCTTGTTTTTGCAGCTCGTCGCTGCCGAGCGTGACGAGTCTGAACAGCGTGTCGTCATCTCCCCCGTACACCCAGGTGTCGTTCGTCAGCGGAGGACACATCCCGCCGCCGCCGTTGCCTCCATGGCACCCGCTGCAGCCATAGCTCCGAAACAGCGTCTGCCCTTGCGCGACCACGTCGGCCTGAGTGTCCTTGTAGGGATTGGCCAGCTTGCCTTTCGGCGTACTCTTGATGAGATCGGGCGGCAAAATCTTCGTATAATCCACCGCAGCATCCTGCGGCCCCGCCGCCCAGACCTTGCCCAGCACGCCCATCGCCGTCGCGACCGAGCAAACCAAAACGGCACATGCGAGCAACTCTCTTCTCATATCCGCCTATCTCCGGTACATGCTCAACTTGATTTGGGCGCGCCGCGCTGCGCGGCTTCCTGCAGCAGTTTGATCAGGTTCTCGTTGCTTTTCGCCTGCGCAATGCCGAGCGCCGTGCGGCCGTCCTCACTGCGCGCGGCGACATCGGCGCCCGACTTGAGCAGTAATTCCGCAACGCCCGGGTGATCGTTCGCTGCGGCGATCATCAGGGCCGTGACCCCGCCCGGATTCGCCGCGTTGACCTGCGCGCCGTGGCCGATCAGCGCAGCCGCGATGGCGTTCGAACCGGAAATGCACGCGAGCATCAACGGCGTATAGCCGCCCTTCGCGACCGGGGCATTGACGTCGGCGCCCGCGCCGATCAGTACGTCCGCCGCCTTGGCCTTGCCGTTTTGCACGGCGATCGCCAAGGGAGTCAATCCATCGCTGTCCTGCGCGGCGAGTTTGGCGCCGTGCGAAATCAACATTTGCGCCAACGTCTCGTTGTCGCCCCAGGCGGCGAACATGAGCGGCGTCCACCCGCTGCGGTCGGCCAAATTCGGATCGGCCTTGTGCTCGACGAGATACGTCGCCACCTCGTTGAACCCGAAGCGGGAGGCGTTGATCAGGGGCGTGTTGCCTTCGCCGTCCGGCGAGTCGACGTGCGCCCCATGGCCGAGCGTATAGCGCACGCGATCGAGATCGTCGGCGGTAATGGCATTGTCCAACTCGTCATCGGGTTTGGCGCCCTGCGCCAGCGATTTCTTGAGACTCGCCATTCCGGCGGCGCGGGCCTGCGCGACCGACCGCGCCGATTGCACGTCGGGTTTGACCGGCGCGTAAGCGCCGTGCGAGGGTAAATCCCCGCTCACCAGGCAGTCGTCGCACTTGACGAGGGGCACCCCGTAATCCACGAGAATCGCGCGGATTTCGCCCCGATGCTGCTCCAGTGCCTGCTCGACCGCCGACTTGATGTCCGGCCGGCCCCTCGGCACCGCGAGCGCCATGTCAAATTCCATCGGCACCGCGTCCTCCATCAGATTGACCGGTTGGATGGTCAAGGGTGCGCGCTTGATCGTCTTGTAGTAGCCGGCCATTGGACCCCACGCAGCCGCCACATCGAGGGAGCCGTCGATGACCTGCTGAATCTGGTAGGAGGGCTGATTCTCCTCGACTATATCCGCATTGTGACTCAGATAGTGAATGACGGTATTCCCGACCACATGGTGATCGGCCAAGGCCTGCCGGATCGCGGATACCTGGAATACCCCGACCCGCAGCTTCTTGAGCGCCGGATCGTCGAGACTCTTGATATCGATGCCCTTGTCGTTGCGGTACGCGAGCACGAACGTGGATCGATACAGCGGCTTCAGCAGCACCGCCCCTTCGGTGTCCGAGGCCATGTCCATCCACACGTCGCAGTTGCCTTCGCTCAGTGTCGTACGCATGAGCCCGCGCTCGATCGAGGGCCGCCAGTAATACTGCACGCCGGTTCCGAGTGCCGTTCCGATCACCTGGGCAATCTTGTTCTCGAAGCCCTCGCCGCGCTGATTCGACAGCGGCATGTTGCCGGGATCGGCGCAAAAGGTGAGCGAGCGGAGGTCGGCGGCCTGCGCAGCCGCGCACAACGCCCCGAGACCTGCGATCAAGGCCAAGCGCCCGGCCCAGCCTCGGTTGAGCATATTCATACGAAGAAACTCCAGCGGCGTAAATTAACGAAGCACCCGGTGCCTCGCGGCACCGGGTGCTTCTTCGTGCATGAGCTCCGCGCTCGCTTATTGTCCCGTCATCGCCGTCGGGCTATCCGGAACCGTGTCGCCTACCCGGAACGTAAACAGCGTGCCGCCTTGCGGTATGTGATTGAGGCCCGCCGCCTTGGTCATTGCGGTCGCGCCGATGGCACCGAACTTGTCGTTGAGGTCGAGGCCGGCCGTTACGGGCAGCCCGATCCAACCGCCGATTCCGGACCACACCGACACATACTGCTTGCCCTTCACGGAATACGTGATCGGGTTGCCGATAATGCCCGAACTCAGCTTCCGTGACCACAGGATCTTACCGCTCTCCCGATCCACGGCGCGGAGGTCGCCGCCCAAGCTGCCGTAGAACGCCAAGCCGCCCGCGGTGACCAACGCGCCGCCCCAGTTCGGGTACTGATCCGGAATTTCCCACTCGGTCTTTCCGGTCACGACGTTGAACTTCTTGAACTTGCCCGTCACGCCGGGTTTCTCCGGATACATGTACACGTTGGCGAACACGTACACGGTTCCCTGCGTGGTGTGCGAGCGCGCCTGCGGCTCGAGTTCCATGCACCAGTTGTTGGTGGGCACGTAGAAGTTCGACGGGTCGGTTGGATCCACCGCCACCGGCTGCTGGTCCTTGCCGCCCATCGCGGACGGACACGCCTGGGTGTTGTCGCCCACCTTGAGCGGTGAATGCTCAGCCACCTTGACGGGGCGGCCGGTCTTCATGTCGACCTTTTCCGCCCAGTTCACGGTCACGTACTTGTTGGCGCGCAGGAGCGTGCCGTCCGTGCGATCCAGCACATACGCGAAGCCGTTGCGGTCGAAATGCACCAGCGACTTGCGGGTCTTGCCGTCGATGGGGATGTCCACCAGCACCACCTCGTTGACGCCGTCATAGTCCCATTGGTCAAACGGGGTCATCTGGTAGATCCATTTGGCCTCGCCGGTATCCACGTCGCGGGCGAAAATGCTCAACGACCACTTGTTGTCGAACTTGCCGCTATTGCAGTTCGCCTGGGTCAACGGTTCGGTGCAGCGGAATGACGGCGACCACAGGCCGGGGTTGCCCGTGCCGTAGTAGACCATGTGCAGGTCAGGATCGTACGCATACCAGCCCCACGCGGCGCCACCTCCGCGCTTCCACTCGTCGCCGGGATAGGTCGAGATGCCGATATCCTTGCCGGCCGTCCCGTATTCCGGATGCGCCTTGTTGGTGTCCTTGGTCATGCAGACATCTTTGTCGCTGCCGGTGGATTGGCATTCCCACACCTTCTTGCCGTCGGCGAGGGCGTAGGCGGTGACACGGCCCCGTGCCGCAAACTCATCGCCGCCGAAGCCGATGATGACTTTGTCGTTGGCGATGATGGGCGCCGGGGTGATGGTTTCGCCGTGAGCCGGATAGGCGTGCTTGACCACCCAGTCTTCCTTGCCGGTCACGGCATCCAGGGCGATCACATAGCCGTCCAGCGTGCCGAACACGAGCTTGCCCTGCGCGTACGACAGACCGCGGTTGACCGTGTCGCAACAAGCGCGCGGCACCGCCGATTCGTCGCGTCCGCTGGTCTTGGTGTAACTCCACACCTGTACGGGATGATCGGGATCGCTGAGATCGAGCGCCTGGACGATGTTGGGCCAGCCGCTTTCGATGTACATCATCGGCTTGCCGCCCACATCCTCGATGACCAAGGGCTGACCCTCGTGACCGCGCAGAGTGCCGCTCGATTGCGACCAAACCATCTGCAAATCTTTGACGTTGGTGGTATTGATCTGTTTCAGCGTGCTGGAGCGGGTCAGATTCAAATTCCCCGCGGGCGCGCCCCACTGATTAGGGTCTTGAAAGCGCTGCATCTGCTCGGAATCCGTTGCCGCCATTACCGTGCCACAGGTCGATACTAATGCTGTCATGGCATAAAGAATTTTCTTTTGACGTTCTACTGTGAGCCATTTCATCTCAATTCTCCTCCTGCTTGGGTGAGCCTATCGCCGCCGCCCTGGAGGCGGCGCGCACACAGTCCTTCAGCCTGGGTGCCATGCGGAAACTGCGTGAGTTATTGATAATCGTGAATTGCAAAACTCCCTCCTTCACAATGCTGTTTATCTTTATCTGGTCGCAAACCATCGCCACCAGTCTGGCCCCAACGAGATGGCAATTCAGCGACACGCACCACCGCCTTGGACCGCTCTCTTAGAACAGCAATGGTTGTGCCATCCGCCGAAAATTGGCGAAGAAAAAGTAAAAAGGCAAAAAAATATTTAAAATCAAACTGTTATAAATATTACCCGGGATTTCCCGGGAGTACTCGCCGGAGCCCCGGTTAAAAGTGTACCGGGCTTGTTACAGTGGCCGAGGGGGAGTGCTCCGTTCGTGGAGCGCACTGCCGCATAATCCATGCTCCGCGAGCGCTAGCGGAACTGCCCGGGAACGGAAAAGAATGAGAAGTCGGTGGAAAATGCCTGCCCAATTCCGACTTCGCGCACACGAACTCCCAGT
>JBEKYO010000033.1:0-38775 GCA_049510875.1 Steroidobacteraceae bacterium
CGCTCACTTTAGAGGTATCTTAGTAAATGAGATATCGGCACGGGAGGAGGATTCATGATCACCGCAGCGAAAGCTTACAGGGGAATGGGGATGGAGGGCAGCGTCGCGCGCTGGTACGACCGTACCACCCGCAAGGACATGCCGGAGTTCCAGGCGCTCGCGGCGCGTATCGCGGCGCTCGTCCCGGCTCGCGGCGCGGTGCTCGAAGTTGCTCCGGGTCCCGGGTTCCTGTCGATCGAACTCGCCAAGCGCGGATTCGAAGTGAGTGCCGTGGACATCAGCAAGACTTTCGTGGACCTCGCCCGGCATAACGCAGCCGCGGCGGCCGCCGCGGTTCGGTTCGAAGTGGGCAACGCGGCGGCCTTGCCGGTACCGGACGCCAGCCAGGACTTCGTGGTCTGTCGCGCGGCCTTCAAGAACTTCGCGGAGCCGGTCGAGGCACTGCGCGAGATGCGGCGCGTGCTGCGCCCCGGCGGCAGCGCGCTGCTCATCGATCTGCGGCGGGATGCGTCCGTGGCGGAGATCAGGCGCTATGTCGACGGACTCGGCGTGAGCTGGCTCAACCGCGTATTCATGATGGTGACGTTCCGCGCCATGCTGATCAAGCGGGCCTACCCCATCGACGACATTCGCCGGATGACGGCGCAGGCGGGATGGATCGATGCGCGGATCGACCTCTCTCCGATCGGGTTCGAGGCTTGGACCACGAAATAGGCCGCAGCCTGCGGCTTTGCTCGACGAGCCCGCTCAAGGCTGCGCCTGCACCGGCTGCAACGAGGTCCAATTCCCGTTCAACTGTCGATTGGGGTTGAAATTGGGATCGTCGCTCATGACGTATTCGTTGTTGCCGTTCAGCCAGGCGTGGTCATGCAGATTGCTGAGCTCGAAGGTCTGGCCGGTCTGCGGGTTGCGAAACGTCTGCACACCGCGAACGATCTGGTCCTCGCCGAACGCCGCCTGATTCGCGCCGCGCATGGAATTGGCGGTGACCGAATTGACCGTGTCCGCGACATGCTGCTGAAACTGCGCGATCATCTGCGAACGCTTGGCTTCCTCGACCTGCTGCTGCTTGTAGAGCTGGGCGATCATCGCATTGATATGAGTATCCCAGTCGGGCTCATGACTCACGTTGAAGGCCATGAGCTTGAACAGCTTCTCGTTGCCGTCGAGCTGGCCCTTCGGAGCGCTGAACGACATCATCATCACGGCGTGGCAGTCGTATACGTTGCCGCGCCCGGAGGGATAGAGGCGCATCCATTCGGCGACCGTAACCCATTCCTCGTAAGTGCGCCCGTCGCGATCGTATTCGAGGCGGGCCCGCGCGGCGTCGGTACGCACGGGGCCCTGGTTACCGGTGTCCTTCAAGGGCAGACCCAGTCGCTGGCGCAATAGCTCATTGAAATCGGGATAGGCATCGACCGAGACGACGCGCTTGTCGGCGTAATATTTCGGAATGATCTGCTTCTGAAGAAAGTCCGCCGCGCGTTGCGGCGGCATCACGGGACACGGCTTGATATTGCCCTTGGCAAAGGCCTGACCTTCCTGGGTCATCGTGCGTACCGTGTTGGGATCGTCGGCATATTGGAACGTAAAGTCGGGCGTGCCGTCGAACACGATCGAGCCATCCGGGCTCTGCGCGTGAATGGAGACCGATTCCAAGTCGGCGAAGCAACCTCCCATTCCGCCCATCATGCGGATGCTGCCCTGGAACTGCCACGTGGTGGGGATCATCACGTCCACCGCCGCGGGCACGTTGTTGCCCTTGTCTTCGATCTGCACCCGCTTCATACGGAAGTAGCGGCCCGACGTCGATTGCGCGGCAGCGCTCGGCGCGGGCTGTCCCTGAGTGCGGCTCCGTCCCTGGCCCTGGTTTTGTCCCGGGCTTTGACTCTGATTTTGCGGCGGGTTCTGAGCCGGACTTTGACTCTGGTTCTGCGGCTGAGCCTGACCCTGACTCTGACCCTGACCCTGACTCTGCCCCTGACCCTGACCCTGACCCTGACCCTGACTCTGACCTTGTCCCGGGCTGCTCTCTCCTGGTCCCTGGCTCTGCCCCTGTCCCTGCGCTTGTCGGGCCTTCATGATCGCCTGCTTGCAGCCATCGGACACGGCATCCTTGTGCTGCGCCAGGCAAGTGAGAATTCGACCGCCACCCTCCTGCACCCCGGCACAGAGGTTTTGTGCATCTGTCTGGCACGCGGTGCGCACCTGGGCAAGGAGAGTTGCGGCGGCTGCCGACGGCTGGTCGGCGGCGGCGGATTGCATCGCGGCGGTGGCGAACAATCCGGACAGCATCACTGCTCGCTTCATATTGAAGCTCCCTGCTCTTGATGATCGAATGCACACGTACACGCGCCAACCTGGTCGACATACCCCGTGATGCGTCCGGCCCGATCGCGCAGGAAGATTTCCAGTGCCAATATAAGGGGTGCGGCGCGGCCGCGCCATTAAATAAATAAAATCAATGCATTAGGCGCAATTGCACGGATGAAGACCGTCGCAACCGGGCATGCCTCCGGTCGTCAAAAGTCCACCGTCAGATAGCCGAGCAGGCTACGCGGCTGAAATTGCGAGAATCCAGGGTTCAGGGCGATGTTCCAATAATAGGCATTGGTGAGATTGAAGGCCTGCAGGCGCAGCGTCGCGGCGGCGCCCAGCATCGTGAACCGGTATCGACCGCCCAAGGCAAGCACGGTCAACGCCGGGTTTTGGATCGCATCATTGACGCTGGCCGGGGCCGCGCCAAAGTGATAAATCGCGAGATCGGCGGACAGGCCGGGTCGCGCCGCCACTTTGTAGTCGACGTTGATTATCGACAAGACGCGAGGCTGGCCGAAGGCGAAGGGACCGACGCCTTCTGCGCTCAGATTCGGTCCGATGATTTTCACTTCGCCCAGCAGCGCGCCGGCCGCGACATTGAGATTCTTGACGACTTCGCCGGACAAGGACATTTCCAGGCCGGCGGCTCGCTGGAATCCGAGTTCACGATCGACGTCGCTCGTGTCGAAATTGAAATAGGGCTTTTTGATCTCGAAGACGCCCGCAATGAACTTCAGCTGCGGGGTGAGCAACACTTGAACGCCGGCGTCCGCCTGCCAGGTGCGGGCGTCGGGAAGGATGGCGCCGCGGTTCTCGGCGGTGCTGGGCGCGATTCCGGAGTCCTCGAGCCCCTGGGTATAGCCCGCATAGGCAGTGACCCGATCCGTGAGTGTCAGGGCGGCCGTTCCGTAGGCGCGCAGCGGGTGATCCGTCAGCCGCGCGTCCGGGAGCGCGGGCGAAGTCACGTCCTTATCATAGCTCTCGCGCTGGAGCCCGAACGAAAAGTCTCCGCGGCCCTGCCACTGCGCACGGTAAGCCACCCCCGCGCCCCACAGTTCCGTGCGATCGTGGGTTTGTGCGGAGTAGGCGAAGGCGGGTTCCGGCACCTGCACGCCCTGATCAATCAGTGCGGGGCCCAGATCAATGACATCGGAACCGCCGTAGAGGGCGAGCGTGTCCCGGCCGCGCGCCAGCAGCACGATGTCTTGACGCCACGAGCCCGTTCCAAAATGACCGGTGAGACGGGACTCACCCGACGTCGAGGCGGTCTTTTGGTCGGGATTACCGACGACAAATTGCTGCGCGGATCCGTCCGGCCTGGTGTTGAGGTACAGATCGGCGTAACTGATCGGATAGTCGGCAATGGAGCGAAACAGGCCGGCGGCGAACGACCAGCGCGGGCTCAGTTGAGCCGTGACGATGCCGCCGTAGTTCTCGGCGAGACTGCGGCCCTCGGCCCAGTTCTGCCCGTAATAGCCTCGCGGGGTGTCCGGAGGCAAGTAGTCGCCCGCCGTGAAGATGAAGGGCAGGGTTTTGGCCTGGGTGGTATTCGTCCAGTCGAAGATCCCACGGAAGGTCAGCTGATCGTTCGGCTTCCACTGCGGCGTTGCGCCGACGTTCGCAATCGTCGATGTGTAGCCTGAATTGGCGACGCCGACCGGAGTCTGCATGCCGATCTGATAGCTTGCGCCCATCGGCAATTGCAGCTCATGCGAGGCGACCGGCACGATGCCGTCGATGCTCAGGCCCCGAGCCTCAAAAGGACCCGCACTGGCGACGACCGTCGCGCTCGGCGTGCCGTTGCCCGTCTGTCTCAGGTCATAGTCCGCGATGCCGGTCGGCGCCGGGAAAGCATAGCCGATCTCACTGACGCCGACGCGGATCGTCGAGCCTTCAACCACACGATTGGACAAGGCCCCCTGTTGGTCGAAATACAGCCCATCGATGCGCACGTTGCCGGCCGTCTGCGGATTGAAGCCGCGCACACCACTGGGAGAATACATGCCGATGCTTTCGAGCCCCAGGATGAGTCCAAAGGCGTCGTTGGCCGAGGCTATCGGATCGTCGGTTGCATGCTGAGCTCGAAGCGTGCTCATCGGCAGGAATACCAGCGACCATACGCCTACGATTCCGCTCGCCCTGGCGATGGCATGAGATAGGACCCGAGTCGGCGATTTCAAAGACTGTCCAGGCAGATCATCAAGACTCATAGGGACTTTGGGCCGTGACCGGCGTTGCATGAACTGGCGGCGCCCAGTGTAGGGGCAGCGGCGGGGCTCGACCCAGACCGCTCACTGCACCGGGATGGCGTTTCGCTGCATGTGTGGGCCTGCAGCAATCCCTTGGCGTAGAGTAATAGCCATGATCGACACCCCCGCAGACATGCGCCCAACCCGGTGGCTCTGGATTGCTGCGATCTGGTGCGCGGGGGGCTTGCTTGACGCGAGCCAAACGGTGCTCGTGGTGCGTGCGGAGGGTACACACCACGCGGGGTTGACGCTGTTCGCGACGGAGCTCGTCTCCTGGGTGCCGTGGGTACTCGCAACCCCGCTCGTCATTCGCCTGGCGCGCCGACACCCCCTGATCCGCGTGACGACACTGCCCGCAGCCGCCTTACACCTGGCGGCCTTCGTCATCGTCAGTCTGATCGCCGCCGCCTGGTCCGCGCTGCTGCAAGTTCTCTTCAACCCATGGGAGCATCCACTGCCACAGGGTCCGTTCATCGACGTGTGGCGCACCTGGCTCCTCTACCAAGTCCTGACCTTTCTCTTTGTCTACGTATTGATCGTGGCCATCACCGCGGTGGCGGACTCCCGGGAAAGCATGGCCCGCCAGCGCACCGAGACCGCGCGACTCAACGAGGAACTCTCGAAGGCGCAGCTCGCCGCATTGCGCCGGCAGATGGAGCCGCACTTCATGTTCAACGCGCTCAATTCGATCGCCGCCCTGGTTCGCGATCATCGAAGCGAGGCGGCCGTGAAGGTGATCGTGGGGCTCAGCGAGTTTCTGCGGCGCGCGTCCGAGGATTCCCACCGGTCGCAGGTGACGCTGGCGGAGGAGGTTGAGTATCTGACACGCTATCTCGACATTCAGAAGGTTCGCTTTGGCGAACGGCTGCAGGTCAACGTGGACATTCCGCCAGACCTGTTGCAAGCGCAGGTTCCCAACCTCCTTCTACAGCCCCTGGTGGAAAATGCGATCAAGCACGGCGTGGCCAAGCGCCTGGCCGGAGGAACCATCCGCGTCACCGGCGCACGCCGCAATGGCACGCTTTGCCTGAGCGTTCACAACGACGGCCCGAGCTTGCCGGCCGATTGGCAGGCGACCCACAACGGCATCGGCATCGACAATCTGCGCACCCGGTTGCAGATCCTGCACGGCAGCGACTCTGCACTGCAGCTGCGCAACACCGATACCGGCGTGGATGTCCTGGTGACCCTGCCCCTCCGGGAGCAATGAATGGCGGGCGCGGAGCGGCCATCGGCGGCACTTCAGGTGCTGGTGGTGGATGACGAAGCGTTGGCGCGGCGCAATGTGACTCTGCTGCTGGGCGGCGATCCGGACATTGGGTCCATCAGCGAATGCGAATCCGGGTTTGACGCCATCGAGGAGATCCGCAAATCGAAGCCTGATCTCGTGTTCCTCGACGTGCAAATGCCCGAGTGCGATGGATTCGACGTGCTCGCAATGTTGGGACGCGAATCGCCGTCCGCGATCATCTTCGTGACGGCGTACGATGAGTACGCACTGCGCGCCTTTGACGCCGGGGCGCTCGATTACCTGTTGAAGCCGTTCGACGACGCGCGCTTCGCCCTCGCGCTGAATCGGGCCAAGGACAAGCTTGCGCACTACACGCCGCCGCAACCGAAACCCGTGGAGCGGCTGGTCGTCAAGAGTGTGGGCCAGGTGCTGTTCCTGAATGTCGCCGACATCGACTGGATCGACGCGGCGGACTATTACGCCTGCGTGCACGTGGGAAATGACACGCACCTTATGCGCCGCACGCTGTTGGAGCTGGAGCGGGACTTGGGCGATGACAGGTTCATCCGCATTCACCGCTCCACCATCGTGAATCTCGAGCGCATACGCGGGCTGGAACTCAAGATCGATGGCGAGTACGAAGTCGTATTGAAATCCAGGGTGCGATTGCGGTTGAGCCGGCGCTTTCGCAAGCGGCTGCAGGATCGTATGGGCCTGACGTCGGGGCGCGAGTAAGGACTGTCGAGCCCGGCCCTCTTGACTGTCCCTTGGCGGAGGTGTTAGCTACTCCGTGAGCCACCTGTAATCAATTTCACGGACGAAATGATTAGTAGCTTCCCCATCCGACCTTCCCATCGTCACTGCAATGCAGCAGCGGCCGTGCTCTGGGTTGCCCGGCATTTGCCCACCGGAGGATGACCATGCCGATTCCGATGAGCCAGAAGCTGATGTATGCGGCGCGCAAGGCCTATCAGGTAATCGCCACCGGGCCGGTTCCCGCGTACGCCCCGGGCAGCCAAGATGCGACTGACGATGCCCAGATACCCTGGCTTCCCGCCGCCCAAAATGGTTTCGCATCGGGAACCGACCTCATGAACGCCGGCTACGTGGGCGAGACCGCCACGGAAATCATCGTGGCTTTTCGCGGGACCTTGCCGCTCAGTCTTAGCAGCCCGGACAAGAGGCAGGCGATTCTCGATTGGTTGAACGATGGCAACGCAGTCCCCGTGCCGTTCGATGCGTCCCCTGGCCTCGTGCACAAAGGATTTCTCGCGTCGCTGAACACCTTATGGCCGGCCATGGGCCCTGCGGTGAACGCGGCCAGCGCGGCCAGTCCGCTCAAGCCCATTTATGTGACCGGCCACAGCAAGGGGGGCGCCATGGCCTATCTGGGTGCATTGCGCATCAAGGCGGCTTTGCCGAATGCGTCGGTGATGGTCACGACCATCGCCGCCGCGCGACCGGGCGATGCCACTTTTCAAGCGCATTACGATCAGCTGATCACCCATAGCACCCGCTTCGAATATCGGGACGACATCGTGCCGCATCTCCCGCCGACCAATGAGTTTCTCGAGGTGCTGAGGAACATTCCGGCGTTCGCGAAGGATCTGTCCGGAAACATCGACGTCAATTTCGTTTCAGCGGGCGAGTTGTATTTCATCGACTGGGATACTCCAACGAAAATCGACGGCGAATCGTTTTTGCTGGAGATGCAGCGGCGCTGGAAGCTCGGGACCTTGATACTGACCTTGCAATTCGGACAAATCGCCGGCGATCACACGATCGATCCCGGTGGCGGTTACGATGGCGCGCCCTATTCCTGATTGCGCGGGACCGCGGTCCACGGACTCCGGCGGCCCGGGCGGGGAAATGCCGTGTCGCGCTACTCTCATGGGCCACGATCCGGTGGATGCCATGGCGATTGATGAGATTAATCGACGGACATAAAAAATGAATAGCGACAAAGGATCGGATTTACCCTCATGCAAATGCAAAATCCGCAGGTACTGAACACTCGCGCAATGTTGATCGATAATGGCAGCCGGCGCGATTGGGGGGACCCAGGGCAATGGCCGCGTAGTACTGATGTCGCGGTGAGGGGACCAGTGGCGATCTCGGAAGGTTGACGGAGGAAATTGAGCAGCGCTTGAAGGGACTGGTGGAGGGAGGGCCGCAGGAAGGGCCGCAGGGAGGGACCGTGGCAGAACCAACGCCGGACGAGATCGGCGCCCCATCGATGGCGGCCGAAGATTTGGATGATGGAGCGCGTGCTGATTCGGCGGCCGCCGCCGGGATGGGCGCCGATGCACCCAGTGCATCCAGTGCGGCGAATTCCCACCTGCTGAGCCGAAAACTCGCGGACGCGGAGTTGCTGCTGAACTACGCGGTGGATGCCGGTGTTTCCGTGGATGCGGCGGTGGTGCGAAGCATATTGGAGGCGAGGGGGGCCTCCCGCACCGGTTGGGCGCAGCCTTCCAGTACTTGCTTGCTGTTGGCATCGGCAAGCCTGGCTGCAGCGCTCAAACCCGTGACTGCGGAGAGTCTGAGGAACAGCGCCGATTATCGCTCGAAGTCCCGGGGGCGCCGACTGTTGCTGCCCATAACGATGGGTATCCTGGCGGCGGTGATCGTTTTTTATTCGACGTTGGCATTTCTCTTCTCCTCGTTCTCGGCGAACATTCGCAGCAACCTCGATGTGGCCAATCCATTGGCGGTGAGGCTGGTGAGCGAATTGGGCTCGGCACAATCACCGGATCCGAAACTGTGTCTGAATAGCGTGTCACCCGTTACGTCCGGGCAAGCCGTCACGAGTACCGATGAGTTACGCCTTCCGGACGGCATCAACAGAAAGGACGTGATCGAGGATCTGCAGACGTTTGCCAGCGCGATTCGCGACATGTACAGCGGGGCGCGGCGGATGAACCGACTGTATCGATTGCAGCCCGATCCGTTTGGCTTCGACAAGGCGACTGCGCCCGGCGCAATCACGGAAGTGCTCGAGTTGCCTGCGGGCTTGCCGAACGTAAGGCAGGCAGCGACCGAAAGAGTCTGCGTCTACCAGCGGGCTCGCTACTACGCCCAGAGCACCGAAGAGAGTGCAACCATTCTCACCGGAGCCGTGGCCACGTGCATCTTGCCGGTGCTTTATGCGCTCCTCGGTGCCGGCGCCTATGTGCTGCGGCGGTTGGAGAGTCAATTGCGCTCGCACACCTTCATCAGCGAAGCCTACAGCCCTCGGTTCATCACCGCGGCGATCGCCGGCGCCGTGGTCGGACTGTTCAACGTCGGGCAGGGCGTGTCCGTCTCACCGCTGGCGATCGCGTTCCTGGCGGGCTATGCGGTGGACGTATTCTTCACGTTTTTGGAGAGCTTGATCCAAACGTTGAGCAAAACGCGAGTCGATGCGCCGAGCGATGGCTCAACGCCTGGTGTGAAGGCTTGATATTCGTGAAATGACATGGCACACATGAGCGATCATCACTCGATCCTGGGCACGGTGCTCGTGCTGGCGGCCTTTGGTCATGGCGCTCGCGCCGAGCAGTGTTCGTTCTCGCTGGACCAGTCGATGAGCTTGCGCGGCAGTTCGGTCACGCTCTCCGTCGCGAATGGGCCCGCCGCGGGCGCGGTTCCCACCGTGACTCTCACGCACGGGAACCAATCGAGCAAGCTCGATGGGGCGAGTTTCACTTCGGCCGGTGGCGATGCCAAGGGACAGGTGAGCGCTACCATCGCGGAGTCGGTCGCGCTGGGCGCCAATGCAGTGGATCTCGAATTTGGCGGCTCCCTTTGCCGGCCGGCGGATTCGAAGCAGCGGCTGAACATCGTTCCCCGCGGCAATACCACGGTTCAACTCGTCAAGTTCGATCCCGCGTACTCGGACGTGCGGCAATATGCCTTGTTCAGCAGTCCGGGCATCGCGGAGCCGAATGCGCCTCCGGTAAATGTTCGAATCGCGAGCCTGGTGCTTCGCGGGCAGGGGTTCCAGCCGGCTGCGACGGACAACGTCATCTACGTCAATGCGGTACCGCTGAGTGTCGTGGCGGGAGACTGCGCCACGATCGGATCCCGTGACCATCCCGCGACCCCTGGAAAGGTCGTCGAGCAGGTCATTAGCGACCAGGAGATCGACCTGTGCATGGTGCCGATTCCGGCGACGGGCCGGTTCCTCGTCCGGGTCGCCGTGGGCGAGCAGAAGAGCGATTCACAGAGTTTTCGAGTTTATGATCTCGGTAAGACCAGCGTCGCTCTCATGGCCGGGGTCATCGCGCTGATTCTCGCGTTGATTCCGCTGGTTCTGCTGACATTCGTGAAGGCCGGCTACAGGATCGCGGACCAGTCGTACAAGCTGCGAATGCTCTTCCTCGATCCGGAGACCGATACCTACAGCCTGTCGAAGCTTCAATTCTACCTTTGGACCGTCGCGGCGCTCTTCAGCTATGCGTACCTGTTCATCAGTCGCGTGAAGATTCAGGATGGCAACTGGCCGGACATCCCGGACAATCTTCCGGGTGTGATCGCGATCGCCGCCGGAACCACGGTATCCTCGCTGTTCATCACGGCCTCGAAGGGCTCGAAGGGGGCCGGCCCCATGCAGCCGGGCTTTGCCGATTTCATCACCAGTGGGGGCGTGGTGGCCCCGGACCGCGTGCAGATGCTGCTGTGGACCTTGCTCGGCGTCGGCGCGTTCATCGTGGCCGCCCTCGGCCAACCGCCCGCAGAGATCCAGAACCTCCCCACGGTGCCACCCAATCTACTGTATATGATGGGCCTGTCCTCGGCCGGGTACTTGGGCGGCAAACTGGCGCGCAAGGCGGGGCCCGTCATCAACGAGATCTATGTTACGCCGGCGGATCCTGACGATGCGATTGTCGAGGCGGCGGCGTCCGCGGTCGCGGGGGGTCCCGATTTTAGCGAGGCGATCGCCGGCGCCCAGAAGGGAGTGACCAGTGGGGGAGCGCCGATCAATAGCCACGCGCAGGCGGTGTGGGCTGCCGTATCGAATGCCCTGAGCGCTACGCGAACTGCCGCCAATACCGCGGCGTTCACCGATCTGCTCGCCACGCTCGATGAGTTGCGGCAGCATGCTGACAGTGAGGCGCAGGCCGCCGTCCAGGACTTCGCCGCCGGCCAGGCGGTCGCAGCCGATGCGGCCAGCGCGCAGTCGGGCGCTGCCGCGCTGCAGGAGTTGTATGCTGGCGTCACGCAAGCCATCGCCCAAAGTGCCGCCTTCAATATGCGCGAGGCACTCGAGATCCCCCGGATTGCGCGCACCATCACCATCCGCGGTACCAATATGTCGGCCGAAGCGATGCTGCAGATCGACGGCGCGGATCTGCCGTTTCGGATGCTGCAGAGTTCGGATGGCAAGCAAAGTCCCGATATCGCGGTGCGCGAGGACGGCAATCCGACCTTTGCGCGGGTTTTGCGGCTCAACCTCGATCCAGCGACCTTCGAAGAGTCCGACCTCGAGCAATTCAATGCCTGGTTCGGGACCAAGGGCGTTCACATGTTCTCGTTGACCAACCCTGACGGACAGATGGCGGAGGAGGCTTTGCCGATCCCGCGGGATGCTCCGCCAAAGTCCGGAGCGGCACCATGAACGAGTTGCAGCAAGTCACGGCACGCGCCGTCGTGAACGTGTTCGAGACCGGCCACATTCTCGGCAATTACGCGGCCCTTGCGGTGCTCAAAGGCGATTCCGGCCACTTATCCTATGGCCGAAGCCAGGCGGCGCTCGGATCCGGGGCGCTCTACGAGCTCTTGGATGCCTATTGCCAGAAATCGACCAGCGATTCCGCTGCGACGATACGCTCGTACCTTCCGCGCTTGAAGGTCAGGGACTTCACGCTCGACACCGACGACAAGCTCAAACAGGCGTTGAAGGAGGCCGCGGCGACGGATCCGATCATGCGCCTCTCCCAGGATCAGTTCTTCGACAGCCGCTATCTCGCGCCGGCGTGCCGCGACGCGGATAGTCTCGGGATTGCCGAGCCGTTGGGGGTCACGGTGATCTACGACAGTTGCGTTCAAGGCGGCTGGGGGCTGCTCAAGAAGCGGCTGGGTCCGATGACGACCAAGGGACCCAAGGATTGGGTGCAGCGCTACATTGCCCTGCGCCGCGACTGGCTCAAGACGTTGAAGTCGCCGTTGCCGAACACGGTTTACCGCATGGATGCCTTTGCGTCGCTGATCCAGCTCGAGAAATGGAATTTGGAGCTGCCGTTCGTCGTGCACAACGTCACGATCACTGCCGAGGCGCTGGCGGGCGACACCGCCACCGGGGGACCACCAAGGACGCTGCGCCTGACGAGTCCCTATCTTCGTGGCGCCGACGTCCTCGCGCTGCAAAAGGCTTTGCAGCAGAATGGTCAGCCGATTTCCCCGGACGGAGTCTATGGGGCCTTCACGGCCAAACTCGTCGAGCAGTGGCAGCGCCAAAAGGCGATCAATGAGGACGGCGTCGGCAGTCTCACGCGCCGATCCCTGGGATTGGGAGACCTTCATTGACCGGCGGCAAGCGAATCGCACTTTTTTTGGATGGCACGTGGAACACCGTCGACGACGATACCAACGTCTGGCGGCTGAAATCACTGTGCAAAGCCGACGCGGATCAAGCCTGTTACTACAGTGCGGGAGTGGGAACACTATTTGGACAACGCCTGATCGGCGGCATGTTCGGATACGGCCTGGACGATGAAGTCATCCGGGCGTACCAGTGGCTCATCGAGCGTTACACCCCGGATGATCACGTGTTTTTGTTCGGATTCAGCCGTGGTGCATTTACGGCCCGCAGCTTGTCGGGATTCATCTCCAAGTGCGGTTTGCTCAAGCCCGGATCGCCCCTGTCGCTCAAGCAGCTTTACGCCCGTTATCGGAAGGGCTCGACGGTTCACACAATCAGAGAGCTCAAGAATATCCCCGACGCGGATCTTTCGTTCGAGGATATATGGCTGAAAGAATACTCCATGCCTATCCCGATCTGGTTCCAGGGGGTCTGGGATACGGTGGGCGCTTTGGGCGTTCCGTTTGGCAATTTCCCCACCATCAGCCGATCGCGATACGCATTCCTGGAAACAGACTTGCGAATCAATAACGATCGCGCCTATCACGCGCTGGCAATCGATGAACACCGCGAGACGTTTGCACCCACTCTCTGGACTAAAACCGTCGTGCAGGGCGCAGACGCGTATCCGCCAAGGCCCCTGCAGGAAGTCGAGCAGCGCTGGTTCGTCGGAGCGCACGCCGATGTGGGGGGCGGATACGAAAATGGATTGCTCGCGCAAATTCCGCTGAAATGGCTCATGCAAAGAGCACAGTTGCATGGCCTCGTCTGCAGCGATACCGTGAATGTCGACGGGGATGAGATTGGGGCGGCAGTCCACGATTCTTTTGCGAAAATGCTGGGTGGCGTCTATCGAATATGCAAGCTGGGTCGACCTTACTACCGAGCGATAGGAGCGCCTCCCGTCGTGAGCGGCGGCGAAACTACGACGACAATCAACGAGACCATCGATGCGAGCGTTTTTGATCGTTGGCGCAACAAATCCGACTATCGGCCACAGAATCTTCTCGACTGGGCACGAAGCCGTCACGCGGACCCCGCTTCTCTGCACGACCCCGTGCGTGCGGATGACCTCAGCGTCGTACCTCCGTAATCGCCACGTGCACCCCGGGACTGGTGTGACCGCGGAACCGCGAAACCGCACTCTGCATCGGTTGCACCCGACATACCGACACCCGACTGATGCTCAAGCGGTAGGCTATCTGGTAGCATTGCGGCCGACATTGAACGAGGTTTCGCCATGCGCTGGTTTCACTACATCGCCTATTTCTTCGGGGGCGCATTCCTGGCCAACACAGTGCCGCATTTTGTGAATGGAGTCTCGGGCAGCGCCTTCCAAAGCCCGTTCGCATCGCCGCCCGGCGAAGGCCTGTCCTCCTCAACGATCAATGTGCTCTGGGGCCTGTTCAACCTTGCCGTCGCCTACCTGCTCATCTGCCGCGTCGGCAGCTTCAACCTGCGCATAACCACGCACGTGCTCACACTCGGAGGCGGCATCCTGCTGATGTCGCTGATGCTTGCCCGTGCATTCGGTCGCTTCCACGGCGGACTGTGAGCGGGCCGTTCGGGCTCACTGAACGGCTACACGATGTTTGGTGAGGACCCGCGGGGGTGCTATCTCCGCGGGTGCCATCTCCGCGGCGCTTAGTCGGCAAGTGGTCGGAATCGACTTAACCCCATTTCGCCTCGAGCGCCGTTTCAACCTGGAGACATTGCCGCCGTACATACGAGAGAGTCGCCATGCTGAACTCGATACCCGCCCGATTTGCGATCGGAACCGTCCTGCTATTAATCTGGGTGTCCGCCGAGGCGGACATCCCGGCAACCCTGCCCATCGATCGCGTCACGGTCTATCAAGAGGGAGCCGTCGTCACACGCACCGGGACGGTGACGATCCCGGCGGGCGTCAATCGGCTGCTTATTCAAGGACTGCCGGCGGCGCTTGAAACCAAAACCCTGCACGTGTCGGTGGAGAGTCAAGGGGCGAGATTGGGCGCGATTGAGCTGGAGCGAATCAACGAAGGACAGTACGCGTCCGAGGGGGAGCGCGAACTGCGCCGGCAAATCGAACAGATGGCAGATCAGCGTGCCGCGGTGCAAGATGAAATCGCGACGGCTCAACTACAATTGAAGTTGCTCGACTCATTGGCCGCCAATCCCAGCGGAGGATCGAGTAAGGGCAGCGTGGATGGCGCGAATCTTGGCGCCGTGCTCACGACCATGAGCGCGAATTCAGCCGCCGCCCGCAAACGGGTGCGCGATTCCACGATCCGCATGCGCGGGCTGGATCGCGAGTTGGAAAAGCAGAACGCCGATTTGGCGAAGATTGAAACCCACAGCAAGCAAAGCACGGTCCTTCGGACCACGGTCGAGGCCAATACGGCTTCGTCGGCCACCGTGACGGTCTCCTATGCGGTGCACAATGCAGGGTGGCATTGGATTTATGAGGCGCGCCTCGATACGAACAAGAAACACATCGACCTCGAGCGGCGGGGTCAGGTTCAGCAGGGCAGTGGCGAGGACTGGAAAAACGTCGAATTGACGTTGAGCACTGCGCTCCCATCGGGCGACGTGACGACACCGGATGTCGGGTCCCTCTTTGTGAATCTGCAGGACTATCCGCCGCGGGGCCCATTCGGTGAGCCGCGGCAAATCAACGCGCGGGCGATGTCGGCAGCCGCACCAGCGGCCGCGCTTCAGGAGGTCACTATGAGCGCGAAGCGCAAATCCGCCTCCGTTGTGGCCACCGAATATCTGGCGGACTATCGCGTGCCGGATCGCGTCACGCTGCTCGCCGATCGCGAGCCACGACTCTATGCGATCGCCGACGATGTCTTCGATGTTGATCTGCTCGCACGCATCGTGCCGAGCGCGGGCCGAACCGCCTACTTGCAGGCGACTTTTAAGTATCAACGAGAACAGCCCCTCGAAGGCGGTCAATTGCAGCTCTATCGCGACGGCGCCTACGTCGGCGAGGCGACGACCCCCGCATTCCTGCCGGGCGCGCAGGTCCGCATGCCGTTCGGCGCCGACGAACGCATTCACGTCGAATTTCATGATGAGTCGGCGCAGTCCGCGGAACGCGGCGTCTTCAGCAAACAAATGGTGAAGGAAACCCGGCGCCGTTTCGACATAACCAGCTTTCATCCGTCACCGATCGTCGTCGAAGTGGTCGACCGAATTCCAGTCAGTCAGCAGGCCGACGTTCGGATCGAGTTCATCAAGGGAGCAACCGAGCCCACGACCAAAGATGCGGAGGGAAAGCCGGGCGTATTGTTATGGCACTTCGATGCACAACCCCAGAAGACCGTATCGATTCATCACGAGTACTCGATTGAATATCCCCGGGATCGCCAACTCACGGAACAGGAGGATAAGCCGACCGGGTAAGTGATCGTATGAAGTATCGCGTGGTCGGCCAACTGGCCGGGCACCGACCACACGGCAACTCCACAAGATTACTTGGAGCTCGAGGAATCCATTGGAGGAACGAGAATCGTGCGGGTCTCCACCATCGGATACACTTCTTTGACGTAGAGATAGAAGAAGGCAAATGAGAGCGCGAGCACGATCAATCCGATTACCTGTGAGCTGAGCTCCAGACCGCCGGCAGATATTTTCAACGAGGACACCGGCCGTGCGATCTCATTGGATTCGGCGGCTGCCGGCCCATCGGAAGGAACACCGGCCGTAGGCGGCAAGCGTGGATGATGCGAAGTGACCGACCAATCGCGATAGTCTCGGTTGAATTGCAGATAGGTGACATAGAGCCCGAAGACGACAATACCAATGACCAAGAAGAAAATGAGTTTCGACGAAAACAGATGCCAGTTGAAGCTGCGTTCAGAGAATTCTTCTTTCCACTTACGATCGTTTAAATCGATTGCCCGGCTGCATTGCAAGTCCTTGCTGACGTAGCACTTGCGAAGAGCGTCCTCCACCAGAACGGTGGCCTCTGGAGTCAGACGGCTGGTCTTAACGTCGTTGTCTGCTTGCGCGAGCACGTCGGCGAACGCCGGTTTGTCGGATTTCTTCGCGGCATTCGATTGTAGGGCGGGGGGAGCCGGCGCATCGGCATGCGCGCGCGAGCTATCTTGAGGGGTATCGGCGCATACCGGGGTCATCACGGAAAATGCCAAACAGAGAGCAACCGCACCGAGCGAATTAAGAGTTCCCTGCAATGCGTCCATTGTCCTGGCTAGCACGTAATATCGCGACGGCGGCAAATGCCATTATAGAATGTCTCCAATTCGGCAGTGCTCTCGTACGAATTGGCCCGATCCTCAAACGCTTGTACATCGTCGGCATTGTCGAGGTCGTTGATGATCGCGTCATGCATGCGCCGCAATCGCTTAACCCGCGAGTCGACCGGTACGGGCGCGTAGATCGAATTCAACTCGATATGCGATGTTGTGGCGCCGGCGCTCGCTTTGTCGTCGACAGGGGCTTTTTTGGCGGGCGCGGGAGTACCAGCCTCCTTTTTTGCGGGCGGAGGAGTACTAGTTTCCTTCTTGGCGGGCTCAGGGGCACTAGGGGGGTCGTCCGCGTGGGCGACATACGCTGTCAAGCTTAGCGACACCAGCAAGGGCACGACGGCGATGGCCTTGTAGCACTGCATGTTGATCTCCCACAGGTAGCGCGGCGATTCGGAATGACAGCCGAGCGTGGATCGGCACTTAAATAACGAGTTCGCCCCTCATCGGCGCACGGGTCCTTACCTGACCGCTCGAGTTATCCCTTGTGCGATTAGAATCTCGCGGTTGCTGGCAAATGTCAAAAGGGGCGATCACACGTAAGTGCTTGTTAGGCGGAAGTTGGAACATGTGACGAGCAAACGCATGCACAGTCGGGGTTCATATGCCGTTCGGCAAGCTTGACGCGCGAGGTATTTTGCGATGCCACATGATCCAGCTGGAATGCCGCTTTGAAACAGCGATCGCCCGTCACGAAAGGTGATCGTCCAATATAAAGAAATAGCGACGACCGTCGTGACTTACCCTCATCGAAATTGAAGGTATTTATTTGCCGGGTGCATCGCGGAGTCTATTGACGCCGATGATTGATCGGCATTTGCTATTCGCACCAACTATCGCGGCACGGCAATCAGGTAACGGATGAAATAAATTGTCGCCTCGCGCATGGCGGATCAAAGGAACGGAAACGAGCCACAGGGAGTGACCGCAATGTCTACGAATAAGTTCGCTATCTCGCAAACTTCGACAGTTATTCTGGAGCGTGCCAGGCCGCGCCGGAAACGCGTACGGTCCTCGCTGTCGATTCCACGCATGCCACGGAGCGCACTTCTGGTTCTGGCGGCAGTGATTTCGCAGGGCGCCTTCGCAGCGCAGAGTTCTACAAACTCTGTTACGCCATCGAGCGGTGACGACGTAAAAGCAGGCGATAACATATTCTTCAAGAGTGACTCCGGGATCTTTCAGTTGGTACCGGGCGCGGCACCAGCCGCGGCCGCGCCGACTTATTACTGCGCTCCTGCTGGATACCGATTTATTGTGCAGAGCATAACGCCCGCGTCAAGCGGATCAGGGACCGCCGCTAATCCCGCGGCGGCCAATACCACGATCGTTGTGGGATATTTCCCCGCGGGGGGACCAGGAATAGAAACCGGGCTGCATTGGGCGAACAAAATGCCCAGTGATGCAAGTTCCGCCCACCCTGGGTGTGGTCGGGCCCAATGGGTAACCCTTAACTCGACGTATCAGTTTACGTCGGGTGATTTCAAGAACGTTGCTAGCCAGCGTGCCGGATGGACATGGGGACCCATGGTGATTCCGTATAAGTATTACTTCAACGATCACTCAATACAGGGAAACCCCACTACGTTGCTGTATGCCGGTTACGAAGGCTATTTTCCTGGTGTGAGTATCGCCGGGGTCGGAGCGGCCGGCCTTGGTTCCGCGCCAAGTTCCCAGTCGACCCCGACGGGTACCACCTCGGGATCGACAAATCTTACCTATTCGGTTGCCTTGGGATTCATCGCTACGCTCGGAGGTTCAATCAAGGCGGGCGTTGTGTTCGGGCGCGACTACCAGAGCAACGCGGCCGCATTTAAATACGAAAATAAGACGTGGGTGGCGCTGTCGGTGGGGACCAGCTTCTGACGGCACACCCACGTCGTATATAACTGAGCGCTCCGGTCACCGCGGCGAGTCCTCACGCCCAATCTTCCCCCAGTCGAGACGCCGGGTGGCTAACATGAGTGCGGCGAGTATCGCGAACAGCAACAATGAGCCCATTAGCAATGCCTCATCTTGGGACAGAAGAATCACGTACAAGACACTGTACGCACCAGCCAGTGCAGCGCCGATCCCGAAGGCAGCTTGGCGGTTTCCCGTTGCGCCGGCGATGTATGTAGTGATCAGCGTCACCAGCGCAGCCGCGGCGACCGCATAGGAAGCGCCGAACCCGAAGTGCTCAGATAGAGCCAGGAGAAGCAGGTAAAAAGTCGCCAAGGCGAGGCCCACGAGAAGGTACTGCATTGGGTGAAGGCGCATCCCGCGCGCCAACTGCTCCCACGCGAAGAAACACGCGAAGGTGATCGCCACGAACAGAATACCGTAACGAACGGCCCGGTAGTTTTGTGTATAGACGTCGGACGGCTGAAACAACTGCACGCCGAACGCGGTCGCGAGAAGTGCCGCCTTGTCGACCGACGTACCCCGCCACATCTGGGGAATAGCCCGGTTGAGCTCGAGCACCTGCCAGGTCGCGGAATAGCCCTGCGCGGTGAGCGTATGTGAGACGGGGAAGAACGCCCCGTCAAAATCCGGGTGGGGCCACGCGATCCGAGCGGTCACCGTCGTATTCGATCCGACTGGTAAAAAATGCAGCGAGTCGCTTCCCGCCACCTCCAACTCGAGCCGAAAACCGACGGGACTCGTTCGGTCCATGGATTGTAAATCGACGGGCGTGGACAGGGCGGCAAAGCCTGCGACCTCGCCACTCGCACCGCGGAGCGCTTGGCCACCCAGCTCGAACCTTGATAAAGTCCGCAGATACTTGATTCCCGACAGCGGTAGTTGCAAATCCGCATGCGTGGGCAGAACCCGCATGTCAACACTGGATGTAAGCAGTCGACCGATGGCATCGGGCTTGAATTCTCCGGTAATTACCACCTTGGAAACGTATACCGGAATGGCATAGATCCCCTTGCTCCGAACCTCAACGGCCACGTCGCTTTCAATCCGAACGTTGTCCGGGAGGATGTGCAGGGGCGGACCGGCCGACCATACTTCCGTGCTGATCTTCGTCGCGGGATCTACGACGATGGATCGCTCCTGGGTCTCGACGCTGATAATGGGCGCACCAACAATCTGCGGGCCACCGAAGCCGGCTGAAATCACATCATAAGCCTGATGTTGGAGAGCCTGTCGTTCGGTCACCAAGCTCTCGACCCGCCAAAGCGGCCACAACATCAACACCGTCAAAGTGGCAATCACCAACGCCTTGATCGAAATCGGTTCGAATCGACCGTCCGAGCTCTGCATATTCCCGGCTCCCTGACACATATGTGCCAGCGAGCATTACGCCAAGACATTCGGGCGAGCCCAGGGCGCAATTGTGGCAAAAGCGGGCACTCTTCTTCGATGCTCCAGGCGGTTCGGACATCCCCGCTTCGATGGCCACCGATTCGACAGCCATGAATTCAAACTCGCCGGTTGTCGCCTGCTCGGGCAGTCCGGAGATCGACCCTGAGTTCCTTGACGCGGGGCGTCAAATCGGTACTCGGAGGGTGGCATCTTCCCGACGATCGCGTTTTTTCGGCCCCCGAGACGCACGCTCACTTGCCGGATTAGCGCGAGTAGCAGGAGCGGGATCAGACACTTGTACGCTTGCGGCTTGCAAAATCGCCGCGACGGCCGTGGAAATTTCGCGCAACGTTCGCTCTGCCACTTTCTCTATGGGGAGGAGCAGGGCGACGGAATCGCGCTGGTGCCGAATTCTGAACAGAGCTGCGCCGTTCTCGCTCCGAACGACGACGTCGTGACGCTGGGGTTTTGGTTTTCTTCCCTTGGCCGAGGCGGTGAGCAACTGCCGGTACACGTCCTTGACGGGCGGACGGTCCTTTTTTGCGACGATGGCGCGCGCGGTGTCCACCAGCGTCTGTCTCGTGGCGGGTTCCTCGAGTCGGCGGAGTAGACTTCGTGCCCAGTTTTCACGAATCTCGGTGGGGTTGCCGAATGCCTCGACGATGACGGCGGGGAGCTGCGCCAACTTGAGCACCCGGGAGACCTGCGACGCAGAGATTTTCAATGCCCGCGCGATGTCATCCTGCGACTTGAAGTAGTCGGTGCGCAGCCAGCGCGCATAGCTCAACGCCCGCTCATAAGGGCTGATGTCCTTGCGCAGGCGGTTCTCGGTGTCCATGGCGATCAGCGCTTCTTTGTCGGACAACGCGCGGATGTCTACGGCAAGCGGTTTGTTCAGATGCCTGGCGACGAAGAGCCGTCGTGCTCCCGTGATGAGCTCGACGTCGTGACTGGCTTCGCCCCTCAAGGATCGGCCGAGCACTGCAACATATTGCCCGTGTGCTCCGAAACTGGCGATCTCCGCGCGGCAGGTGGCTTCGCTGATATGGGCATCGAGACGATCGTGGAACTCCCACATGCGGCAACGAAACGGGTTCATCATAGTTATGGATGGCATGGCACGAACACTCCCTGTGCTGACCGTCATTGGTAGACCCGTCTAATACAAGCGACGTTTCTCCATCAAAACTGTCACGCCTTTCAAGAATATTTTTGTGATCGCAGCTCGAGCCCACACGTAACCGGTGCGGGCCTGCGCCGCATGGCGGCGAGAGCGCTCAAATGGTGCGACGCGACTGCGGCGGCCTGGCGGATGGTAGATCGGAGATGGGAGATGGGAGATGGGAGATGGGAGATGGGAGATGGGAGATGGGAGATGGGAGAGGCGGGTGCCTCGCCTCCTCCGCCCGAGCGGAGCTTTCGCTGCCGCTCGGGCGTGACCCTCAAACCGCGCTGCGTATCTCCGGCCCGTTCGGACTGCCGAGCCCGGTGCACGCGTCCCATCCCGTGGTCGCTTCCCACTCGCCGTTACTGCCATGAGTAATATCGCGCAGCGCCTGGGGCTTGCTGTAGAGCTGCGGATTCAAATACCCGATGGGCGTCTCCGTGGCCTGATTGATGCGCGCGATCAAGCCCGCCCACAGCGGAGCGACCGCGCTCGTGCCGCCGAACACGGCGTTCGTGCCATCGACGCGCACGTTGTATCCCGTGTCGGGATCAGCGTCGCCTGCGACGTCGGGTACGCCGCGTTTCGTCAGGGTGATGGACGTGCCGTCGCTCTGGGTGACCGTCTTGCCGGTCTGCCAAACCGGCGTGGGGAAGAAGCTGCTGATGCCGCCGCCGCTCGCGCCGCCATTGGTGCCGTCATTCCAGACCACCTCGCTGGAAATCGAGGTCGGCGTGGCCTTAAGCGTCGTGCCGCCGCAGCCGAGCGCGTACGGGCTCGACGCCGGAAAGTCCACATGACCGGCGCCCCCGCTGACACCGTCGGACGAGCCGTTGTCGCCGGAAGCTACGCACACGGTGATCCCCATGGCCGCGGCAGCCTGAAAGGCATCGTCCATGGCCGTCATCGCTTGGGCGGTCCAGGTCGATTCGGCGCCGCCCCAGCTGATGGACAACACGCTGGGCTTGTTGGTGGTGTCATGAATCGCGGTGGTCACCGCGTCGAGAAAGCCGGCGTCGGTGTTGGGGGTGAAGTACACGACGATGTTCGCCTCGGGCGCGATGGCGCCCACCATCTCGATGTCGAGCATGACTTCACCGTCCGGACCATCCACTGCGCCCGTCGGCGCATTCTTGCCGTGGTCCACGGAGACTGCCGAGACCTTGGGGGAGCCGACATCCAGCTCCTTGAAGTACGTCTTCAAGTCCGCCGCCCGATAGCCGCCGCCGAGTTCGATGATGGCCACGCACTGGCCTTCGCCCGTGCCGCTGGGAAAGCCGTACAGCGAGGCCACCTGCGTCGGTGTGAACGAGGCGGCCGCGGTAGCGGCACGCTTCTTCGCGCCATTACCGGCCGGGCGCATTCGAAAATGCGGTTTCGCCTGGGGTCGATTATCAAGCCCCAGTACGGCTTCGATGACGCCATCCAGCTCTTTCGGTATTTGGATCGTACCGATGCGGCCGCGGTAGGTGCCGTCGGGATGCGAGAATTGCTGCAATTGAACCGAGAACGCATCGCTGAATTGCTCGACCGTGCCGGCGAGCACGACGGTGCGGCGCGCGGGATTTTCAAGAACTGCGGTGAGTCCGTGCGCCGCGGCGAACTTGCGCACCGCCGCCAGATCGGCCGGATCGGCGCCGTGCTTCTCGGCGAATTCCTCGCGGCTCAAGATTCCGACGGCGCGGTCCCCGGACGCCAGGCGGGCCACTCGGGCCCGCAGCGCCTCGCGTGCGCGGCGTCTGATGACCACGCTGACTTCGATACGCGCCGTTGCATCGGCGGGGGCGAGCGCACGCGAATGCGGAACTGCGGCGCGTTCACTTCCCTTGAGAATAACGTTAGCCATGATGTTTGTTCCTCGCGATTGTAAGTGACAGAGAGTCTGTGCAAGGACGAAAGCGCCCGACGCGAGAACAGAGCGTTCGGGTTGCGGCGAGACTGACGCATCGCAGTACCATCTCACCTTACGGTCTCGCACGCGGGATACTTCATACCGCGCCGTAGGTGGCGCGCGAGTATCGCTCCAACCTCCGAGAATTGCACCCCTAAAAGAGAGCCGGGGAAACGCAGAGGGCGGGTGGGGTCATCAACGTCACCCCGCATCGCGGCGCGACATTTTACCCCGGTGCAGGCAGAGGTTCTCGAGAGTACGGATGGGAGCCCCCTCGCATTCCCGAGGGTGCGGATGGGATCCCCCTCGCGGAGCTCGTCCTAAGTGCGACGCCCCGCCGACATTTCTGCCGTAACCCGTTGGATTGGATGCTTGACGGCCAGCGGCGAGGCAGGTGATATGTATAGCTGTTGGGGGAACTGCACCAGACAGAGGTTCTCAAAGGTGCGGATCGGAGCCGCCCGCGGAGGTGTCCTACATAAAGTAGTTGGTGCTGCGTGGTAACGCTGGCGGATGAGGCACCCGCAACAATCAGCGCGCGTGTGCGAGAGCGCTCTGAGCGAGCGAACCCTTGCGGGACTGACTTGGTGCTGCATGGTAACGCACGCCGATTAGGTGCTCACAGCACCTGAAGTACTGATGCAGGAGCAACCAAAGTGAGCTGATCGTGGGCCAACCCCGTGGGCCAACCCCGTGGGCCAACCCCGTGGGCCAACCCCGTGGGCCAACCCCGTGGGCCAACCCCGTGGGCCAACCCCGTGGGCCAACCCCCGTGGGCCAACCCCCGTGGGCCAACCCCGTGGGCCAACCCTGGTCCGCCCCGCTCAATCCTGAAATCGCTCAAGTATTCAATAAGTGCGGCAGCGGTAGCGTTTCTATCCAATCCCCAAGCAACGTTTCCACCGGCGTTTCCGCGCGTGGCCACCCCGATCCTTGTCGGAGTCACCCAGAATTAAGTGGGGCGGCGGTAACGTTTCTATCCAATCCCTAAGCAACGTTTCCACCGGCGTTTCCGCGCCTGGCCCACCCCGATCCGCGTCGGGGTCACCCAGAATTAAAGTGCGGCGGCGGTAACGTTTCTATCTAATCCCTTAGCAACGTCACCAATCGGCGTTTCCCTTAAGAAATTACCGCCGCAATTCCTTCTGTCGCCACCATCCCAGGACTCTCACCTGGTGGTCATTAGACCGCGGGGTGGTAGTCTGCTGAGACGGCTCCGTTGCTGGCGACAGTTATCCGATGCGGCAACTTGCCGCGGGACGGAGGACTTCATCGATGGCCGAGCGAGACAAGCCGCAGCGAGCCGCCACTACCCCAACGCTCGACCAACCATCAGCCAATCAATCGCATCAAACCCGTCAATCCGGTCAATCCGGTCAATCCCGTCAATCGAGGACCGGGCCTGCGCAGCCGCGGCACACCGGCCGGCACATCGTGTTGCTGCGTGAAGGCTTGGGCAGAAGCGGCGCTCAGACGCTGCGGAACGTGGCGGGACTGCGCATGGGCGTGTCGTCGGATTTCGCCGTGACGACGAAACCTCATCACTTGTCCCCTGGGGAGGGGTTGCTGTTTCGTCACTTGGATGCGGCGCTCGTTCATGTCGACCCGGATCAGGTCATGGTGCTGGGCATGCACACGGCCGGCGAGGTCGCCTCGATCGAACCGGAGCGGGCGGTTCGCGCCATTCACTTGGCGAGCGGTGCGGCATCGTCCGCGGCATCTGCACCATCTGCAGCCTCCCCAGCATCCCCGGGGTCCCCATCATCGCCCGGGTCCCGAGGGTCTCCCGGCGGGCCCGGCGCCGGTTCGGATTGGTTGAGCGAAGCACATGCCACCTGGGGATTGCAAACCACTCGCGTCACCTTTTCCCGATTCACGGGCCGCGGCGTGCGGGTGGCCATCCTCGACACGGGTCTCGATCTTCAGCATCCCGACTTCGCGGGGCGATCGATCGTGTCGCAGTCATTCGTCGCCGGCGCATCCGTCGACGACGTCATGGGTCACGGCACGTACTGTGCCGGTGTGGCCTGCGGCCCCGCGTCGCCGGCGCAGCCGCCCCGCTATGGGATCGCGGGCGATGCCGATCTCTACATCGGTAAGATCATCGGCGACGATGGCAGGGGTACGGACGGGAGCATTCTGGCGGGCATCGACTGGGCGGTGCGCAGCGGCTGCGCCATCGTGTCGCTGTCGGTGGGCACGCCGGTCGCGCCGGGCGCACCCTACTCCCCTATCTATGAGCAGGTGGCGCAGCGGGCCCTGGCGGCAGGAACCGTGATCATGGCGGCCGCCGGCAACGACAGCGTCCGCCCCGATGGCATCGCTCCCGTCGACCATCCGGGCAACTGTCCGTCGATCATGGCCGTCGCCGCAATCGACGTGTATCTACGGATCGCACCGTTCTCCTGTGGAGGGATCAATGCGGACGGCGGCGAAGTCGACATTGCCGCCCCGGGCGTTGCCATCCGGTCATCGTGGCCTCGGCCCGCGCTGTATCGGATGGACAGCGGTACCAGCATGGCGGTCCCGTACGCGGCGGGGATCGCCGCCTTGTTCGCGGAGGCCAATCCGTCGATCCGCGGGCGCGACTTGTTCGACCTGCTGACGAGGGGTGCACGGCCGCTGGGACTTCCGGCCCGGGATGTGGGCGCCGGGCTGATTCAGGCGCCCTGATGATCGTCATGGGGAGCACTCCAATGAGCCGAATCCGGGTAGCCGTCGCCGTTGAGGACGATGCTCTCGAACACGTGGAGGAGGTGGCGCGCGCCTGCCGTGCGCTCGGGTTTCACGACGACTCGACGCTGACCAGCGTGGGTGTCTTTACCGGCTCGATCGAGATCGACAGCGTGGAGGCGCTGCGGGCCATTCCCGGTGTCGCGGCAGTGGAACTCGAGCGCAGCTCGAGCATTCATCGGCTGGGCCTTACTTGAGCCTGCGCAGGCTTATGGATTGGCGGCGCGCTGCAGCTTGAACATGAAGCGCTGGGCGTCGGCCGCATTGCCGGCGTCCGGCTCAACGAGGAGCGAATAGTCCCCCGGCGCCAATCTCGAGGCGTCGGCATACATGACGGCAAACCCATCGGCATCCGGAGCCACGTGCTCCGCGACGCCGACCCGGGACATCGCTGCGCCGTTCCGGCTCTGCTCGAGGGTGAGGCGAAATGCCTGGCCGGCGCCGGCGACCGACCCCGTGAGAGCCCGAAGCTCCAACGCACCGCTCGTCGGCAAGCCGAGAACGGAGGTATCGCTGGCCTCACGCACCGTGGCGAAGGAGTAACGCTCGACTACGAGGAGTGGGGCGCTGGCGTTCACGCGCAGCGCCGCTACCGACGCCGCAACCACCGCAGGCGCGGGCCCCGCGCCGTGCAGAACCGCGTACAACACCACGACGGCCAATGCCGCCGCTGCGGCGCTGGCGAAACTCATCAGGACCGCGCGTCGTCGACGATGCGTTACTCCCGCCTGCGCTGCCTGTCCCGCCTGTCCCGCCTGTGCCGCCTCTCCCAGCTGTCCCGGCTGTCCCACTTGTACCGTCAGTCCCGCCAGTTCCTTCCGTTCACGGAGGACCTCGAGTCCTTCGCGCAGCCGGACCGACTCCTCGACGTCGCGAACGAGGCTGGCATCGCTTAAGAGTTGGTCCTCGAAGGCGCAGCGTTCGGCATCCGTCAGGCGATCGGCGATATAGTTCTGCACCAATGAATGGCGGGTAGCAGTGCTCATACCGCGACCCGGCCCCCGTAGGCGAGTACCGAACACAGGGCGCCCGCGCACAGTCCGAAGGCGGCGAGGGTCAGCAAGTCCGGTTTCGAGTACCCGCGGCGCTCGAGGAACTCACGAAATCGGTTTCTCGCCCGAAAGATCACCCGGTTGAAATGTTCATCGGTCAAGCCGATGGCCACGCAAATGTCTTCCTTGCTCTCGTCGTTCAAATAGAAGCGAATCAACATGTCGCGGTCGCGCACCGTGGGCAGTTCCTGCAACAAAGCGCGGGCGGCGTGCGCCCACTGCGCCCGGTCGATGCCCGCCGTGTCGGGGTCATCGTCGACGTTGGGAACGGATTCCAAGTCGGCCGAGCTCGACACCGCCGATCGATCCTTGCGCCGGTAGTTGCGCAGATGATTGAGCGCCACCCGGTAGAGGTATCCGCCGATGCAGCTCGGCTGCGCAATCTCGCCCGCGCGCAGCTTTTCGAGGGTGGTTACCGCCGCATCCTGCAGAATGTCGGCCGCGAGCTGCGGATCGCGCACGCGCCGCATGATCAATGCGCGCAGTCCCGGATAATCGCGATAGACTGCCGCCAGATGCTCGACAGGGTCCATGACGTCCATGACAACGGGCTCGACGCGCGGACCTGCGGCAACCGCAGACGACGTCATGTCCTTTTCCGCGTCCTGGACTAGCATTGGATGAGTATATACTCCGCTCCGCGACGCACCCAACTAGATCAACATCGGCGTTCAGCCTTGCGCCTCGTCCACACCTTACCGTTCGCGCTGCTGCTACTGGCCTCCACGGCGGCGTTTGGCGAGCCGGCACCGTCCTGTACCGAGGTTCTCCATGCCGCGCAATCTTATGTTCAGGAGCGGCTCACCACGCTGGGAACAACCCCCGCGCAGGTGGCAATCCCTGTTCCCGCTGGCCACGCTTGGGTCATCGAGGTGCGGGAGCAGGGCAACGATGTGCGGGTGGAAGTCCGGGATGGGGCAGGTCATCTGCTAGCCCAGGCCGATCATCCCGAACGCCGGACCGGTACACGGCGACTCATCATCTCCCCGCCGAGCGATGCGGACGCAATCTCGCTGCGCGTGACGGGCAAGGAACACGAGGCCGTCACGGGGACGGTCGAGATCGTCGTTACCGACCTCGCAGCGCTGTCGACATACCCCACGTGCCTCGGCGCCTACCGGTCTTTGGCGGCGGCCGACGCCGATTACGCGATCGCGCAGCAAATCAGCCTCGGGCGGCCCACGGCAACCACTGCAAAGCCCGCTACCACAGCAACCACGCCAACCACCACCGCGCGCGAGGCCTACCTGCGCGCGGCGCAAGAGTACCTGTCGGCCGAGCAGATCCTGGATCGTCCCGCCGACGCGACCCTGCGCGGGGAGACCGCCCTCGCGCTCGCGGGCGTCCGGTATTTTGATCTTCAGGATTGGCGCGGTAGCGCGGAGTGGGCGGCCACGGCCCAGTCCTTCCTCGGATCGCGCGACCCGTACCGGGGCGCCCGCGCGCAGGCGCTCGCCGCCGCCGCGTGGATTGAAATGGCGACGGCTTCGACGCCGCGCGCACCGGCCGCGGGCAATCCCGATGCCAAGGCGCTGCTCGTCAAGGCGCGCCGCACGCTCGAAGACCTCGTCGCGTTTCACCGCCGACGCGGCGAGTCGTACGATGAGGCGCTGCAGATCAACAACATTGCGTTGTCCTATCTGTATGAAAGCCGTTTTCATGAGTGCGTGGCGGCGGCCCGCTCGGCGAGCCAATTGTTCGCGCAGTTGCATGAAGCGCCGCGGCAGGGTTTGGCATGGCAGAACCGGGCGCTGTGCTACTGGGGCCTTGGACACCTCCCGGAGGCGCTCGGCGCATTCAACCGAGCGCTCAAAGAGCTGAAGCCCGAGCCCTATCCGCAACTCTACCTACCGACGCTGAGCAACACCGCCCTGCTCAACTACGCGCTCGGCCACTTCGACACCTCGCTGCGCTTGCATGACCAGTCGCTCGAGCTAGCGACCCGCAGCCAGAATCCGCGTGAGCAGGCCCAGAGCCTGTATGGCATCGGCGTCACCTATTATGCGCTGGGCGATCGTACCCAGGCGCGAGAGTTTCTCGAGCGCGCGCTCGCCATCCGTACCACCGCCTTCGATGCGCGCGGCCGCAGGGCGACGCTGCGGTCGCTGGCAACCGTGTACGCCGACCTCGGCGAGTATCACAAAGCCATCGAGTTCGATCACGAGGCGCTGGCACTCGCCACCTCGCCGACCTCGCGTGCCCGCAGCCGCATTCAGCTCGCGGTCCACACGGCGCTCGACGGGAATCCCCGGGACGCGTTGGCGATGCTCGTGGAGCTGCTCGAACCCGACGCCGTCCCCGATCCCCTGATCCGGGCGCAGGCACGCCTGCAGCGCGCGGTGATCGAGCGCCGGAGCGGCGCCTACGACGAGTCGCTGCGCGACCTCGAATACGCGGCCCCGGTCTTCCGCAGCTTCGGCAGCGTGACCGACGGATTTTCCGCTGACCTGGAGCGGGCCCGGGATCTGCGGCTGGCGGGCAACCCCTCCGCGGCGCTGGCGGCAGTGGACCGGGCGCTCGATCGATCCGAGGCCATTCGAACCCAAACGGCCAATCCGGAGTTTCGTGCCCAACTCCAGTTGCCGCTCCGGGCCGCCTACGATTTGAAGCTCGATCTGCTCTGGGAGGAGTTCGACCGCGCCGGCAAGGCCGGCCACTCGGCCGACGCCGCCGGAATCGCGGCCGCGGCATTTCAAAGTGCGGATGGCGCCCGTGCTCGATCCTTCGCCGACATCGCCGCTCAGCAATACTCGCCCGCCATTCGCCGCGATCTGGCCGCGGAGTTGACCCGCCGCGAGCTGCTGTACCGAAACCTCACGGGACTGCGATTCGCGCTCGATGGCCGCCTCGATCACGCCGGGTCCGCGGATCCGCGCGCAAGGGATCTCGCCGGCGAGATCGCGGGCCTTCAGCGTCAAGTCGACACGCTCAACAATGTGATCGCGGCGCGCACCGCGGGCCCACAAGGCAAAGGCGCCGGAAGCCTGAGCGAGATTAATGCTGCCGCACAGAGGCTCCTGCCGGCCGACGCCGCCATCATCGCCTACTGGCTGGGCGAGCAGGCCGCCTATGCCTGGGCGGTCACACCCGCCGGCATTCATTGGGTCCGTCTCACCGATCCCGCCACCATCACCGCCGCCGCGCGCGCGTTTCACGATTCGCTCAAGCGGCTGGCCGACATGCCGCGCGAACGACGGCTCGATACCGGTGCCGTCCTGTACGATCAGATCATCGGTCCCATTGCGGAGTGGGTGGCGCCGCGCCAACGGTGGTTTTTCATTCCCGATGCCGCACTGAACTACGTCCCCTTTGCCGCGCTACGCGCGGGCGGGCGCGCAGGCGCGGGCGCGGGCGCGAGCTCCCAGCCGGGCGCCAGTGCAGACTCGCGCGACGACCCGGGATATATAGTCTCCGCGCATGACGTTGCGTTGGCTCCCGCCGCCTGGTTACTATTGGCGCCCGCGCGCCGCGCCGACACGCCGCGCCCCGCCGCGCCGCGCCCTGGTACGCCGGGCCCCGACGCGCCGCGCCTTGGGCAACCGCGCCCGCAACTGCCGTCCGTCCAATCGCGGATTCTGCTGGTCTCGGACCCGGTCTACGAGCGGTCGGATCCGCGCCTCCATCTCGAGCACCCGGCGGATGATCCGGCGCGCGCAATCGACGCGGCACCTCCCACCGCAGTACCTCCCACAGCAGTACCTCCCACCGTAGTGCCTCCCGTCCCACCCTTGGGTGCGGAACAACGCTATCAGCGCATTCCCGGCACGGCGCGCGAGGCGGCTGCCATCCAGGCCGAGTTTCCCGCGACGGAGGTCGATTCGCTCAGCGGGCTTCAGGCGACGCGCGACCGGCTGTTGCAATTGGACTGGTCGCAGTATCGGTTCATTCACATCGCTGCGCACGGACACCTCGACGCTCGAATGCCCCAACTCTCGGCGCTGGTTCTGAGTGCTTACGATCAACACGGAGATCGGATCGAGGGCGCGCTGCGCACCGCCGATCTGTCCGCGCTGACGTTGACCGCCGAAGTGGCGGTGTTCAGCGGCTGCGATACGGCGCTCGGCAAGGATGTGCTCAACGAAGGCATGGTCGGCATGGCGTACGCCACATTGGCGCGCGGAGCCGGGGCCGTCGTCTCCTCGCTGTGGCAGGTACCAGATGAGATCGGCGCGACTCTCATGACAGAGTTCTATCGACATCTGATACGCGATTCGATGAGTCCCGTGACGGCATTGAGTGCTTCCATGCGATCGGTCTTGAAGCGCAATCCGTCGGCAGATCCGGCGTTGTGGGGTGCGTTTCAGGTGTCCGTGGTAAGCATACCGAGACCCGACCTCCAAGCGGGGCGGGGTGTTGGCGTACTTCAATGACTCAACAGAGGGACTGCCGTGAACTGCTGGATAGACAAAACAATCAAGATCAACGATAGCTGGGGCTCGGGCGCGACGAACGTGTTGCGCGCCCCCCTGGGGTGCGCTCCCGAGTTCTCGCTGCGCGCGCGCTACATTCGCGATAGCAAATCGGTAAGACAGCTCGCCCATCTGCAGGCCGAGATCTCCTCCGGCTACTTGAGCGACGGGTGGCATACCGCCGTGTTCACGCCGGTCGGCACGGTCGAGGTCAAGGGAATATCCGGCCTCCCGCCCTGGGATTCGTCCCAAGGCGACACCTATCGCAATTTGATCATAGGTGCGAACAACAATCTGGGCGACTCCAGCACCCAACGACTCGAAGGCGTCATTGGCTACACGGATGCCAATGGCGTCGTCGGCTACGACACCGTCCGATTGTTCTACGCCGTCAATGCCGTTAAAGGTCCAAAACGTGACCTCGTCATCGTCAAGATTGCGACGTTGGCGGCAATCCCCGGAACGGTCCAGACTCGTCAAGACGGAGCCGGCCACGGGCCCCCGGATTGAGCAGGACCTTAAGATCGGGGCTCGAGGGATCCTTACTCGAGGCACGGACCCTCGCACGGACCCTCGCACGGACTCGCGCGTGAATCCGGCCGGACAGTGACCGCAGATGCTGCAATTATCGGCATGATGGCATGCGTGACTTTCGGCGTTACATACTCTGCCGGGAAGACCGGAAGGAAGAAAGCAGCCGAATCTTTGAGGGAGATTGATCGATCGATGTAGATGGTTCGGTGTCTATTCTTGATTATTTGCAATACTGTTGCCCTGATCCGGGGCAAAAACGATCGGTGTCGTGCCGTTGATGCCTGTTAGGTCGTTGCCTGTGGCCGTGGAATTCGTCGTTCCCGGTCCTTTGGACCCACTCGATGAAAAGAATATTCCCGTCGCCGACGTTGCTCCCGCAATCGAATTCATAGTATTTGTTGCAACTTTGGCCAGGTTCACATTGAACATGCGCACGGCGGCGTAGCCGTTCCCGATACCATTAAAGACGTTCCCGGTAACCGTAGCTTGTGAGACAGGGTTGTCGCTGCCGTTCGGTCCAATTTGCAGCGCATCACCGAAATACGCGTCGATCGTATTGTTGGTAATGCTCGCTTGCGTCGCGTCGGACAGAACGATGGTCGCGAAGTGCCCGTTGCTCGGCGTGTCCATTTGTCCGCTGTCGAAACTGAGCTGGGTAACGTTGCCCTGGGTCGTCAGCGCCGTTTCGCCGTAATTCCTGACCGTGTAGTTCTCGAACGACACATTGCTGATCGTGCCGTTGGGTTGGGAGACGAGTTGTATGGCACCCTCGTTCTGATTGCTGCCCGCCGCATCGATCACGCTATTCTCGAACGTTATATTCGATACTGGATTCGAGGCGCCAAGAGACGACATGAATATGGTCTTGTTCATCCCCGATCCGTTCACGTTGTTGAACACGATGTTTGAGCAGCTGAAATTGGTATTATTGCCGACGTCTTGGGGTCTCTGGCCGACGAGAATGAGGCTCGATTGGTTACTTAGGCCGGTGTCATTCTCAAACAAGATGTCATCGCTGTTCACATCGGTCCATACCAGTGCCTGAAGGGGCTGGCAGACTTGGTATGCGCCATCACCGCTTTGCACATAGTTGTCGTGAATGTAGACGTTGGCCGGCTGCCCGGCAGTGGTGGCCACTTTCGGTTCGTTTCCTACGTGGCGAATTCCGGGATTCCCAATCGCGGGAAACGTCCCCGTCGCCTTTCCATACGCGATCACTTGGTTGCTGCCCCGAATGACCATGACTCCTCCACTGGCGGTCACGGTCCAATGAACCAGCGTGAAATTGTTCACCCAGAGTTTCAGGATCGTATCTTCGCTGGCTGCGTAGTGTGAGGATATCTGTAGGCCGTCGACGTAAATGTCGGTCAGGGGGTAAGTCAGACTGGGTTGTGTAATGGCATAAGTGGGGATTTTGCCTCCACCCGTCACGTAGGAATCGATTGTGCAGCCGGCCTGGATCTTGAGGTTCAAATTAGAATGCCAAATCCACGGGTTCTTGACGACGATCGCCTTGCCCGCCGGGCAATCGCCCACAATGTGGACACCGGTGGGCAATGCATTGAGGGCCGCGGTGTTGTCGGTTACACCATCCGCGACGACTCCCATGGCCGACCAATTCTTGGACGACGGAGAAGCGTTGGGCGACTGAGAAGCGCTGCCGTATGTATTCGCTGCAGTGCGATTGTCCGAGGCCGAACCGTTGCCGACGGCGAGGGCCGTGCTGAGGCTGAGCAGGGCAGCGCTCTGGCCCAGAATCCCGACAATTTTAAATATATGCCGCATATCTTCTCGCTGTGAGACTTGGAGAATCAACCCGTAGGCCGCCTGACGGTGACTGGACGTGTAGTCAATACGTCGCAGGCAAGTCGGCTGGCTCATGTCCCTCATCGGTCCCAAGACCGAACCCTTCGCATCCCGTCTGGTGGACGGGTCTTCCGTTATCGCGAGGACAATTTTTCCGCCAACCGCGCATCCTGGCAACGTGTCGGCACGGGCATACGTCGCTGAATGGCGACATTGCGCGGCGGCCAAAAATGATGGCAGCGATCGTGTCGTACCCCGGGATGAGGTTTATCAAGGACTCCGCGGCGAGTTTTATCAACGACTCCCGCGATGAGGTCCATCAGGACTTCGCGATGACCGCGATGAGCGATGGCTTAAGTCGAGCAAGTGGCCGGCGAAATCATCGATGGTTGGGCGGCGCACCGAGCGAAGTGTCGGGGACCGCGGAGGAATGTGTTCGTCGCGCACCGCATCGGGAGAGCAGCGCTTAGTGTGGGACCAGCTTCAGCAAGCGCCCCGAATTCCCGTGAATTCGGGGCCGTATCCTTACGGTGCTCGCTGCTACTGCTACATCTTGCGGAATGCTCTGCATCCCGCCCATTGCACGAATCAACCCGCGTGATTCACATCCGTCCGATAGGCCGCAGTCAGCCTTACGCTGTCAATCTGTGCAACAGCGGAGGCGATCGCTTGGTTATAACAAGTCTGCCAGCTCGCCTGGTGGTCCAGACTACGTGACTCGAGCGGCGCGCAGACTGAATTGGCAGCGCTGTGTATCCGGCCCAAAAGAGCGCGAGCGCCGTCGGCGCTGTCCAAATTCAAGTCGCCGTATTTGACGACTCTGGACAATGCTGCGCCGTCGTCGGCGGCTTGTGCCGTGGTAATCGCCGCGGCGGAACCGAGCACAACGAAGCTCGCAGCAGCAATCGAGGCAACCAGGCGAAACGAAAATTTATTAGAGGTCTTGATGGGGTTCTCCGGAAGTGAATGTAGGCGTGGCACGACGCGGAGACTATAGAGATCGTTCGCGGATAATCTGCGGCAGTAGGCATATCTCAGACTCAAAACGGATATGTAAGATTCGGATTTGGACGCTCGATTCCGGGGAATTCTTGCGCGCGCGGCGGCAGGGAACAGCGATTCGCCGTGATAAGTTTAGTCGGGGAAGTATTCATGTCGGCGAGACTTTTGCAACAATGAGACTTTGATTCGCCAAGGCCTTCGAATGCTATGAATATGAGTAGCTGCGAGACCTGAGGAATTGCCCAAGTATACCGGCAGTCCCCTTGACACTATACTTCCGCTGATATGACTCGACGCATGCCTGCATTCGAGGGATCGATCGACCCCGGTGCGGCCAACGCACGGCCGTTGAATTTTGTACGGTGACCATCATGACCGACCCCCCGGCGGCGCCTTGTGTGTTCTGTCACCCGCCGGCGTCCGCGGAGAAGGATCGGCCGACATGATTTCCACTCCGGCTCCAAGCGCCGAGGAGCAAGTGGCGTTTCTCGGGCAGATCGAGCGACTGCTGTCCGAAGGACGGTTTGTCGAAACCTATAAATACGCGTTGCTGGTTGCAATCGCCGATCTCGCGGTGCAGCGCGGCAGCGATGATGGGGGAGAACTCGACCTGTCCATCCGGTCCATTGCCGAACGATTCATCGAACTCTATTGGCGCCAATCCGCGCCCTATGGCAGCGGTGTCGCGGATGGCGACTACAACACGCTATTGCAGAACACGGGGCAGCAGGCGGCGGTCATCTCCATCGTCGGCACTCTGCGTGCGCAATTTGGGGCGCTCATGGCCGCCAAGCAATCGCCGGCATGGAGAAAGGCCGTCTCGGAAACCGTGAGCTTGATCCAGACCATGCCGCTCTGGCGGCTTCAGCAGCTGCGCAGTGAAACGCTCGACTTCCTGTATGCGAACAGCTCCGTGGACGGAAACATACGCCTCAAGCGGGGCGTCGCCGCCAATCTGCGCAGGTTTCATGGAATGATCATTCGCATGGCGCAGTCAGAATGGCTGCACTTCATCGAGCGGCTGCCGGGCAATGCGCAGCTGCTGGGGGCGACCTCCGATCTTAGCCAATTCCTGTTCGGCGCCGAGCGCACCGTGTTGCTGCGCATGGCCGAACCGCTGGCTGAGGTTCAATCCGGTCTCTGCCTCTACTGTCAGCGGCGGGTTGCTGCCGGAGAAATCGATCACTTCATCCCGTGGTCGCGATATCCGCGCGATCTGGCACACAATCTGGTGCTGGCCCACCAGGAATGCAATCGGGAAAAGAGCGACCTGCTGGCCTCCGAATCGCATCTCGATCGATGGGTGCAGCGAAACAGGAGTTGCGGCGCGGCCATAGCCGAGGCGGCACGCGACCTCAACATCATCGTCGACCTTCCCACGGTCTTGAGCGTCGCGCGGTGGGCGTACTCCCACGGCGCGGACCTGCAGGCGGCGGCTTGGGTGAGCGGTGATTCCGTGGAGCCGCTGGCCGGTGGCTGGCGCTCGATGCTCTGTAGCTAACCGAATCCCTTCGCGGATTCGACCCTGATTGAGCGCGCGCCGAGGGCGCGGCCTTCCCCCAAGCTTTTGATTTTCTTCGACCGTGGTGGCGCACGTTTCATAGGAAAGGTCTGTAGTGCCGACCGTGGTGGCACGCGTTTCCGCGGAAACGCCTGTTGCCGACCTTTGGGGGTGCACCCTAAGTGCATCAATCACTTAGCGTCGGCCAAGCCTCGAATCCGCGAACTTCGGCTAGCTAGTCCAGCGTCCGCAGTTTCGCCACCTGCTCGGCGGTAAGATCGGATGCCTTCGTGCCGAAGCGCGCCGTCACGTAGTTCGCGACGCTCGCGATCTCGGTGTCCGAATAGGTGCTGCCGAAGGCGGGCATGTTGGACGGCCCGGCCTCCGCGTGCCGCCCGCCGCCGTGGATGATGACCTCCGCGACATTGATCGCGGTGGCATCGTTGACGGCGCGCGTGCCCGTGAGCGTGGCGGCGGCGATTCCGGGACTGACGCCCGACCAGCCGTGGCACCCGGCGCACGCGCCTTCGTACACCGCTCGGCCGGCGGCGCGGGCGGGGTCGGCAGGGGAGCCTCCGCCTTCGGCAAACGTGGCGGGCGCCGGAGCGGCTCGCGGCTCCGGCAGGTCCCCGGTAGCGACGCTCGCCACGGTGCGCAGGTAGGTCACGATCGCCGTCAGGTCGCTGGGCTTCAAGTACCTGAGGCTGAGGTCGACCGCCTCGCCCATGGGACCCGACGCCGTGCCGCGCCCGTCGGCATGCCCCGTGGAGAGATAATGCAACAAATCCACATCGCTCCACGCGCCCACGCCGGCGCTGCGATCGGGCGTGATGTTGTACGCGCGCCAGCCGGCTTGAACGGCGCCTGAGAATTTTCGCCGATTGTCCAACGCGAAGGCCAAGTTGCGCGGGGTATGGCACTCGCCGCAGTGACCCATGGCCTCGGCCAGGTACGCGCCTCGATTCCACACGGCATCGCGCTCGACGTTGGGCTGGTAGCGCGTATCGGGGTTGAACATCGCCCACCAGAGTCCCATCAGGCTGCGCTGATTGAAGGGAAATACCAGGGTATTGTGCGGCGCCGGCGCATGCAGGGGCTTCAATGAAAACAAATACGCCCTGATCGCCAGCGCATCCGCACCCGACATGTACGTATAGCTCGCGTCCGGCATCGCCGGGTACAGCTTGACGCCGCCGCGGCCGATGCCCTTGTGGAGCGCATTCAAAAAATCGGCATCGCTGTAGCTGCCGATGCCGGTCTCGACATCCGGCGTGATGTTGGTGGAATACAGCGTGCCGAAGGGCAACACGAAGGCGCGGCCGCCGGCGAAGGGTTCCCCGCCCTCGGCCGTGTGACAGGCCATGCAGTCCGCGGCGCGCGTGAGATATTCGCCCCGCTCCAGCAGGCTCGCGGATTTGAGCTCCTCGGGCACGCCGCTCGGATCCTTGTCCTGATAATCCGCCAAGGCGACCCGCTTGCCGGGAGCAAAAGCGGTGGGACCGGGTGCAAACACCACATAGCCTGCGACGGCGAGGATGGCTGCCGCCACCACGACCAGCGTCCAGAGCAAGGGGTGTCGCGCTCGTCCGGTCTGTCGCGTGTTCATGGGCATGGCCTCGTTCAGGAGTTGCTGGACTTCGGGAACGGCAGCATGTGGATGCGTGTGCCGGTCGCGGCAAAAATCGCATTGGCCACCGCCGGGCCGATCGGCGCCACGCCGGGTTCGCCGACCCCCGTCGGCGTTTCGGCCGACGGCACGATGTGCACCTCGACCTTCGGCATTTCGTTCATGCGCAGCACGCGATAATTGTTGAAGTTGCCCTGTTCCACGTGGCCATTCTTCAAGGTGATGGCGCCGTACAGCACCGCCCCCAAGCCGAAGCCGATGCCGCCCTCCATCTGCGCGACAATCACGTCGGGGTTGATGGGGATGCCGCAATCGACCGCGCATACCACCCGGTCCACGGTCACGCGACCCGCCTCATCGACGGTGACTTCGGCCACCTGCGCCACGTAGGTTTTGAACGCTTCGGCCACCGCAATGCCGCGCCCCTTGCCCTTAGGCAAGGGGCCGCTGTTCCAGCCCGCCTTGTCGGCCGCGAGTTCGAGCACCGCCTTCATGCGCGGCTCGTGCGCGAGCAGATCGCGGCGGAACGCGAACGGATCCTTGCCCGCGGCGTGCGCGACTTCATCGATGAAGGCCTCGACCGCAAAGGCGGTGTGCGAGCTGCCGACCACGCGCCACCAGAGCACCGGCACGCCGTTCTTGGTGGTCGCGAGATCCACGTCGATGTTGGGGATGTCGTAGGCGATGGTTGCCGCGCCCTCGACCGAGGTGGGATCGATGCCGTTCTTCACCATCATCTCGAACGGGCCGCCCGCCATGATGGACTGGCCGACGATGACATGCCGCCACCCGACGAGCTCGTTCTTGTCGTTCAGGCCCGCTTCGAGCTTGTGGAAGTACATCGGTCGATACAGACCGCCATGGATGTCGTCCTCGCGCGTCCACTGCAGCTTGATTGGCGTGCCGTCGGCGCCATGCGCCTTGGCAATCGACACGGCTTCCACGATGTAGTCCGACCAGACGTTCGCGCGCCGGCCGAAGCTGCCGCCCGCGTACAGGGTATGGATGCTGACCTGTTCCGGAGTGAGGCCGGCCGTTTTCGCGGCGTTGCCTTGGTCGATGGTTTGAAATTGATCGCCGGCCCAGATCTCACAGCTGGTGCTGGTCAGCTTGACCACCGCATCCAAGGGTTCCATGGGCGCGTGCG
>JBEKYO010000034.1:0-32890 GCA_049510875.1 Steroidobacteraceae bacterium
GTTTCTTCGGTGGAGAACGCGATGGTTCGCCCAAGTTCGATGGAGCCGACCAGCGGGTAGGAGATGCCTACGTACTGGGCACGCGAAAAAGCCTGGCCGTTGATGGACGACGCGCTGCTGATGGTCGAGAGATTATTCGCGTTGTTCAGCACCGACCTGCCGTTGTTCGCAATCTGTCCCGAGGCGGAATTCACCGCGCCCTCGAGCTTGAAGAAGCCGCTCACGCCGCTACTGAACGAGTCAGTCCCCTGTACACCGTAGCGTGACATCTGTTCGGCGCCTGAAACCACCGCCCAGCGGGACCCCTGATCCTGCCCTGGAATATTGTAGGAATTGAAGCCGAACGTGTGCACGTCGCTGGTGGGCAGCGAGTGCTCGATATGAGCGACGCTATCGTCCAATATCGTATAGACCTCGATCGAGCCTTCCGCCGCACCCGCGACGCCCGCGATTACGCTCATGACTGCCAGGGCCAGGACTGATCTTTTCACGGTCATGTTTCTCCCAGAATGCTGACGGTCATCGCTCATCGAAATCGTTATATTTGTCCATATATAACACACGTACGCCGTAAAGCACACAATGCCGCGATCCCTGGGCTGATCGGCCCGACCTCGACGCCGCGCGCCGCCGTGCCGAATGGCATGCCGTTGCGTGAGCTCACGCCGCGCGCCGCCGGCGAAATCCGGCCGGCATCGGCTTACGTAACGAGCGCCGGGCTGCGGTTGACTCTTTAGGCTGGCTCGCGACCGGCAGCACCGCTAGAATCGGGCTCCCGCGTCCGCGACGCCCCGCTATGGCATGATGAATGATGGTGAAAATTCGCAAGATTATCGTTGCCGGCGTGGCAGTCTTGACGGCCGCGACGCTGGGACTTGCGGAAAATGCGCGCGGCGCCGACGCATCTTCCGCCGTGAACGTCACTCGCCCGCAAAAAATCTCAGAACTCGCCGCTGACTTGGGCTATGGCGCCGACCTCAAGCACCTCGATGCGGCAATTCCCTATTTGGCCAGAAATGTCGCACCTAACGACCCCAAGTGGAACTCGACCCATCGACGCTGGGCCGCGGTCTGCGCATTGATCAAACCAAGTTTGCACGACGACGCGCAGCAGGCGTTTGGGGAGACGGAGCTGCACATCGTGGACAGCGCGGAACACGCATTGAGTGACGGTGTCGTGCGCGACGATCTTGACTTTGCATTTGCGTTTTTTCGATCCGCGACCGGCCGGCATTTTCTGGAACTGCAGGACGAATTCGCCGAAATGAGCATCGGGATGGGCCTGCAAACGAGTGCCGATGCCACGGGTAACGCCGTGGAGAATCTCGATGCGCGCAAGCGCCTCCTGGAATTGTGGCTGCCCATTACCCTGATTCGCAAAATCTACCCGGCCCAAAACGCCGAGAGCAGCATAGACGCCGCCTACGAGAACTTCAGCAAGCTGCGCGGCCGTCAACTGGACGCCCTGTCCCAGCGATTTGCCGGCGAATTGCCTCAGTTCGAGGCGTTCATCTCAAGTGCCTCCTATGGCAGGATCGTCAACGCGGAAAAATCGATCGGGCAGTCCACGCCGCCGCCGAACCTCGGCGCATTTTTCTCCGACGAAGCCCGGCGACACGCCTCAGAATGGCACGCTGCCTACCTCGCGCCCTGACGAGGCAGCGTCACGGGGTCAGCACAGCCGCCCCTTCGAATCTTCCATTCCGGAGGTCGGCGAGCGCCTGATTCGCCTCTTGCAGCGCGTAGCGCGTCGTCTGCGTGACGATGCCCACCTGGGGCGCGACACGCAGAAAATCCACGCCGTCTTGGCGCGTCAGATTGGCGACCGACTTGAGTTCGCGCTCCTCCCACAGGATCCGGTAGGGAAAGCTCGGAATATCGCTCATGTGAATGCCGGCGCAGACCACGCGGCCACCCTTGCGTACGGCGCCAAGCGCCCGCGGCACCAGATCCCCCACGGTGGCAAAGATGATGGCCGCATCGAGCGGGTCGGGCGGGACCTCATCGGATCCGCCTGCCCAGACCGCCCCCAGGCGCAGCGCAAAGCGTTGGGTTTTCTCATCCCCGGGCCGCACGAACGCGAACACCGAACGGCCCTGCCATTTCGCCACTTGGGCGATGATGTGCGCGGCGGCTCCGAAGCCGTAGAGGCCGATATTCTTCGCCTCGCCCGCGAGCACCAGGGACCGCCAACCGATGAGCCCGGCGCAGAGCAGTGGCGCGAGTGCGACGTCGGTGGCCTGCTCGCCAAGCGGAAACGCGAAGCGAGCATCGGCGATGGCCGCGGTCGCATAGCCACCGTCACGGGTATAGCCCGTGAACAGCGGTCGATCGCAGAGATTCTCGCGATTCATACGGCAGTAAGCACACACCCCGCAGGTGTGGCCGAGCCACGGGATGCCGACACGCTCGCCCACACTCAAGTGGGTCACGCCCGGCCCGACGGCATCGATCCTGCCGACGATCTCGTGACCAGGAATGATGGGCAGCGGCGCGGCGGGCAGCTCCCCGTCGACCACGTGCAAGTCCGTGCGGCACACCCCGCAGGCCAGGACCTTCACCCTGATTTCGCCCGCCTCCGGATGCCGGTCAGCGAGCTCGGTCCATTCCAACGGACGGCCGACGTGATTGAGCAACATGGCATGCATGGGAGCCTCCAACTCGACTAGGGCCGATAGCCGTCCGTGAGCGTATTCAAGAACGCCACGATCGCCTTGACATCGCCCTCGCTGAGTCGCGGCACATCGCCGGCGTGGCGGTCGAACGGCGCGGTCCGATCTAGATTACCCCGATAGGCTGCGGGCACATCGTCGAATTTGCGCACGCCGCCGCCGGCGGGGCGCGGGTACCAGGACGCGGGGCGCGTATCGCGCTCGGCGTAGAAGCGCACCACGTCGGTCAATCGATGCAGCGCTCCGTTGTGAAAAAAAACCCGGCGAATCGCGCTGTTGCGCAGGGTCGGCGTGCGAAACAGGCCGCAGTATTCCTTGCGGTCCTGCAAGTCCGTGCGCAGCGGACCGCACAGCCCCAGATCGTAGTAGCGGCGATCCGCGTTGGCGGGAATTGCGGGATTGCGCGGCACGCCGAGCGCCGCAAAGCCGAAGTCCGTGAACTGCGGAAAGGCTCCCGCGCGCACGCCGCTCGGATGACAGCGCGCACAGTTGCCCCGGGCCGGATCGTTGAAGGCCGCAAGCCCGCGCGACTCCTCGCTCGTGAGTGAGGCTTGGCCGCGCAACCAGGCATCGTACTTGCTGCTGTAGGGATAGAATTCCTCGGGATCCTGCTCATAGGTTTCCAGCGCCATGAGCAGAGCCCGGAACGCGAGCTCCGGATCCTCGAACACCCGCGCGCCGAACACCTCACGGAATTGCGCCGCGTTGGCGCAATGTTCCAGTTTGTCGACCACGGCGCGGGCGCTGGTGTTGCCCATCTCGAAAGGCGACAACAACGGCAACCGCGCCTGATCGTGCGCCGACTGCGCCCTTCCGTCCCACGTGAATCCTCCCGCCGGGCCTTGGTCGACGCTGTCGTCGCCATCGTCATCGAAATAATGTTCGGTGAACGCCGGGACGTTTTGCAAATACCTGATCGAGGGCACCGCCCGCACTCCCGGACTCGACCCGCCGGCGCCGCCCCGCTGCACGGGCCGGCCGTTGGGCGGCCCGAAGGCGTGCCGGGGACTATGGCAGTCGGCACACGCCGTTCTGCCCGACGCCGATAACGAGGGGTCGCGAAACAGCACGCGCCCCACCGCCGCCATGCCGGCGGCCGACGGAACCCTACCGAAGCGATCGGCGTAGAACGCACTGTCCGATGCAGCGCGACCCGCCGCGGTCCGGTCCGCCTCCAGCCGGTCCAGCACGGTGCTACCCGCCGACGCCGACGCCCAACTGCACAGCGCAACCATCGACATCGCAGCCTTGAGCGACACGGGCGCTAGTGCACGGACCCGCCGGCATCGCTCGCAACGCCGGCGTTGAACAGCTGCGCCACGTCCACCGCGTCGAACACGTACGCCCGATTGCAGAAATCACACCGCACTTCGACTTCCCCGCGCTCGGCGAGCACGCCGCGGGTTTCCGCCTCGCCCAACCCCTGCAACATGCCGCTCACGCGTTCGCGCGAACAACGGCAGCGAAAATACACCGGCGCCGGTTCGAACAGCCGCACGTCGTCCTCGTTGAACAGCCGGTGCAGGATTTGCGCATCGGTGAGCGTGCCGAGTTCGCCGGGCGTCAGAGTCGCGCCGATCAGCTGCACGCGCCGCCACGCGTCGTCGATGGCGGCGAGGTCCGCGACCGGTGCGCCGGCGCCCGCCGCGCGCGCCGCCGCCTCGCCCGGCAGCCGCTGCAGCAACATGCCCGCCGCGCCTCGCTCGTCCGCGTACAGCCACAGGCGGGTGGGCAATTGCTCGGAATTCTCGAAATAGATCTGCAGCGAATCGGCGAGGCGCGCGCCGTTGATGGGCACGATTCCCTGGTAGCGCTGCGAACCGTCGTCGCTCTCGAGCGTCACGGTCAGATTGCCGGCGCCGATCAGCTCGGCAATGCCGCCCGCCGTTCCCTCGCTCGGGTAATCCTCGCGGTAGCGCGCGAGTCCGCGCACGCCCATGCCGCTCGTGCACTGCGCCAACAACAGATGCACGGGTCCCGCCCCCTGCAACTGCAAGGACAAAACTCCGTCGAACTTGATGGTCGCCGCCAGCAGCAGCGACGCCACCACGGCTTCGCCCAAGGTCGTGCGAATCGCGTCGGGATACTCCCGATGTTCGATCAGCGCGCGCCAGGACGCGTCGAGGTGTACCAAATGTCCGCGAATCGGATAATGCTCGAACAGGAATCGACGCAGCGAATCGCGATCGTGCATCTCTAGGAGCCTGATTGGCTACCGCCGAGCTTGGTCTTGAGGAGGTCGTTGAGCTGCGCCGGATTCGCCTTGCCGCCGGTCGCCTTCATGACCTGGCCGACGAAGAATCCGAATAGCTTGTCCTTGCCGGCGCGATAGTCGGCGAGTTGTTTCGGATTGGCGGCAATCACCGCATCGATCACGCCCTCGATGGCGCCGGAGTCGGTGATCTGCCTGAGGCCGCGCGCCTCGATGATCTCGTCCGCCGACTTGCCCTCCGACCACATCGCCTCGAACACGTCCTTCGCGATCTTGCCCGAGATGGTCGCATCGAGGATGCGCTTGAGCAAACCCTGCAGCGCCACGGGCGTCACGCGCGAGCCGGTGATCTCGACGTTGTCGCGATTGAGCGCGCTCGACAATTCGCCCATCACCCAATTCGCGGCGAGCTTGGCCTGCGGCGCACTGCGCTGCGCCGTCCCTGCTTCGGGCAAGCCTTGGGCGGCCATCCCGGGCCCCCCGTGCGGCGCCTGCGTCGCACTCAAACCGGCCACCACCGCCTCGAAGTAGGCGCCGAGCTCGCGGCTCGCACTCAATACGCCCGCATCGTAGGGGGACAGCGCCAGATCGCGCGCGAACCGGGCGGCTTTTTCGTCGGGCAGCTCCGGCAAGGTCCGGCGCACGGCCGCGATGAACTCGGCGTCGATCTCGAGCGGCAGCAGGTCGGGGTCGGGGAAGTAGCGGTAGTCGTTCGCTTCCTCCTTGGAACGCATCGAGCGGGTCTCGTCCTTGTCCGAATCGTACAGGCGCGTCTCCTGCACGACCTTGCCGCCGCTGTCGATCAGCTCGGTCTGACGCGCGACTTCATAGTTGATCGCCTTTTCGACGAAGCGGAAGGAATTCAAATTCTTGATCTCCGCGCGGGTGCCGAATTTCCCCTGCCCGCGCGGCCGCACCGAGACATTGGCGTCGCAGCGGAACGAGCCCTCCTGCATGTTCCCGTCGCAGATCTCGAGATACCGCACCAGAGTGTGGATCTTCTTCATGTAGGCGACGGCTTCCTTGGCCGACCGCATGTCCGGCTCGGAGACGATCTCGAGCAGCGGCGTGCCCGCGCGGTTCAAATCGATGCCGCTGGCGTTGGCCAGGCCCTCGTGCAGCGACTTGCCGGCGTCCTCCTCCAGGTGCGCGCGCGTCACGCCGATGGTCTTGGCGGTGCCGTCGTCGAGCATGATGCTGAGCGTGCCGCGCCCCACCACCGGCAGCTCGTACTGGCTGATTTGATAGCCCTTCGGCAGGTCGGGGTAGAAATAGTTCTTGCGCGCAAACACCGATCGCTCTGCGATGGCCGCGCCGATGGCGAGGCCGAACTTCACCGCCATGCGCACCGCCTCGGCGTTGAGCACCGGCAAGACGCCCGGGTAGGCGAGATCGACCAAGCTCGCTTGCGTGTTGGGCGGCGCCCCGTAGGCGGTCGATGCGCCCGAAAAAATCTTCGATCGCGTGGCGAGCTGCGCGTGGATTTCGAGTCCGATGACCACTTCCCAGTCGCTCATCACTCATACCCGCGCGGAACATGTGTGTGCCAGTCGGTCGCCACTTGGAACTGATGCGCCGCATTCAGCAGCTTCCCTTCGGAGAAATGCGGACCGATCAGCTGCAGGCCCATGGGCAGCCCGTCGACGAAGCCGCAGGGCAGGGACAGGCCGGGCAACCCCGCCAGATTCGCGCCAATCGTGTAGATGTCGTTCAAGTACATGGTGATCGGGTCGTCGATTTTTGCGCCGATGTCGAAGGCCGGGGTGGGCGTGGTGGGCCCGATCAACAAATCGATCCGGTCGAACGCCGAGCGAAACTCATCGGTGATGAGGCGCCGCACCTTCTGCGCCTTCAAATAATAGGCGTCGAAATAGCCGGCCGACAAGACGTAGGTGCCCGTCATGATGCGCCGCTTGACCTCGGCGCCGAACCCTTCGCCGCGCGAGCGCTTGTAGAGATCCGCGAGGTCCTTCGGATTCTCGCAGCGATGGCCGAAGCGCACACCGTCGAAGCGCGACAGATTGGACGAGCATTCGGCCGGCGCGACCACGTAATAGGTGGGTACCGACAGGGGCAGATGCGGCAGGCTCACCTCCACCGTGGAGGCGCCGAGCGACGTATAGACCTTCAGCGCGTCGTGAATGAGGGCGGCGTTGCGCGGCTCCAGGCCGTCGAAGAATTCCCGCAGCAACCCGATCTTCAGGCCCTTGAGCGGCGCCGATAGCAGGGCCGGATAATCCGCAACGGCGACATCCACGCTGGTCGAGTCCAACGGATCGAAGCCCGCCATGACCTTGAGTACCGCCGCCGCATCCGCCGCCGTACGCGCGAAGACCCCCGCCTGGTCGAGGCTCGATGCGAATGCGACCAGGCCGTAGCGGGACACGCGCCCGTAGGTCGGTTTGACGCCCGTCACACCCGTCAGCGCCGCCGGTTGACGGATGGACCCGCCGGTATCGGTGCCGGTGGTGTAGGGCGCAAGGCGCGCCGCCATGGCCGCGGCGGACCCGCCGGATGAGCCTCCCGGCACCTTGGCGGTGTCCCAGGGATTGCGCACCGGGCCGTAATAACTCGTCTCATTGGAGGAGCCCATCGCGAACTCGTCCATGTTGGACTTTCCCAACATGACGCCTCCGGCCGCCTTCAGGCGCGCCACCACGGTCGCATCATAGGGCGCGATGAAGTTGTCCAGCATGCGCGACCCGCAGCTGGTGCGCACGCCATCGGTGCAGAAAATATCCTTATGAATAAGCGGGATACCCAGCAGCGGGCCGCGCTCCCCCGCGGCCAGGCGCCGATCGGCGGCGGCGGCGGCGGCGAGCGCATCCTGCGCGGTCAGGGTGATGATGGCGTTCAATGCCGGATTCAAGCGTTCGATGCGCGCCAGGAAATGGCGCGTAATTTCGACGCTGGAGGCCTGCCCGGTTGCCAGGGACGCGGCGAGCTCGCCGATGGAAAGGTTGTGCAGCATCACCGTCTTCGGCAGGCCCTATTCGATGACCCGCGGCACCACGTACAGACCCGATTGCACGCTCGGCGCATTTTCCTGGTATGTCTCATGGTGGTCGGATTCAGAGACCACATCGGCACGCAGCCGCTGGCGCTGGCCGTCCAGCGGGTGCGCCATGGGCAGCACACCTTCGGCCTCGGCACGTGATAACTCGTCCACAAAATTGACGATACTCGACAGGCTGGTCACGTACACCGGCATCTCTTGTTCGGTGATCGACAGCCGTGCGAGGTGCGCGATCTTTTCGACGTCTTGACGGGTTAGGCTCATATGGATGCAAAAACTGCGCGCGAGTACGCATTTTTGGCAGTTCCGCATGATACACGTTGCCTTGTTATATGTCTTATCGGTTGTTACATTAGCCCAACTTTTTTCACCTCCGTTCGCACCAGAAAAACGCCCCATGTTCAAACGCCTTAGAGGTTATTTCTCGAATGACCTCTCAATCGATCTCGGGACCGCGAATACGCTGATCTATGTACGCGAGCGCGGCATCGTGCTCAACGAACCGTCGGTGGTTGCGGTGCAGGACGAACCGACCCGCGGCGGCAAGATCATCGTGGCCGTCGGGGTCGAGGCCAAGAACATGTTAGGGCGAACCCCGGGGCACATCACCGCGGTCCGGCCCATGAAGGACGGCGTCATCGCCGATTTCACCTACACCGAGAAGATGCTGCAGTACTTCATCAAGAAGGTGCACGGCAACCGCTTCCTGAGCCCGAGCCCGCGCGTGCTGGTGTGCGTGCCGTTCGGCTCCACCCAGGTCGAGCGCCGCGCCATCAAGGAGTCGGCCGAGGGCGCCGGCGCGCGCAGCGTCGATATCGTGCCCGAGCCCATGGCCGCCGCGGTCGGCGCGGGCCTGCCCGTCCAGGAGGCGCGCGGCTCGATGGTGCTCGACATCGGCGGCGGCACCTCCGAGGTGGCGGTGATCTCGTTGAACGGCATCGTCTACGCGGCCAGCGTGCGCATCGGCGGGGACAAATTCGACGAGGCCATCACCAACTACGTGCGGCGCAATTACGGCATTCTCATCGGCGAAGCGACCGCGGAACGCATCAAGCTGGAGATCGGCTCGGCCTATCCCGGCCAGCAGGTTCGGGAAATTTCCGTCAAGGGCCGCAACCTCTCCGAGGGCGTGCCGCGCAGCTTCACGCTGAACTCCAACGAAATTCTCGAGGCCCTGCAGGAACCGCTGCAGGGCATCGTGGGCGCCGTCAAGCAGGCGCTCGAACAGACGCCTCCCGAACTCGGCGCCGATGTGGCCGAGCGCGGCATCGTGCTCACCGGCGGCGGCGCGCTGCTGCGGGACGTCGATAAATTGCTCATGGAAGAAACCGGATTGCCCGTCGTGGTGGCGGATGACCCCCTCACCTGCGTAGCGCGCGGCGGCGGCCGGATCCTCGAACTCACCGAGGAACATGGACCGGGCATCTTCGGATTGGAGTAATGCAAGCGTGGAGCCTGTCTGGGTATTGCGCGTGAGGCGCGCACAATACTCAGGCTCCCGGGAAGCTCCCGCCCATGGTCGCATTTCGTAATACCGACGCCTCCGGTCGGACCACGGGGCTGCTGCTCCGCTGCGTTCTGTACTGCCTGTTGGCCCTGGGGTTGATCATCTTCGACAAGCGCTACGATCATCTCGGCGAGATCCGCCGTTTCCTCTCGGTGGTCGCCTACCCCGTGCAGGTCGCCGTCGCGAGCCCCTTCGAGGGCTGGGACTGGTTTCGCCAGAGCGTCTCGACGCGCGAAACCCTGCGGGCCGACAAGGCGAAACTCGAGTCGGAGCTGCGGCTCGCGAACTTCCGCCTGCAGCGCTACGAGGCGCTCGAGGCGGAGACTCAGCGCCTGCGCGCGCTGCGCGAGAACACGGCGGTGGTCGCGAATCGGTTCGTCATCGGCGACATCATGGACCTCGACATCGATGCGTTTCGCGAGCGCGTGCTGGTCGACAAGGGCGCGCGCGACGGCGTGTTCGTGGGACAGGCCGTGCTTGACGCGGGCGGCGTGTTCGGTCAGGTTGCTCGCGTCGAACAATTGACCAGCGAGGTCATCCTCGTGAGCGACGCATCGCATGCGATTCCCGTGCAGGTCAACCGCAACGGCCTGCGCACCATCGCCGTCGGCACCGGCGACATGGGCCGCCTGAAGCTGCCTTATTTGTCGACCAGCGCCGATGTAATCGCCGGCGATCTGTTGGTGACCTCGGGACTGGGCGGCGGCTTTCCCGCGGGCTATCCCGTGGGCACCATCGCCGAGGTCAAGCGCGATCCGGCACAATCCTTGGCCGAGGTCGAGGTGCGGCCCGCCGCCGCGCTCGACCGCTCGCGCGAGGTGATGTTCGTGTGGCCCAAGGCCGATGCCCCGGCGCAGCCCGCCGCGCCCACGGCGCCGCCAGGTCCGGCACACGCCGCAGCCGCACCCGCGGCCGCACCCGCGGCCGCGCCGGCGCACGCCGGGCCGCCCGCGCACCAGGCTGGCGCCGCGGTGACCAAGAAATGATGCGCGATGACCCCATTCGGCGCTTGCCCATGGCGCTCTCGTCGCTGGTGGCGCTCGCGCTCGCCGTCCTACCCCTGCCGGCGGCCGTCGATGCGCTTCGTCCCGACTTTCTGGTGCTGGTGGTGTTCTACTGGTCGATCGAGTCGCCGCGCGCCGGCGGCTTGGGCTTGGCCTTTGCGGCCGGATTGGCCCTCGACGTGGAGCGCGGCGTGGTGCTCGGCCAGCATGCCTTGGCGCTCACCCTGATGGCCGCCTGGGCCACGCATTTGCGGCTGCGCCTGCGGGTGTTCTCGCTCGTGTCGCAGTCGCTGACCATTTTCGCGCTATTGACGGGTTATCAATTCGTGCTGTTCTGGGTGGACGGCGCCACGGGCAACCCCGTCACCACATTCAGCCGCTGGCTCGCGCCGGTGATCGGCGCGTTGATCTGGCCGCCGTTGGCCGGCGGCTTGAGCCGCCTGCACGACCGCTGATCGGGTAAGGACGCCATGCTATTCGACGAATTCACACCATCGCGCGCCCGCCGCACCTTGACGGCCGGCAGCCGCACGCTGCGCGCGCTGGGGTTGGACGGTCCATTGACCGGCGTGCTCGCCATCATCGTCTGCATCGGCGTCCTGGTGGTGTACAGCGCGTCCGGACAGAACGTCAAGATGGTCGAGCATCACCTGGCCAACATCGCCATTGCCGTGGCCGCGCTGCTCGCCCTGGCGAAGCTCGCGACTCCGCAGTACCTGCGCCTGTTCGCGCCCTTCGCGTATGCCATCGGCGTGATGCTCTTGATCGTGGTCGCCGTGACCGGTCATGTCGGCAAGGGCGCGCAGCGCTGGCTCGACGTGGGATTCATGCGCTTCCAGCCCTCGGAGATCATGAAGCTCGCCGTGCCGATGATGTGCGCGTGGTACATGCACGAGCGGCCGCTGCCGCCCACCTTCAAGGACCTGGTGATCATGGGGATCATGATCGGCGTACCCACCGCCATGATCGTGACGCAGCCCGATCTCGGCACCGCCCTGTTGATCGCCGCCTCCGGCCTCATCGTCATGCTGCTCGCCGGGCTTCAGATTCAGATCATTTTGATCTCCATCCCCCTGATCGGCGGCGCCGCCTGGGCCGGATGGCACTTCATTCATGAATACCAGCGCCAGCGCATCCTCACCTTCGTGAATCCGGAGAACGACCCCTTGGGCGCCGGCTATCACATCATCCAATCCCAGATCGCGATCGGCTCGGGCGGCGTGTTCGGCAAGGGCTACATGAACGGCAGCCAGGCGCAGTTGGAATTCCTGCCGGAACGCTCCACCGACTTCATCTTCGCCGTGGTCGGCGAGGAGTTCGGTCTGCTCGGCCAGTTGCTGCTGCTCGCTCTGTACGGCGCCGTGATCGGACGCGCGCTGTATCTCGCCAACCAGGGCCAGGACACGTTTTCACGGCTCACCGGCGGCGCCATTGCCTTGAGCTTCTTCGTCTATGTGTTCGTCAATTCCGGCATGGTGAGCGGCATCCTGCCGGTGGTCGGAGTGCCGCTGCCGTTGATCAGCTACGGGGGGACGTCGATGGTCACCCTGCTGGCCGGATTCGGCATCCTGATGTCGCTGCATTCGCATCGCAAGCTGATCGGATCATGAGCGCGCGCATCTCGCGTCTCTGGCAGCCCGCGTGTCTCGCGCTGCTGCTCGCGTGCGCGGCACCCCACCGGGCCGTCGCGATCGACGTGCGGCGTCCCGAGGTCAAGAGCTTCATCGACCAGGTGTCCGAGCGGGACTCGATCAGCAAGCACCAATTGCGCAAGCTCCTGAAGGCGGCGGCGAGCCAGCCTGCGATTCTCGACGCCATGAGCCGGCCGGCGGAGAAGGCCAAGCCTTGGTATGAGTACCGCCCCATCTTTCTGACCGAACGGCGCATTCGCGAGGGCACGGATTTTTGGCTGGCGCACCGGCAGGAACTCGATCGGGCGAGCCTCCGATCCGGCGTGGCGCCCGAGTATCTCGCGGCCATCGTCGGCGTCGAGACCTATTACGGCCGCCTGACCGGCTCCTACCGCGTCCTCGATGCGCTCGCCACGCTGGCCTTCGATTACCCGGCCCGGGCCCCGTTCTTCCGCGACGAACTGGAACAATTCATCCTCCTGGCACGCGACACCGGCCTCGATCCGCTGAAGGTCAAGGGCTCGTATGCCGGCGCCATGGGCGCGCCGCAGTTCATGCCGTCGAATTACCGCCGCTATGCCGTCGATGCGGATGCGGACGGCCACATCGATTTGTGGAACAACTGGTCCGACGTCTGTGCGAGCGTGGGCAACTACCTCAAGGAGCACGGTTGGAATGCGGGGGAGCCCGTGCTCAGCGACGCCGCGGTGGACGCCGACAAGAGCGCGGATCTCGACGGCCGCAAGCTCGCGCTCGAGGACACGGTCGAATCGCTGCAGGCCAAGGGTGTGAACTTCGACGCATCGCTGCCGCCGGATGCGCCGGCGATACTCATCGCCGCGGACGAGTCCGACGGCGTGCATTGGCGCGTCGGCTACAATAATTTCTATGTGATTACGCGCTACAACCACAGTGCCTTGTACGCGATGGCGGTCTACGAGCTGGCCGCCGCCGTCAAGCAACGCATCCTTGACCTCGATGCTGCGGCGCAGAGGTCGGCGACGCTCGGCGCCCCAGCCCCGGGACCCGGCGCCGCCGCGGGCGAGCAGCGGCCCCTGGGCTCCCAGCCGTGAATCTCGCGCGCGGTCTGGGTGCACCGCTCGGACTCGCCGCCGTTGTCGCTCTCGCCGGCTGCTTCACGGCGCCGCCGCGGGGGCCGCAGCCGCTAGCGCCGCCCGCGGCGCCGCCGATCGAAGCTCCCCCTGCCGCCGTGCAGACCGTTCCCGACGCCGTGCCGCGCGTCGAACCGAGATCGCGCTACGGCAATCCCCCGTTCTACGAAGTCTTCGGCAAGCGCTACTACGTGCTGGCCTCGAGTGCCGACTATGTCGAGCGCGGCGTGGCCTCCTGGTACGGACCCGGCTTTCACAAGGTACGCACCTCCACGGGCGAGACATACGACATGTACGCCATGACCGCCGCGCATAGAACTCTGCCGCTGCCGGCCTACGTGCGCGTCACCAATCTGCAGAACGGGCGCAGCGTGGTGGTGCGCGTCAACGATCGCGGCCCCTTCGTCGGCAATCGCATCATCGATCTGTCCTACAGCGCGGCATCGCGCCTCGACATGCTTCAGGGCGGCACCGCGATGGTCGAAGTGCGCGCCCTCGACCCGGGCGCGCCGCGCGATCCGCCCGTGCCGCTGCTCGCGGCCGCCCCGATGGCGCCCTCGAGCGGCCCCGCCGGCGTGATCGCGACCGCGGCGGCGGCGCCGGCGGCCCAAAGCGCCTCCGCCGTTGCAGAGGGCGCCGCGGCCACGCCGCCCCTCGCGCCACGCGCCGCGCTCTACGTGCAGGCGGGCGCCTTTGCGGACCCGGCGAACGCGCAGCGCCTGGCCGACCAGCTGCGCGGCGGCGGCTACGGCAAGATTTTCGTGCGCGATGACTTCATCGCGGGGCGCCGCATGTATCGGGTGCGGATCGGTCCCGTGCCCGATGTGCCGGAATTCGATCGCATCGTCGCGGCGCTCGACCAAGCCGGGGTCCACGATGCGCATCTCGCCTTGGATTGAGGCGCCGCGACCTTCTGTCGCGCATCGTTCACCGCTACGAGCCTGTCTGACTTAGGGACATCGTCGCAGCAGATGGACCTAAGTCCGACAGGCTCCTACACTACGACTCTTTTTTGAAGGTATAGGGTCATCATGTTCCGTTCCCTGCTGAGTTTGTTGTTGCTGGCGGCCTGCGCAGCCGCGCCCGCGCTCGCCGACACCCCGATACCGACCGCGCCGACCGTGGACGCCCGCGCCTACATCGTCATCGACTACCACACGGGCAAAGTGCTGGCATCCCGGGAGGCCGTGGCGCGCTTGGAGCCGGCGAGTCTCACCAAACTGATGACCGCCTACATCGTTTTTCAGCAGCTCTCGACCGGCAAGTTGAAGCTCGACGAGCCGGTGGTGGTGAGCGAGCACGCCTGGCGGTCCGAAGGGTCGCGGACCTTCATCGAACTCGGCAAGCCCGTGTCGGTGGAATTGTTGATCCTGGGCATGATCGTGCAATCGGGCAATGACGCGACCATCGCCCTGGCGGAGCGCGTCGCGGGCACCGAAGAGACGTTCGTGCAGCTCATGAACGACACCGCGCAGCGCTTGGGCATGGTGGGCACGCATTTCGAGAATAGCTCCGGGCTGCCGTCCGCGCAGCACTACACCACGGCGCGCGACATGTCGTTGCTCGCGGTCGCCATGATTCGAGATTTTCCCCAATTCTACAAGTATTACTCGGTGCGCGAATTCGAGCACAACGGCATCAAGCAGCAGAATCGCAATGGCCTGCTCGGTCGCGATCCGAGCGTCGATGGCCTGAAGACCGGGCACACCGACTCGGCAGGTTTCTGTCTCGTGACCTCCGCGCTGCGCGAGGGCATGCGGCTGGTCTCGGTGGTGCTCGGCTCGACCAGCATGAAGGGGCGCGAAGATGCCAGCGCCGCGCTGCTCAACTACGGCTTCACCTTCTACGACACCCGGCTGGTGGTGAAGGGCGGTGCCGCGCTCGGGTCGGCCCGGGTGTGGAAAGCGGCGCAGCCGCAGGTCGATGTCGGCATCAAGGACGATTTGTACCTCACGCTGCCGCGCGGGCAGGCGAACGACATCAAGACCAGCGTCGATTTGCGCGCGCGGCTGATCGCGCCGCTCGGCATGGATGCCGATGCCGGGGGGCTGCGCGTGTTCGTGGGTAATCAGACGCTCACGACCATGCCGGTGCATCCGCTCAAGAACGTCGCCGCCGGGGGATGGTGGCGGCGTCTCATCGACACCATTCGGCTCTGGTTCGCGTGAGCGCCCTCTTGCCCCTGTGTTATCTCAACGGCGCATTCCTGCCGTTGGCCGAGGCGCGCGTGTCGCCGCTCGACCGCGCCTTCCTGTTCGGCGATGCGGTGTACGAAGTGATTCCCGTGTACGGCGGCCGAGCCTTCCGCTTGCGGGAACATTTGGACCGGCTCAACCGGAGCCTCGCGGCGATTCGCATGAGCGCGCCCCGCTCTCACCCGGAGTGGGCGGCGATCTGCGCGCGGCTGGCGGCGCAGAACGGCGGGGAGGAATCCTACATCTACCTTCAAGTGAGCCGCGGAGCCGAGCTCGGACGCAATCACGCGTGGCCCGACGGACTCGCCCCGACGCTGTTCGCGTATGCCACGGCCTTGGAACCGACCCCCGCCCGACTGCTCGATCAGGGCGTCGCGGCCGTGACGGCCGGGGAGACGCGGTGGGCGCGGCGCGACATCAAATCGACGGCATTGCTCGCCAATGTGCTGCTGAAAAAATTGGCCGTCGAGGCGGGCGCGTACGAGACCATCATGCTCGAAAACGGCGAGCTCACCGAAGGCTCATCGACCACGGTGCACGTGATCGCCGACGGCGTGATTCATACGCCGCCCAACGGCCATCACATCCTGCCGGGCACGACTCGCGACGTGGTGACCGACCTTGCGGTGCGCCTGAAATTGAGCTGCAACTCGAGTCCCGTGCAGGAGACGGCGCTGCGCTCGGCCGAGGAAATCTGGCTGAGCTTCGCCACGCGCGGCCTCCTGCCCGTCACCACGCTCGACGGCCGGCCGGTCGGCAGCGGCAAGCCGGGGCCGCTGTTCAAACGCGTGCATGCCGCCTTTGGCGAGTACGCGCGCGAATTGGCCGGAACGCCCGCGCTATGATTCCGCCGCGCGGCACGCCCGTCCAGGATTTTCCCTGCGACTTTCCCATCAAGGTCGTGGGCCGCCACGACAGCGACTTGAAGGCCCTCACCGAGGCCATCGTGGTGCGCCATGCGGGTCCGCTCGCGGAGTCGAGCGTGCGCACCCGCACCAGCGCCGACGGCAACTTCGTGGCGGTGACCTATCTGGTGCGCGCCGCGAGCCGCGAACAGCTCGATGCCATTTACCGGGAGCTCACCGCCTGCAAGTCGGTGTTGATGGCGCTGTAGCCCGCGTTCGGGTCCTCGTGCACTGAATCGATCCCGAGCGCGCGCAGCAGGTGCGGCAGCATGCCGTCGGCCGCCGCGCGCACGTCGGCGACCGCGCACAGATCGGCCAGGCGCGTCACGGCGAGCCCCGGATGTCCGCACACATTGATGCGCTCGAACGGCTGCAGATCGAGCGACACGTTGAGCGCCAGCCCGTGATAGCTCGCGCCGCGGCGAATGCGCAGGCCGACGCTGGCCAGCTTCGCGCCGCCCACGTACACGCCCGGCGCGTGGCGCGAGCCCTCGGCCGCGACGCCCAGCGCGCCCGCGTAGGCAATGATCGCATTCTCGAGCGCAACCACCAATGGACGCACGCCCAAGCCCTGCCGGCGCAAATCGATGAGCGGATAGACCACCAATTGTCCGGGTCCGTGATAGGTCACCTGGCCGCCGCGGTCGATCTGAATCACCGGAATGTCGCCCGGCGCGAGCACGTGCTCGCGGCTGGCATTCATGCCGAGCGTGTACACGGGCGGGTGCTCCGCGAGCCAGATCTCGTCGGGCGTCGACGGATCGCGCTCATCGGTGAACCGCTGCATCGCCCGCCATGTGGGTTCATAGGGCGCCAAGCCCAGGTAGCGCACCCGCGCAGCGGCGCGCGGAGCCGGCCTCTCAATCCCAGGCGAGCCGGGCATCAGCGCGCGGCCCCCGGCGGCGCGGCGAAGCGGCGGTTGTCGAGCCCTGCGTTGTTGCGCGCGAGCGCCTGCTCCGCGCGATAGCTCGAGCGCACCAGCGGACCCGACACGCACTCGAGAAAACCCAGCGACAGCGCCCGCTGCCGATAGCGGTCGAAGTCCTCCGGAGTGACGAAGCGCTCGACGCTGAGGTGATTCGGGGTCGGCCGCAAATATTGGCCCAGCGTGAGGATATCCACCGATGCCGCGCGCAAGTCGGCCATGGTGTCGAGAATTTCCGCGTCGGTCTCCCCGAGGCCGAGCATCAGGCTGGTCTTGGTCAGGAGCGCGGGCCGATGGCGCTTCGCATGGGCCAGGACCTCGAGGGTCTGCTGATAACCCGCCCGCGGGTCGCGCACCGGATGCGTGAGCCGCTTGACCGTTTCGAGGTTCTGGGCGAACACATCGAGGCCCGAGTCGAGCACGGTGCTCACGTCGCGCAGGACGCCTTGAAAATCGGGCGTCAGCGCCTCGACGGCGGTCGCCGGATTGCGCCGCTTGACGGCGCGCACGGCGGCCGCGTAATGCGCGGCGCCGCCGTCCGGCAAGTCATCCCGATCGACCGAGGTGAGCACCACGTAGTGCAACCCCATGAGTGCGACCGAACGCGCCACGTTCTCCGGCTCCTCGGCATCGAGCCAGCCGCGCGGGTTGCCGGTGTCCACGGCGCAGAAGCGGCAGGCGCGCGTGCAGACGGCGCCCATCAGCATGATCGTGGCGGTACCTGCATTCCAGCATTCGCCGATGTTCGGACACTTCGCCTCTTCGCACACCGTGCTCAAGCGGTGTTCGCGCACGATGTCGAGGACCTTCGCGTACTCGGCGCCGCCGGCCAGGCGCGCGCGCAGCCAGGGCGGCTTGGGGTGCGCAGCCGCGCCCGCGGCGGCCTGCTTGATGCCGTCCTTGATGGCGGTAAAGCCTTGCGGGGTCGTGTATTTCTCGCCGCTGCGCGCGGCCGGCGGCGCACGCGCGATGGGGATGCCCTTGAATTCCGACATGGCCCGAATTGTACTCCCGCTAGCCGTTCAGCGCCCGCAGGCGCTCGGGCGTTCCCACATCCTCCCACAGACCGGTGTACACCTCGGCGCCGCAGCGTCCCGCGGCCATGCTGCGCAGGAGCAGCGGCTTTAACGGGAATACGCCGTCCGCACAGCCCGCGAAGAACTCCGGTGCGTACACCGCCACGCCGGCAAAGGTGTACTGCTGCGCGGCCGAGGCCACGGCGCGCCCCGCCTGCAGGCCGAAATCGCCGGCCGGGTGCTGGGGCGGATTCGGGACCAGCACCAGGTGGGCGTCGAGCCCCGCGCCGAGCGACAACTGCGCGAAGGGGTAATCCGTCAGCACATCGCCGTTGACGGCGAGGAAGGGGCCCGGGCCGAGCAGCGGCAAGGCGCGAAAAATGCCGCCCGCGGTTTCGAGCGCGTGCGGCGATTCCTCGCTGTAGCGGATGCTGAGGCCGTAGCGCGATCCGTCGCCGAGATGCTCCCGGATCATCCCGCCCAACCACGCCAGGTTGATGACCAGCCGCTCGATGCCGGATTGCGCCAGGCGCTCGACATGGCGCTCGATCAGGGTCTTGCCATGGACGCGCAGCAGTGGTTTCGGGAGGCTGTCGGTCAATGGCCGCATGCGCTCGCCGCGGCCGGCGGCCAGGATCATCGCAGCCCCGGGACGCGGCGGCGGCCGCCTCATAGGCCCACCCGCCTCATGCGCTGAGCCGCCCCTGTGCCCACCCGCCTCATGCGCCCGCGCGCGCCTGCGCCGCGGCGAAGGCAGGATCGACCTGCTGTGTGAGGAACGCGGCGAACTCCGCCGTTTCCGGGTAGGCCGCTGCGGTCGCGCGCGCGTACTCGAGCACCCGGGGCAGATCCTTGAGGTACCCGGACTTGCCGTCCCGGTAGTAGAGGCGCGCAAAGATCCCGAGCACCTTGATGTGCCGCTGCAGTCCCATGAGGTCGAACCAGCGGATGAATGCCGCCGCATCCGGGCCCACGTCGATCCCGGCCCGGGCGAGCTGTGCGCGATAGCGCAGCAGCCAGCCGTGCACGCGCTCCACGGGCCACGCAATGTAGCAGTCCTTGAGCAGCGACACCGCATCGTAGGTGACGGGTCCAAACACGGCGTCCTGGAAGTCCAGGATGCCGGGATTATTGTCCGCGGTGAGCAGCAGATTGCGCGAATGAAAATCCCGATGCACGAATGCCCGGGGTTGCGACAAGGCGGCCGCAACCAGCGCATCGAACAATCGATTCAACATGACGCGCTCGCCCGGGCCGGCCGGCGCATTCAGATGCCGCGCCAAGAACCAGTCCGGCAGCAGTTCCATCTCGCGCACCAGTAGATCGCGATCGTAGGCGGGCAACTCGCGCGCCGCCGCGCCGCCCGCCGTTTGCATGGTCACCAGCGCCGCCAGCGCATCGCTATACAGCCGCTCGACCTCGCGGTCCGCCTGCAGTTCATCGAGATACTGACAGGATCCCAAATCGGACAGCAGCAGGAATCCCTGCGCCTCGTCGCGCGCCAGGACGATGGGCACATTGAGGGCGAGGCCGGCGAGGAGCCGCGCGACGCGCACGAACGGCGCGACGTTTTCCTTATCGGGCGGCGCATCCATGACGATGTAGGTGTCCGCGCCCCGGGTCACGCGAAAATAGCGGCGAAAGCTCGCGTCCGCAGAGGCCGGCTCGACGCGGCTGCCGGAAAATCCGAGATCGTCGACCACCCATCGGGCGAGCGCCGTCAGTCGGGAATCGCTTGCATCCGGTAGACCCATGCTTGACCATTCGCTCACCGCAAGTGCGGCGGCTTTAGTATACCGAGTAAGGCGATTCACTTTGCCCAAGCCTTTTCACGTTCGCGCCGCATGGGCTCTATTTTCCTGCATCGCGACGGCATCGATGGTTCACGCCGGGGATATGTGCCCCGCCCCGCCCAAGCATTCTGCGCCGCCGGCCGTGCCGTTGAGTCCGGACGACCACCTCATTCACATCGACAGCGATTACTTCACCGCGGATTCCTTGGGTCACGCCCTGGCCAGCGGCAACGTGAAGGTGCGCCAGGACGCGCGCACGATGTCGGCCGATTCGATGACCTACGATTACAACACCGGCAAGGCGACGGTCAAGGGTGCGGTCGACTTCGAGGATCCGAAACTGCGCTTGAAAAGCGACGACGGCAACTATGACACGCTGGGCGGCGCCGAATTCGACCGGGCGAATTTTCAGATCCTGGATCGCAACGGGCGCGGCGTCGCGCGCCAGATGGCGGTGCATCCCGACGGCAGGGTGGAGCTCGAGCAGGTGCGCTACACCACCTGTCCGGTGGGCAACGAGGATTGGATGCTGCAGGCCTCCTCGCTCAACCTCGACACCGCGAATCAAGAGGGCGCGGCGCGCGGCGTGCTCATGCGCTTCAAGAACGTGCCGGTCTTCTACACGCCCTACATTTCCTTTCCGCTGGGCGATGAGCGCAAGACCGGCGTGCTGTTTCCGAGCTTCGGGCATTCCAGCAGCAACGGCTACCAGCTCGAGGTGCCGTACTACTTCAATTTGGCGCCGAACTACGACCTCACGCTGACGCCCGGCATCCTGTCCGCGCGCGGCGTGCAGTTGGGCGAGGAGTTTCGCTACCTGACGGCGAGTTCTCACGGGACGATCGACGGGACGTTCCTGCCCGACGACCGGCAGGAGCACGGCAACCGCACCTACTTTCATTTCAACGACGTCACCGACCTCGAGCACGGACTGCGCTTCGACACCGACATTACCAGCGTGAGCGACGTCAATTACTTCTCGGATTTCGCGGTGGGTTCGGAACAGACCAGCGTGACCTTCCTGGAACGCCGCGCCGAGGTGCAGTATTACGACGACGCGTGGCGCATCCGCGGCGAGCTGCAGAACTTTCAAACCATCGACAGCGAGCTGTACGACTACGAACGCCCCTATTCGAGCGTACCGCGGATCGTCGCCGAGGGACTGTGGCCCATTACGGGCAGCAATCTCGAGTTCGCCGTGAATTCCGAGGCCGTGAATTTCGTGCGCAAGAATATCGACGACGTGTTCCTGGTGACCCCGGGCGGCGCAGAGCAGCAGCCCCTTCCCAGCCCGACCGGGGTGCGCGTGGACGTCTCCCCGGAGCTGCGCTGGTCCGAGCGCGGCGCGGGCTACTTTTTCGAGCCCGCGGCCGGCTACCACTTCACGCAATACGATTTGCAGAACGCGGGCGCGGGCCTGCCGAGCACGCCGACCCGCACGCTGCCCTACGCGCGGCTCGACGCCGGCCTGGTATTCGAACGCACCGCCGGATCGAACGGCCAGCGCACCCAGACCCTCGAGCCGCGCATGGTGTACAGCTACGTGCCCTACCGCAACCAGAACGAGCTGCCGGTGTTCGACACGGCGCTGCCCGACCTCAACCTGACCGAGCTGTTTCGCACCAATCGGTTCGTGGGCGATGACCGCATCAGCGACGCCAATCAGGTCGCCATCGGCCTGACCACCCGGCTGTTCGACACCGTGTCGGGCGCCCAGTACCTGTCCGCCACCATCGGCCAGATCCGCTATATCTCGATCCCGCGGGTGACCATACCCGAGGAATCCTTGCTGCTCACCACCTACCCGCCGACGCCGGCGTACTACAACCTGCCGAATCCGAACCCGCTGGCGACACCGCAGCTGTTCCTGGCGAACCTGCGCACGCTGGGCGCGCCCCTGGTGCCGGGGCAGCTCTATGTCACCTCCACGGGGCAACTGGCCGTCGCCCAGGCGAGCCAACTCGGCCCGCTCGGCCAGATTACCCAGCTGAGCGAGCAATATCCCGCCTCGGATATCGTCTCCGAAGTCGCCCTGACGGCCTACAAGCACGTGAGCGTGAATCTCGACTATCAATGGAATCCCTACACCTCCCACACCGATAAGGAGGAAATCGGGGTCCAATACCACCCGGACCCGACCAAGGTGCTGAACCTCTCCTATCGCTTCCAGTCCGGTATTTTGAAGCAATATGACGGCTCCTTCGTGTGGCCGATCGCCGGTCATTGGAACACCATCGGGCGCTGGGTTTACTCCCTCCAGGATCACGAGACCATCGAGCAAGTCACTGGAATTGAATACAAAAGCTGCTGTTACCGCATCCAGATCGTGCAGCGCCGGTACTTGGAGCGGGCCTCCGACAGCAACGTCAGCACGGGACTGAGTTCCTCGATTGCATTACAATTGGAACTGACGGGCTTGAGCTCGGTCGGAAAGCCTGCGGATTCGTTCCTGCAAAAGGAGATTCCCGGCTACCCGGTCAGCGATTCGAAGGCCGGCTACCCGAGCGATCCCATCCCATAGAGAGTCCCAATGCCCCGCAGAGAGCCCAGCATCGACATGTCAAACCGTTTATCGCGCGCCTGCGCAGCCCTGTGCGGCCTGCTGACCGCCGTCGCCCTCGTGGGTCCGGTCCATGGGCAGACCCGCGATATCGGCGTCCACGGCGAATTGCTGGACCGGATCGCCGCCGTGGTGAACGACGGGCTGGTGCTGAAAAGCGAGCTGGACGAGCAAATCACCGCGGTCACCAAGCGCCTGCAGGAACAAAAGGTCGAGCTGCCCTCGCAAAGCGTGCTCCGGCAGCAGGTGCTCGACCGCCTGATTCTCCAGGAAATCCAGGCGCAGCGGGCCAAGCGGGTGGGCCTCACCGTGTCGGACGAGCAGCTCAACGCCGCACTGCAAGAAATTGCCCAGCGCAATAAGATCCCGTTCGATCAATTGCCCACCGCGCTCGAGGCCCAAGGCGTCGACTACAAGCAATACCGCGAATCCATGCGCAAGGAGCTGACGTTGACCACCTTGCGTCAGCGCGACGTCATCGCCCACATCAACGTCACCCCGCGCGAACTCGACCAATACCTCGCCCGGCAGGAAAGCTCGGCGGCGAACGACGAGTTCAACGTGTCGCATATTCTGCTCTCGCTGCCCGCGGCCGCCACCCCGCAGCAGCTCGATGAAATCGAGAAAAAGGCCCAGGATCTCGCCAGCCGCGCCAAGAAGGGCGAGGATTTCGGCCAGCTCGCCATCGCCAATTCGAACAGCCAGACGGCCCTGGACGGTGGCCAATTGGGGTGGCGCAAGGGCACCCAAATGCCCCAGTTCATATTGGAACTGGTCACCAAGATGAAGCCGGGCGAGGTCAGCGATCCCGTGCGCACGCCGAGCGGCTACCACATCGTCAAGCTCAACGAACGGCGCAACGGCGAACCGCAGGTCATCGTCAATCAGATCCATGTGCGCCACATCCTGCTCAAGCCCAATGAGTTGGACGACGATGAGACCGTGCGGCAAAAGCTCGGGAAACTGCGCGATCGCATCTTGAAAGGCGAGGATTTTGCCGGCATCGCCTCGGCCACCTCGGAGGATGCGGGGTCCGCGCCCGACGGGGGCGACCTGGGGTGGAGCGGTCCCGGAATCTTCGTGCCGGAGTTTGACAAGGCGATCGCGAACCTCAAGCCGAACGAGATCAGCGAACCGTTCAAGACCCGGTACGGCTGGCACATCGTGCAAATGCTCGGCACCCGCACCTACGACAGCACCGACGATGTACGCCGGCAGCACGCCTTTGCGGCCATCCGCGAGAGCAAGGCGGACGAAGAAACCGAGCTGTGGCTGCGGCGCCTGCGCGACGAGGCCTTCGTTGAGGTCAAGATGTAAGTAGTGTACGTCCCGCGGATCATCGTCACTTCGGGAGAGCCGGCGGGGATTGGTCCGGACACCTGCGTCATGCTGGCGCAGCTCAACTGGCGGGCCGACATCGTGGTGGCCGGCGACGTCGCGTTGCTGTCCGCCACCGCGGCCGACTTGCACCTGCCGCTGCGCATCATCGAGTACGACGCCTCGAGGCCGGCCGCCCATGTCGGGGGCACCATGACGGTGCTCGACGTGCCCACCTCGCAGCCCGTGACCGCCGGCGCGTTGGATCCGCGCAACGCCGCTTATGTCATCAAGATGCTGGATCGCGCCTGCGACGGCTGCACCAACGGCGAATTCGCCGCCATGGTCACCGCGCCGGTGCAGAAGAGCACTCTCCTGGATGCGGGGTTTGCCTTCACCGGGCATACCGAGTACCTCGCCGCCAGAACTCGCGCCGCCCTGCCGGTCATGATGCTGCTGAGCGGCGACCTAAGGGTAGCGCTCGTGACCACCCATCTCGCGCTCGCCGACGTGCCGCGCGCAATCACCCGCGAACGGCTGGCCGCGACCCTGCGCATCGTGCACACGGACCTCGAGCGCCATTTCGGGATCCCCGGGCCTCGAATCACGGTGCTCGGCTTGAATCCCCACGCCGGCGAAGCCGGACACCTCGGACGCGAGGAGATCGAGGTGATCGAGCCCGTGCTGCGCGCGCTGCACAGCGAGGGCTTGAACCTGCGCGGACCGGTGCCTGCCGACACGGCGTTTGCGCCCCAATTCCTCTCGGGCGCCGATGTGGTGGTGGCGATGTACCACGACCAGGGGCTGCCCGTGCTCAAGCACGTGGGCTTCGGCCACGCGGTCAACGTGACGCTCGGCCTGCCGATCTTGCGCACCAGCGTCGATCACGGCACGGCCCTGTCCCTGGCGCGCACCGGCAGCGCGGATGCCGGGAGCCTGCGCGCCGCCCTGGCGCTCGCCGTCCAACTCACGACAGGGGAGCCTGTCGATGCAGGTCCGTAAGCGCTTCGGTCAACATTTCCTGCATGACCCCGGCATCATCCGCCGCATCGTCGATGCGGTCGCGCCCGTTGCCGGCGAGCGCCTGGTCGAAGTGGGACCGGGACGCGGCGCCTTGACCTGGAGTTTGCTGTCGCGCGCCAAGTCCATGGACGTGATCGAGATCGACCGCGACCTCGCGCGCGCGCTCAGCGCCGATGCACGAGCCGCCTCGCAGCTGCGGGTGCACGTCGAGAACGTCCTCGATACGGACTTCATCGGCCTGCGCGGCGACGGCGCGCCGCTGCGCATTGTGGGCAATCTGCCCTACAACATTTCCACCGCCCTGCTGTTTCGACTGTTGCAGCAGCGCGCCGCGATCGGCGACATGCATTTCATGCTGCAAAAAGAGGTCGTGGACCGCATGGCCGCGCCGCCCGGCGGCAAGCAATACGGCCGGCTGACGGTGATGCTCGCCGCGTACGCCGAGGTCGAGGCGCTGTTCGACGTGGGGCCGGGCGCCTTTCAGCCGCGCCCCAAGGTCTGGTCGGCCATCGTGAGGCTGCGCCCCGCCCGGGAGCCGCGCTTCGACATCGGCGACGACGGCGCGCTCCGGCTGCTGGTCACGACGGCCTTTACGCGCCGCCGAAAGACGCTGCGCAACGGACTCAAAACCTTGCTGACCGGGGAGGACATCGAAGCCTGCGGCATCGATCCCGCGGCCCGACCGGAAACCCTGTCGCCGGCGCAATTCGGAGCGCTGGCCGCACATTACTGCCGCATGCGCAGCGCGGTCGCGTTACACAGCGTTTGAGCGCTCCCGTTCCGTTATACTCGGCCGACATGCCCGCATACAAGAAGCTCCTGGTGGTGCTGGATCTGTCGCTCGACAGCGAACAAGTCGCCGTCGCCGCCCGCGATCTCGCCGCTTACTCGAAGGCCGGGATCATCGCCCTGCACGTGGTTGAATTCGTTCCGGTCGAACCCATGGGCGAGTCGCTGATGCCCACGGTGCAGATCGAGGAGGATCTCATCAGGCGGTCGCGCGAGAAAATGCGCGAATTGGCGGACCGGCTCGGTTTGACGGGCGCCGACCTGCGGGTCGAGGCCGGCAACATCAAGGCGGAAATCCTGCGCATTGCCGCGGACGAAGCGGTGGACCTGATCGTGGTCGGCAGCCACGAGCGCCATGGCCTCGCCATTCTGGTCAATTTCACGGAAGATGCTGTCCTGCATGCCGCGCGTTGCGACGTGCTGGCCGTCCGTTTGAGGTAGTCGCCATGGAGGCCCCTGCAACACCCGCCCTGAAAATCCGGGTAGACGTCGAGACTTCGTATGTCGAGGAACAATCCGATCCACGCGATAAGCGCTTCGTGTTCTCCTACACGATCACCATCCGCAACGAAGGCCAGATCCCGGCGCGGCTGCTGACGCGTCACTGGATCATCACCGATGCCAACGGCAACGTGAAGGAGACCCGCGGCGACGGCGTCGTCGGCGAACAACCCTACCTCAAACCGGGCCAGGGATTCCGCTACTCGAGCGGGGCGGTCATCGAAACCCCCGTCGGCACCATGCAGGGCAGCTATCAGATGATGGCCGACGACGGACAGCAATTCGACGCCCCCATCGCTCCATTCCGGCTGGCGATGCCGGGCGTTCTTCACTGAGGTTCGCGGCGACACTTGGCTCTCTACGTAATCGGCGACATTCAGGGCTGCGACGCGGAACTCGGGGCGTTGCTGCAGGCCTTGAAGTTTTCGCTCGACCGCGACCGGCTCTGGTTCGTCGGCGACCTCGTCAACCGCGGGCCTGAATCGCTGCAAGCGCTGCGGCGCGTTCGCGCACTGGGCGATGCCGCCACAGTGGTCCTCGGCAACCATGACCTGCATTTGCTCGCGGTCGCTCTCGGACAGGCGCGGCTGCGCAGCGACGACACGCTCGATGCCATCTTGCAGGCCCCGGACCGCGATGCACTGGTGGAATGGCTCTTAGGCCGTCCCCTGCTGCACGAGGATCCGGAGCTCAATCTGTGCTTGGTGCACGCCGGACTCGCCCCGCAATGGGATATTCCCACCGCTCATTCCTGCGCCCGGGAATTCGAGCGCGCCTTGCGCAGGAACCCGGAGCGCCTGTTCGCGCAAATGTACGGCGATGAGCCGGACCGGTGGGACCACCGCCTCGCCGGCACCGAGCGCCTGCGATTCATCGTCAATTGTTTGACGCGTCTGCGCTACGTCGACGCCGAGGGCCGTCTCGCGCTGCGCGCCAAGGGCTCGCCGAAAAAGACCCAGACGAAATCCCTCATCCCGTGGTTCGAGGCCGCGGATGCTCACTGGCACGGGCCGCGGGTGGTGTTCGGACATTGGTCCACCCTCGGATACTTCAGCAACGCCAACGTGGTGAGCCTCGATACGGGATGCGTCTGGGGCGGCAGTCTCACCGCGCTCAGGCTCGATGCGCCCGGCGCCGAACCCGTGCACGTCGCCTGCAAGGGGTTCAAGGTCCCGTAACATTGCGCTTCGGCCGCAGCACCTCGCCCCGCACCCAGAAGCGGTTGCCGCTCTCCCGATGCGGGTCGCAGGCGATGTCGTGGCGCACGGCGCGCGTCGCCAGTTTCGGCAGGATCTGCTGCGTGAATGCCGAGACCAGCTCGCAGTCTCCGACGCCCATGTTGCGAAATGCGTCGCTGGTGATCGTGAACGTCTCGAAGCGCGCATCGATGCCGGCCGTAGCGCCCCGCGGTGGCGGCGCATTCGCAAGCGCGGGCGCCGAAAAGGTGAGGTCGAGGCCGAGGCTTGCGCCGCCGACGGGCGCATGCCCGGCGTCCCCGCATCCCCGCGACACCATTTTCAGATCCCGGCGCACCCCGAGGTCGAGCAACATCGCCCGCAACTTCTCGCGCAAGCCCTCGCAGGAGTAGCGCGCCGTGCGGCCCCTGTAAACGAAGTTGACGTGCCGTACCTTCCAGACGGCCGCCACGGGCGGGGGTGCGCCCGCAGACGCCGCCCCCGCAGTCCACGCGAGCAGGCTGAGCGTCAAGCAGGCGATGATCCTCATGCGACCTTGTGACCACGATGCAGGCGGCGAAGTTTCACGGCCCCGCTATAATGAAACCATGCCGCGCTCAGCGCCCTTCAATCTGCGCCTGTGGGTCGACCAGAACCGCCACCTGCTGCGGCCGCCCGTGGGCAATAAGCTGCTGTTCCAGGACACCGAGTTCATCGTGATGGCCGTCGGCGGACCGAATTCGCGCAAGGATTTTCATCATGATCCGGGCGAGGAACTGTTCTTCCAGCTCGAGGGAGACATCATCCTCAAGATCGTCGAGGACGGACGCGTCATCGACGTGCCGATTCGCGCGGGCGATGTGTGCCTATTGCCGCCGGAAGTCCCGCACTCGCCGCGGCGCCCGGCGAACACCGTCGGCATCGTGGTCGAGCGGCGCCGCGCGCCGCATGAGCTGGACGGATTTTCCTGGTACTGCGAGAATTGCGGCCATCGCCTGTACTTCGAGCGCATCGCCGTGCGCGACATCGAAACCGAACTGCCGGCGATCTTCTCGCGCTTCTATTCGAGCGCCGAACACCGCCGCTGCGGCGCCTGCGGCACGCTCATGGCGGCGCCCACCTGAAGCATCCCGACCTCAACGCGGCCGCCGCTCTGGCGCTCGACGCGCGCGACCCCTTGTCCGCCTACGCCGCGGAATTCCATCATCCCTACGATGAGGACGGCCGCAAGATGGTGTACCTGTGCGGCCACTCCTTGGGGTTGCAGCCCAAATCCGCCGCGCTCTACGTCGAACAGGAATTGGCGGACTGGCGGCGCTTGGGAGTCCTCGGCCATCATGCCGCGGCTCGCCCCTGGATCGAGTATCACGAGGCGCTCGCCGCGCCGCTCGCCGAGCTCGTCGGGGCCGCGCCGGGCGAGGTAGTTGCGATGAATTCCCTCACCGTGAATCTGCATCTGATGATGGTCACATTCTTCAGGCCGCAGGGCGCGCGCAATCGGGTGCTGATGGAGAAGTCCGCGTTTCCCTCCGACCGCCATGCCGTGGTTTCGCAGCTCGAGTTTCACGGCCTGAGCGCCGCCCAGCACCTGATCGAGGCCGAACCCCGGCCCGGCGAGCGCACGCTTCGAACCGAGGATCTGATTGCCCTCCTCGAGCGCGAAGGGGCGCATCTCGCGCTGGTGCTATTGCCCGGGGTTCAATACCTGACCGGGCAGAATTTGGACCTGGCCCCGCTGATTTCGGCGGCACGGCGTGCCGGCGCCGCGGTGGGCTTGGACCTCGCGCATGCGGTGGGCAACACCGCCTTGCAGCTGCACGACTGGGATGCGGACTTCGCGGTCTGGTGCAGCTACAAATATCTCAACGCGGGACCGGGCGCCGTCGGCGGCTGTTTCGTGCATGCGCGGCACGCGCACTCCCCGGCCCTGCCGCGGCTCGCCGGCTGGTGGGGCCACGCGAAGGCCACGCGCTTCGAGATGGGACCCGAATTCACGCCGAGCGCGGGCGCGGACGGCTGGCAGATCAGCAATCCCCCCATCTTGTCCACGGCGCCCCTGCTGGCATCGCTCGAGATTTTTGAGCGCGCCGGGATGCACCGCCTGCGCGAAAAGTCCGTGGCGCTGACCTCACTGCTCGAGCGCTTGCTCGAAGGACTGTTGCCCGAGTCGATCGAGATCGTGACGCCCCAGGTGCCGGGCGAGCGCGGGTGTCAGCTCAGCCTGCGCATTGCGCAGCCGGCGGCCGCGGCCCGGCGCTGCCACGAACGCCTGAGAGCGGCCGGTGTGATTGGCGATTGGCGCGAGCCGGATATCCTGCGACTGGCGCCCGTGCCTCTCTACAACTCCTACAGCGACGTGTTCAACGCCGTCGATGCACTGACCCGGGCCATTCGCCCATGAACGGCGCGCCCGGCGGCAGTCCCGTCGGCATCGTCGGCGCCGGACCCACCGGGGCGCTGCTCGCGCTGTTATTGCAGCGTCGCGGCACGCCGGTCACGCTGTACGAAAGCCGCGCGGATCCACGCGGCGACCGCGGCGCATCGGGCCGGTCCATCAATCTCGCGTTGGCCGACCGCGGCATTCATGCACTCAAGGCGGCGGGCGTCTATGACGGCATTGCCGGCGCCATGGTGGCGATGCGCGGGCGGCTGATTCATGGGCGGGACGGCACCTTGGAGTTGCAGTTGTATGGCGGGCGTGCGAGCGAGGTGATCTACTCGATTTCGCGCCATCGGCTCAACCAGGCCCTGTTGGACGCGGCGGCGGCGGGACCGGTTGGCCTCGATGTCCGCTTCGAGCATCGGCTCGAAGGCGCCGACTTCGGCCGCGGCATCGCCCGCATCCGCGATACGCGGCGGGGCGACACCCTGGAGGTGCCGATGCGCCCGCTCATCGCCGCCGACGGCGCCGGGTCGCTGATGCGCCGCTGCATGGCGGCGTCGGGTTTCATCGAAGCCGGCGAGGCCGATCTCGAGCACGGCTACAAGGAGTTGTCGATTCCCGCCGGCCCGAAGGGCAGCTACCTGATGGCGCACGATGCGTTGCATATCTGGCCGCGCGGCAATTTCATGCTGATCGCGCTGCCCAACGTCGGCGGCAGCTTCACCGCGACGCTATTCCTGCCGAAGCACGGGCCGGTGAGCTTCGAGGCGCTCACGTCCCGCGCGGCGATCGAGGAGTTCCTGCGCGGCCAGTTCCCCGACGCCCACGCCCTGATGCCGGACTGCGTGGGCGAATTTGAGGCGCATCCCACGGGATTCCTGGGCAGCGTCTCCGCCACGGGCTGGAACGCACGCGGCATGGCCGCGCTCATCGGCGACGCCGCGCACGCCATGGTGCCGTTTCACGGACAGGGCATGAACTGCTGCTTCGAGGACTGCCTCGAATTCGACGCCTGCGTCGCCCAAGGCAACGCCTGGGAATCGGTGTTCGCACGTTTTTACGCCGCGCGCAAACCGAACACGGATGCCATCGCCGCGATGGCGCTGGAGAATTACCTGGAAATGCGCGAACGGGTCGCGGATCCGCGCTTTCGCCTGCAACAGACGCTCGCCCTGGAGCTCGAGCGGCGCCATCCGCAGCGCTTCATTCCCCGCTACTCGATGGTGATGTTTCACCACGAAATTCCCTACCGCGCCGCGCAGCACCGCGGCGCGATCCAGAGCCGGCTGCTGGCCGAACTCAGCGCGGACGCGCGCTCGCTCGAGGACATCGATTACGATCGCGCCGCGCGGGCCATCAACCGCGAGCTGTCTCCGCTCGCGCAGGATCCCGCTCCAGCGTGACGAAACTGAAGGCGAAGTCGTTCTTGTCGTCCGCCGCGTGATGCTCGCGCGAGGATTCACGCCACTCGGGCTCGCGCCAGCCCGCGAAGAACGCATCGCCGTCCTCGATGCGGGTATGCACCAAGGTCAAATGCATGCGGTCCGCGAACGGCAGGCACTGGCGGTAAATGTCCGCCCCGCCGATCACCATCAGCGTGGCGCCGGCGGCGGCGCGGAGCGCGGCATCGAGCGAGCCGACGATGCGGCAATCCGCGGCGTGGAACTCGGCGGACCGGGTCATGACGAGATTGGTGCGGCCGGGCAGCGCCCTGCCGATCGATTCGTAGGTCTTGCGTCCCATCAAGATGGGCCTGCCGAGGGTGAGCGCCTTGAAGTGCCGCAGGTCACCCGACAAATGCCAGGGCAGCCCGTTGCGCCGGCCGATGACATCGTTCTCGGCCACCGCGACCACCAATTCAACGGGGGCCATGCGAACTCGCCCCATGGCCCGGATCATCCGCGGTGGGTAGTGACATCGCGCTGCATTGTACCGGAGCGACGCGCCCGATACTCGCTTGGCGGCCGAACATCGGTCGGCTTGACCGGGCAAAATCTATGCGCATATAGTGCGCATATGGGACGCAATATATGAAAACTGATTTTGACGCCACAGCCCGAAAACGTGCGGTCAATCTGACTCTCAATGAGCACCTGGTGAGCCAGGCCAAATCATTCACCGACAATCTTTCCGGCGTGGTGGAATCGCTGCTCACTGACTTCGTCAGCCGCGAACGCCGGGTACGATTGCAAAAGTCAAAGGCCGTGGAAGCGGCAATTGCTTCGTGGAACAGATTTAACTCCAAATCTGGCTCCATCGCGGACGAATACTCGTCGCTGTAGTGCCGCAGTTCGACGTCCACCGGAATATCGGGACACACAAGGACACCATCCCCTTCGTCGTTGTGGTGCAATCCTCTCAGTTCGACGCTTATCGACGTCGGGTGGTCGTTCCCTTGGTGCGAGCGTCGGCGATTGGAAAGATTGCCTACGCAGGCTTCAACCCGACCTTCAAGATCCGGGGCACCGCCGTGGTACTGCATCCGCTCGAGGTCGTGTCCGTGCCCGTCGATCAGCTCGGCGAGGTCGTGGGATCCCTAAGTGGTGAAAGTCAGTTAATTGTTGCTGCTTTGGACGCACTACTGACGCGCGCCTGAAAGTAAATACGGTTTCGGATGCAATGACTTCAGTTAGCGAACACTACGAGAGACATCTCGCCCCAGTATATCTCTGGATGGCAGGCGGATTCGACGCAGCCACCCGCCGCGGTCAAGCCGAGTTGGAGGCCGTGTGTCCGCATCCGGTCGACGGGCTGTCGGCCATCGATTTGGGGGCCGGATTCGGCATGCACGCGATTCCCCTCGCGCGCTCAGGGTGCACGGTGACCGCCATCGATAGCTCTGCCTGCTTGCTCGGGATTCTGCGCAACCATGCCGGCGCGCTGCCGGTACGCACCGTCGAAGCCGATCTCCTGTCGTTCAAGGAACATGTGCACGCCCAGGCCGATCTCATCCTCTGCATGGGCGATACCGTCACGCACCTGCCCAGTCGCGAGGCCGTGGCCGGCTTGTTCGCCGACGTTGCGAGTGCCCTTAAGACCGGCGGCACCTTCGTCGTGAGCTTCCGCGACTACACGAGCCCGCTCATCGGGGCGGCCCGCTTCATTCCCGTGCGAAGCGACGCCGATCGGATATTGACCTGTTTGCTCGAATATG